>JASBUW010000133.1 GCA_030147755.1 Parachlamydiaceae bacterium
CTAATCGCAGCCTAGTTTCTTATTTTAAGCGTGGGCTGCGCTATCTTCTAAGATGCGCACAACGATTTATTTGTCTACCAAGTTTATGGGATTTATTTCATTGGTGTACAAAATTAATAAGATAAATTGATAGGTGTTAAGCAAACATTAATCATTTTTTAATTGACTAAAAATCAAATAATTTGTTATACTGATTATCAAAGCTGTTTGCTTATTCATAACCTGTTTAGGGTATGAGGTAAAAGCTAAGAACTTTGATAAGAAGGAATTTTTATGCAACCGATCTGTCAGCGATCAGATATAAATAAATTGCGGCCTTTTGCCGTTGAATGTGTTTCTCTTTCTTTTGTTCTTGCTGCCCACCATCATCCCCATCATTCTTTACACTCTTGCTAATCGATTCGCCTTTGACGAATCAAAACTCTATTTAATACGTTTGATTACAGGTTAATTTTAATTTAAGGATTAAAGATGAATATTACTATTTTCGTGGGTGTACTTGCTCTTCTTCAATTTATTTGTTTATGGGTAGGCAAAAGAGCTGCTCGCAATATGCAAGACCAAGAAGCTTATTTTCTGGCCAACCGAGAGGTACGTTTTTTCCCTCTTTTTATGACATTTGTCGCCACTCAAATTGGCGGGGGATTAATTTTAGGATCGGCAGAAGAAGCTTATCAGTTTGGATGGACTGTGCTTCTGTATCCTTTAGGCGCTTGTCTAGGATTCGTGGTGCTCGCCTTAGGAGTGGGAAAAAAACTCGCGCAATTTCAAGTATCGACAGTCGCCGAGCTTTTTGAAGTGGTATATCAATCTCGCATGCTAAAGAAAATTGCCTCCTTGCTTTCCATTATTTCCCTCTTCATGATTTTAATTGCACAAGTGATTGCTTCGCGCAAATTTATGCTAAGCTTAGGTTTAGATCACCCGCTTTTATTTTTGTCGTTTTGGAGCATTGTGATTGTCTATACTGTCAGAGGAGGACTCAAAGCCGTTGTCTCCATTGATATTGTACAGGCACTTTTTTTCATCATTGTCTTTATGATTGGATTCGGCTTTATCCTGTATGACGGCTCTTTTACATTGCCTGCGATCGTGACAGCCGGATGGAATAGCCCTCTTTTTGAATTCGATACCACGAAGTTCAGTGGATGGTTGCTGATGCCTTTGCTTTTTATGGTGATTGAGCAAGATATGGCGCAACGCTGCTTTGCAGCGAATTCTCCACGCGTGGTCACCCAAGCAGCGGCGGCTTCTGCAGTATGTACACTAGTGGTTTGCGTGATTCCTGTCTTTATTGGCATTTTAGGCAAACAAGCAGGTGTCGTCATGCAACCAGGCTCGAGTGTGTTTATGAATGTCATACAGGCCTTTACATCGCCTGCTATGTCTGCTTTCATTGGATGTGCAGTGATGATGGCGATTCTATCGACTGCGATCTCTTTATTGAATGCGGTGAGTTCGAATTTGACCCAAGATTTTAACTTAGCTTCATTTAAAGGCGTACAATCCCTTGCCATGTGCCGTGGTATTACAGCCCTCATTGGAGTGGGAGCAATCATTGGTTCTTTTTATGCAAAAGAGATTGTCGGTCTTTTAATTCAGAGTTATGAACTCTCGGTTTATTGCTTACTTGTTCCTGTTTGTGCAGCTCTTTTTAATCCGAAAGGTCAAACCCTTGCCGCATGGATGGCTGTCATTCTAGGTGGAGTGGGGTTTTGGCTATCACGCTCAGCAGAATGGGGCTTACCCAAAGAAATTATGTGCTTAGGCTTATCTGCAAGCGGCTATCTGTTAGGATTGGCGTGGCTCAAATGGCAAGCTTGGATGCTGCGCTCGGAGAGTAGTTTGAAAATTTAATAATCATTCTTATTAAACGATGTCGCTAAGCCCTTTAGGGCGACTCAGAAACGGCTCCTTAAGTAACTCATCTACGCAAATTGAAGTTTGAACAATTCTAGCTAATCGCGGTAGCGATTAAAAGAGCCCCGCGTGAAGCGAAAGGCCGGTTAGGCCTGTAGCGGAACGTGGGGTTAGCGATGCAAAAAATAATTGAGCTGCGGTTAGCAGCGATAGATTAATGAGACGTTCATACTTGTCGTCGCTTCCGCGACTCTAATTTTATTTTGGATCAGATCCCCACGTTCCGCTACAGGCCTACCGGCCTTTCGCTTCACGCAGGGCTACCCACTTTTGATCGCTACCGCGATTAGCTAGAATTGTTCAAACTTCAATTTGCGTAAGATGAGTTAAGTAAAAACTATTGAATTTGATGAATTTCAATAAAAGCTGATACAGGTGACCTATCCCCAATAGCACCACTTTCTAAAGTAATATTACCAACAGTATTTAAGTTCACTAAGCTAATTACCGTGCCCGGAGCAGGTATTGGAATGTCGAATGTAACACCTCCTAATAGGCCTATCAATGTTCGATTACTAAATAAAGAGGCAGGAATAATGGTGGTAGTCCCGTTATCATTCGTTTGCACACCAACTAAACTATCACCCTGGACAATAGAGATACCATACATAATTTGATAACTTCCAGGTGTATTGATTATGATGTCCCCACCAGAACCACCACCCACCCAAGAGATCGTTCCACCACTATCACTTAAACTTGTAAATATAACAGGATTGTTAGGCTGGATTGCTTGTCCGTCAGCCAAAGTGTATAGGGATATAAAATTAGCCAAAGGTGCTGGCCCTGTTGGTCCTACCGGTCCCGTTAGTCCTGTTGCCCCTGTTAGTCCTGTTGGTCCTGTTAACCCTATTGAACCTTGTGGTCCCGTGGGCCCTGTTGGCCCTTGTGGGCCTGTTGGACCTTGTTGAGGTGTTCTATTATCACATCGTAAAAGTTTATTGATTACTCTACAAATAGGAGGATTACGCTTATGACACTTATTAGAACTTCGATAGCGAGCTGGACTAATTAAACAATCGTTACCTTGATTTTGAAATAGGGTTTCCGCTTGAGTATTTGCCACACAAAGCACAAAGATAAGAGATAGATGTAAGAATTCATATTCCTCTAATTGAGTTACTGGTTTTAAACAATTGTCAAAAAACAGATATTAAAATTTTAAATATCTTTTAGCAATGTTTTTAATTTTTCAATTGAACAGTTTACTTTGAAACTTATTCATACCAAACGCTACAACCAGCACTTTGAGAATCTCACCCGGAATAAAAGGCACGCATCCCATCATGATAACATGATTCCAACCCACATAAGCTGCCAGCATCCACATGCCTAATGTCAGTTGTAAAGCACAAGACACAAGGCCACCAATCAATAGCGTGACGTTTCTTGACCAAAAACTTTTTTCTACGAACCAGCCCATGCAAAAGGCTTGCGCACAGAAACCCAAGACATAACCACCTTTAGGTCCCAAAAAGATCAAGGGATCCACCGTTCCCCCCGATAATACGGGAAGTCCCATGAGAATCTCTGCAAAGTAACACAAAATCGCTAACGCTCCTGCACGGCTTCCCAAACTCACGCCAATCAATAAAACGGCTAATGTTTGAAAAGTAATAGGAACTGGCGTAAAAGGTAAAACCAACTTAATTTGACTGCAAAATGCAAGTAGAAGCGAAGCTCCTATGATTTGAAGTCCCATTTGCCATGTCATGGCATTTAAAACAGCTCTTTGACTTGTTTGTGCATAAGATGTAAGTGCAACCATAAAACCTATCCTTGTCATTTTCTATTTATAAAGACTAAGTATTTCATTAACATTTATTCTTTAAAAGCAAAATAAGTGTACGTATCTAAACGATTAAACCATCCTTTTAACCAACGCCCTTCTTTTCTTTCAGGAGGAGCATGTTCCACGCGCAACATTAACATTTCTTTGGCTTTTACCACAAACTCCTCTACAGCAGACCGTCCAATTTGTGTCCCTTGCAAGCGTTCTAAAACTTGCAACAAGCCCCAGCCTTGTCCTTTATAACGTTCTTGATAAGTGAGCCCTTCTCCTTTGAAATTTAAATAGTCTAAGAGCGCGTAAATCCCTGCGGGAGTTTGAGCCAGGCGCTGAAATTGAAAGCGAATATGCGCCCGTTTATCGACAGGAATACGCGTTAAAAAAGAAGGTAAAGCTCTTTGTAAACGTTGCACCATAAATAAAGTTTGCAAATCAATATTTTGGACCAATAATAGGCGTAACTCTCGCAAAGCCTGTTGGTTTTGAGCTGCCTGAAAATCTTCACGTTTACGCCACGGACATCCTTTTGCCTGTTCTAACCACGCAGGCAAAATCACACCTTGCGTTTTCAAAAACAATAACAACTCCGGAAAAGACTCCTGAAAGATTTTAGGCACGTTTTCCGGATACCAAATGAAATGCCCTATTCCTAAAGAGGCAAATTCTTCGCCTTGATTCCAGGTGGTTAACCCATCATACTTTCTGCCGCATTCATTTTGCCAAATTTGCAACCCGATTTGCTGAGCAAGAGCAGGAGGAAGATGAACGACATTTTGATTATTTTGTGAGTTACCACCCGTTAAATAGTCATAAGCCGCTTGTAAAGCACAAGAAACAGGACTAAACGTCAAAAGTAAGACATCTGCTTCAGCCAAAAACAGTTGATCCTGCGGATCGCACACCCCGATAGCTATCGTGAGAGGAACTTGTCTCTTAAGAAAATGAAAGAGTTTTTGCTCAGCCGGATATTTCCACACATTATAGGCAAAATAGACACAAGTGGAAACACCTGCTGTCGCTTCTTCAATTTGCTGAAGCGTCTCTGCATCTAGATTCAAATTTTTAAAATAGAAGACTTGATGATGAGTTCCTGGAAAAGTCCACGCTGTTTGTTGCAACTCCCCTTGTAAACAAGAAGGAGCCACCAATAAGATTTTTTGAGTCGATAAATTGACAGGAAGCCATTGCTGACCTTTTTCAAGGCGTAATGCCTTTTGCGCAATTTGTGCAGCTAAATCAGCATGCACAGAGGAATCAAATGTTGTTTCCGGTTGCGCTTCTCGAAATAATCCTCCCCGCTGCTTTAAATCCAAAATACGTTGCACAGATTGATTTAAACGCTCTTCTGAAAGACGTCCTTGTTTGACAGCTTCTACTAAGAAATGATGAATTTTTAAAACATCTTCTAGGGTAATTTCAAATCCATTTTGAGAAGCTAGCAATTGTTTCCCACCCAACAAAATCACATCATGTCCCGCTTCTAAACTTTTAAGCGCCGCTTCTTCGAGAGAAAGAGATTGACTTAAAACACCTTGCATCGCTAGAGAATCGGTCACAATCACCCTCGAGAAATTCAATTCTTTTCGCAGCAATTGCTCAACAGCTTTTTGCGAAAAAGTGACAATCTGTTCTTCATCTATAGCGGGTACGAAAAGATGAGCTGTCATAATCATGTCCGCCTCTTTTGCCAAGGTGCGAAAGGGAACTAATTCCACTTGTTCAAGTGCTGCGCGAGTTTTCTCGACTCGTGGTAAAGCCTCATGAGAGTCCACTTGCGTATCTCCATGCCCCGGAAAGTGTTTAAGAGCGGTCAACACGCCTGCTTTATGATACCCCTTCAGCATATATTGCCCCCAACGGGCCACTTTTTCAGGATCTGCACCGAAAGAACGAATTCCAATCACTGGATTCGATGAACGACTAAAAACATCTACCACTGGAGCTAAATTCACATTAACACCCACTGCTTGAAGTTCCTGCCCGGTCATCCATGCGCTGTCTTCGCCCCATTGCCAATTTTCCGTCTGTCCTAAAGCATAATTTCCAGGGAAAACAGTAAAACCTGCTTTCAAACGGTTGACCAATCCTCCTTCTTGATCCACAGCAATAAATAGTGGCAGCCGATGAGAAGTTTGATTAGCCATGAGCTGCAGTCCTCGACTTAACTCACGCACTTGCAAAGGACCTGTTAATCCATTCGCCCATGTGTAATAGATGATGCCCCCCACATGTGCCTCTTGGATCAAACAACGCGCCTCTTCATTGTCTTCTTGGCCGTGAAAGTGCACCATTAGTAGCTGACCCACTTTTTCTTCTAAACTGAGATCCGCTACTTCTAGGGTCGCATATAAAGAGACCATAAAACTTAACTGACTCAAAAAATGAAAGATCCATCGTCCTCTATACATGTCCACTCCCCTGAAAAAGAGATCTTTATAACAAATTTCCGAGTTGAATCCATGTCTTTTTTTGAAATTTAGAATTTAAAGAAATTTTAATTGAAATTAACAAAACGTTAATTGAATTAGCTTAACATTTAATAAATTTAACATTTACTTTAAATCAAATTTAGTATAAAATTTAACTTATTTATTAAATTAATGGTGAATTAAAATGCTATCTCCTTTAGATCAGACAAAATTGCGTCATCTTAGTCAAGGACACACTTTTATTGTGGATCAAAAACAAGAGCTTCGTCTTGCCACATGGGGCGAACGTCAAGTGCGTCATTTGCGTTGGGGATTAGCAGCACAGCAAAATGAAGCTGTGGCTGAACATTTGATTCAACAGCTTGCGGAAGCACAGGGAAAAGCGAATTATAAACCGACTTTAGAGGCAGTTGCCAAATTTATTAAAGTTTGTCAACAAACAGGATCTGCTTTTAAACGTCTAGAAAACGCCGTCTTTGCACATAAGTGTTTAGCGCAGATTCCTTCTCTTAAATTAGAAGAGCTCATTCAAGAAGACGGGAAACCGACCGATCAATTGTTTTCCATTCTCAAAAATAATTCTCTTCATTATGTCATTGCTAAAGCGAATCCAGAGCACAAAGAGACCTCTATTTTAATAGATGCGGAAGCAGTTTATATACGTGCTAAAGCAGGAAAAAGCTTCTTAGACACGCCTGAGCATATTCAACTCATTTTAGATCGTTTACCAGCGGATCATATCGATACTCCTCATTTAACAGAATTAAAGCAGTTAAGAGAACATCCTCAACAAGCAGATGCTGACCAGAAAATAGAAGAAATTTTAGCTAAAGTAGAACTGAGCCATTATCAGTATCAATCTTTAGCTGATTTAAAGACAAATGAGAAGGGAGCCCTCATTTCGCAAGCTTATTTGGCTGATGGAATAGAAGATCATGAACATTCCCATTGGAAAGATCTCCCTGCAGCTTTTCGTGAAAAAACAGATCAACCCACTTATATGTTTCGCGTTGTCACGCGCCTTCCTTTGTATGCATTAGAAAAAACATGGTGGGGAGTGTTATCAACCGTTTTCCGTCATCTGTTGGATTTTCGTGCGCATGGACATTCGTGGGCAGAATTAACGGAACCGATTTATCAAGGACAAGAATTTAGTAAAAAGCAGAATATTTATAACGTCGGTTATTATTTTCATCCGCTTGATAGTCGCAAACGCTTTGAAAGTCCTGATCCCATGTCTTACATGCCGATTCCAAGCCATCAACTCATTGTAGAAGAAGTAGAGATTACAAAAGAGCAATTTGAAAAAGCACAGCTATACATGCATGAAGTGCAAGTGCTCATGAATAATCCTAACCGCCGATTGAATGATCGTCCGCAAAATCCTGCATTATCGGCAGAAGAAGTAGAAAAAATTCAATATCTCTATAAATCCACATTGAAGAGCACGTGTACATGCTTTGCCAATACATTAAAAGAAGTGGTGACGGGAGAAGAAGTTGATCGTCGCGGTGCTTTTCGTCGTTGGATGAGTCCTAAGAAGGATTTTAAGAAATGGGATCGCATTGATACTTTCGTCGAAAAGACATTTCTCCTGCAATGGATCATTCGCCTACCACGGTTTATAGGGCGAATGGAACTTCCTTTTTGGGTGAAACATCAACCAGCTAAAGCTAAAGTCATAGAACCGGAAGAATAATAGCTATTCTTTTATTCAACGATAGTCCATAAAGTACTTGGCCCGCTTCCAAGCTTTTTAAGCAAACCTTTAGCTTTTAAATCTAAAAGGTCTTTTCTAAGAGATCTTTCAGCTATTTGTTCTTTGAAGTCTTCATGGATTTTTTTGGCACTGAGTGGTTCTTTGTTATGTAGGAAATTGAGGATTCTCTGTTGACGTAGCGTGATCTCTTTTACTTGTTGATAAGAAAATGAATCAATTTTGTCTTGGACACCCGCATGTGGTTTAAAAACAACACGAATTGCTGTTCCAAATTCTTCCCAAGTAGGAATTTGGTAATCGCCAAATTGACAAGCCTCAGTGATACGTCTATAACCCGTTCCCCATTCTTCCATCAAATGAAGCTCTCGAAATACACGAGCAATAACCTTATTGCGGATATGACTTACACCTGCAACGAATTCATCCAATGTGTATCCAAAAGGTAGCATTCCAGGATTTTCTATCTCTAATCTATCTGAAAAAATAGCTACTCTGGGATTCATTCCTTGGATTGAATAGTCCGCATGTACTAATGCATTAGTTAAAACTTCCCGAATAGCTATCAAAGCATATTCAGGAATATCTTCTCGCTGAATCTTGTCAATTTTTGCAGCCAATCGTGTATTTCGTCTAATAAAATTAGGTACGTCTTTCATTGCTTCCAGAATAGTCCCCTCACAATCATATTGATCAATGAAATCTACTTTATCTATACCTTGAAACCGAGCACATCGAACTTTGGCATTTGGAAAATATTTTTCTCGTAATTGATCTTGACCAAAAAGTATTAAACCTCCATTCGAACATACAAGCTTGTCTGCATGCGAAACCAAAATGCCTAAAGTTTCTAATTCTTTTTGATTTACTTCTCGACCAACATTTGAAAAAGCTTGTTTTATACGTTCCATATCTAAACCTTGTACATTAACTTCCGGACATGGTAATTGATCAAATGAAATATTATGAATAGAACGTTTTAATTCAGCTATCAATTCTGGCCCTGCTATTCGATTGGTAGAGCCCAGCCTAACATACACTCCTTCTTCTGGTCCTTGTGTTTTCAAATAGAATGGACCTCTCCAATGTGCTACACGAACAATAATTAAAGCTTTTCCTTCGAAAGAAGTTGTTTCAATTTCTGGCATTAAAGGAGGATAGATACTATCTGCTATTGCATTAGCAAGTTTTTCTTCAGCGGTAAAAACATCATCTACTCCTACAATTGTTCTATTGTTATCCCTACCTATTAATAATATTCCACCTGCAGTATTTGCAAAAGCAATCAGTGTTTTTAGAATAGGTTTTATGGAAGATAAGTCCCTCTTAAATTCTATAGTCTTTCCTTCAGGCCAAGATATTATTTCTTTGATATCTACCATCATCTATTCCTTTTTAGATGTTATTATTGCCAGATTCTGCCAGATCTTGCCAGATTTTGCCAGATTTTGCCAGATTTTTCGTTGATAAGCGTTAAAATTTTTTATAGAAAACAGGACTTAAAAATATATTGTAAGACACATCCAGGCCATATTTTTGAGCTTCTTATGCTTTATATTGTATAAAAATTATCTAACAAATATACACATTCAAAAGAATGTCTATTAGATTTATCTACTCACTTATTGCAGGAAATAATCACTCACCATATGCAAAATGAACCAGAAAATTCATCAACATCTAAATCTACCCATGATTACACAAATCCAGTGATTATTATAGGGGCTGGCTTAACGGGACTCATTACTGCTTATCATTTGAGAAAAGCAAACATTCCTTCTATTATCCTTGAAAGCAGCCATCGTATTGGCGGCAGAGTTCAGACTCTCTACTATTCAGATAATGCGACTGCAGAAGCTCATATGGAGGAATATTGGGAACGCACTCCTCATTTCGCGCTTCTAAAGGAACTCAAACTCCCCCTAATGTTAAGTTGTCCTACTGCCACCAGTGTCATGATCAACCAAGAAATATTACCGCACGGGGGACATTGCGGGCCTGATTATTTTATCAAACTATTTACAGAAGAAGAAAGAGAAGCTTTGAAAAAATGGAATTATAAAACATGGAATTTATATAAAGAGCTGTATGGTTCTTATTTTAAAGGCAAACCACTACCCGCTAACCTTAAAAGTTTTATGGATATCAGTTTTGCAGAATACGTTCATAGAAGCCATCTGTCACATAAGGCCAACGAATGGATTCGCATTACACTTGAAGCAGAAATTTCTATTGAATGGGATAAAATTAGCGCACTTGATGGAATTGACGAGATGAGAATTTTTTTAGAATCTCCAGATGGATTTGGAGAAGAAAGTGCTCATGTCCTAGGAGGAAATGAAAATTACATTTACGCTTTGGTGAATAAGTTACCAAAAAGAACAATTCATACAGAGTGTCATGTCACTCAAATTGAACAAAATGACAATCACGTGATCGTCAGCTACTTAGATGTAAATAAAATTGAACAACAAATAAAAGGATGTTATGCAGTTGTCACTGTTCCTTTATTTGCTATCAACTCAATCAAATTTATTCCTCAGTTGAGCGAAGATCGTCTTAAAGCCATTCAAACGACAAAATTTGCCAGCTACATCAAAGTGCTTTATCGTTTAAAACGAGAAGCAGAGAAACTATGGGCTCAATATGGGGAAGAAGAGGGGGAAGAAGGGCTTTTCACTTTATTAACGGATCAGCTCATTGGCGCTATCTATAATTCTACAGATTTTGAAAAACAATTGTCAAAAGACCAAGATTTAATTCTAACCATTTTAATTCATGGAGATAAAGCAGTCAAATGGTCAAGCTTGTCTTCACAAGAAATCCTAGACAAAACCGGTGAACAACTGCAGTGCCTATTTCCTGGTTTTTGCACATATATCACCTCTTCACAAATTAATGTTTACCCGCAAGCAGTTGCTTATTGGCCTTTGGACCAAAAACGCTCTCGTTTCGACGCTTTAGCGCAAAAGTTGAGAGAGCCTTTTGGTAGAATTCAAATTGGAGGAGATACAACAGAAAATAGCCATTCCGAAGGAGCAGCTATTGCCGCTTTAAGAATGGCTCAAGTCATCATTAACGATTGGCAACAAAAATAGCTTGTTGATTAGCCCAATCTGACCATGTCATATGGAAATCTGGAACTTGTTTGCAGTAGGTGTAGAATTGTTGGATGAACTCAATACGCTCTTTAGCAGCTCTTACTCTTTCATCCGTCTTTTTATTGGTTTCATTTAAGTCAATTCCACCAATTAATTGCTGTCTGGCTAAAATATCTTCCAAGCTAACGTACTGCGCATTTTGCATAATATCTAGTAAAGTCATGAAAGTGGTTGTTCTTCCTTTACCCGCTTTGCAATGAAAATGTACCCATTGATCGTTAGATAAGGTATTAACGATATCAATAAATTGATCAAGGGCTTGATCTGAAGGACGGTTATGATCCACAACAGGCAAGCGGATATAAGTGCAGCCTAGGCTTTCGACAAATTCACGCTCTGTTTTGACATTGGAAACAATTAATTTTGCAGGCTCTTCTACAGGATTCACTAAGATACGCCCCGCTTGAACAGCTAGTTGTAGGCGTTGTTGCTCATCTGCTTCGATTTCTTTCTTGGTTTTATTGACATTGCCATAATTATGATGACCATCTGTCCAACTAATAGGGGTTCCATTGACCAACCCATGCGACTCTTGTCTGAGGTCCAAAACAACCAAACGATTGAGATTAGTTGGCAATTGATAAGACATCTCGATAAATGTTTTTTCTGAGAATTGACCACTTCCTGATGCTTTGAGTTTATTTAATCCTCTAAAATTTAAAGAGGTATTTTCCAACGGAACTTTTGAAATGCGTAAGTTACGTGGAACAACAGCATTTAATGGGGCATCAAAGATGGGAAAAAGGGAAGATCTTGAAAAACTTAAGAACGATTGACTCATTAAGCATATGACTAGAAGGGCTAGGGCAATCCACTGTTTCATGTTATTTTCCTCTATTACATTAATTTTTAAATAAATTGTAATGGATTATAGACAAGGAAACATAAAAATAATATAAAAAAATTGTAAAGACGAAAAAACCCCTATGGATTCTTGGTAACACGCGCAATCGCTAGACTATCCAAGCGCGCTTGAGGCCCAGCCAGAACAGGAATTGCCGCAATTTCTAATTGCGGATGTTGGGCTAAATAATCATTAAAATCATAAATCGTTTGGGCGTCCGGATGACCCGCATACCCGACCTTTTCCCCTTTGGGAATCAAATTATCAATTAAGATAAGCGTCCCAAAACGAGACAGTTCTAACGCCCAATCGAGGTAAAGAACATTATTTTCTTTGTCTGCATCAATAAAAATCAAATCAAAGGGTCCTTCCTTGGCTTCTACCAGTCGTGCAAGAGAATCCACCGCATGACCTAAACGAATGTCAATCTTAATCTGAGTGAAATGATGTAAATGTTTCTGAGCCTTAGTGACATAATCAGGATTTATTTCTAAAGAAATAAGGCGTCCTCCAGCAGGAAGCGCTTTTGCTAACCACGCAGTACTATATCCTCCTAATGTCCCAATTTCTAAAATTTGCTTGGCATTTTGAATTTTAGCCAATAAATAGAGGAGACGTCCGCTATAAATAGAGACTTGGATATCTGGACATCCTTCTGCCACTGTTTGCGTACGAATCGCATGCAAAACTTGGTCCTCTTGTCCAAAACGACGATCTAAATAGTCTTTAAGCTCTTGATTAACAGTCATTAATCACACACAATTTAAAATTTATCTAATTATTTATCTCATTTAATTTTAAGGTATCTGAGGAATAAAACTTACAGGGTTAACACATTATAATTTTTTTAAATAACCAGTACTTCCTAAAAGCTCAACGCAAAGGCGCAAAGAAAGACAAGATAAATTCAAAACAGAAAATTTAAGAGGTTCTACTTCGCATACCTTAGAAAATTTTGTACAGCCTTTAAATTTCTCTCTATTTTTTCTCTGCGCCTTTGCGTCTCTTGCGCCTCTGCATTGAGCTTTTAAAAAGTACTGGTTATTTAAAAAAATTATAATGTGTTAACCTTGACAAAACGCACTTCAAAAATCCAAGGCCAATATTTGCCCGTGATAAAAAAAGTGTCAGTTTCTGTACGAAATGCAATTCCATTTAAGCAAGCCTCAGGATTTAATTCTCTTTTTTCTTGTGAAGTCAGTAAACGCGAAGCATCAATGACCCCTGTCACCTCTCCTGTTTGCTTATCAATGCGCACAATTGTGTCTTTTTGCCATATATTGGCATATAATTCATTTCCTACACATTCTAAATCATTTAAGTGACGGACCGGTTTACCTTGCCACTTGACTTGTAAGGTTTTGTGAATGGCGAAATTGTGAGGATCGCGTTGAGTCAACAGAGCTGTTCCATTACTCATCCACAATTGATTTTGCTCGCCATCATGACATAATCCCCATCCTTCTCCTTGATAAGGAAAAGTGTGTATGAGCTTTAAAGAATGACGATCATAAACAAAAGCTGATTGCTCCCGCCACGTCACTTGAAAAAGTTTATCTACTAATGCCGCGACTCCTTCTGCAAATAAATGAGAAGAAAGAGGGAGCTGTTGGAGGACTCTTCCTGTCGCGGGATCAAGACAACGCAAACTCGACTGCCCATAAAGACCGGTGCTCTCATAGAGTATCCCCTCTTCTATCGCTAATCCTTGGGTATAAGGTTTACCTTCATGGGGGATTTTAGAAATAACAAGCGGAACTAAATTCTCTACTGCTTGCAATGACCAAAAAGATAAACTGATGAAAAAAACAAAAAACGTTGTATGATGCATAAATTTAAATCTACATATTAAAGGCTGGTTATGTCCGCAGCTATTTTGGCTCTAGGAACAGCCGTTCCTCTTTATAGTTACCCTCAAACAGAAATTGCTGATCAATTTATTCGCATTCTAGATATGGATCAAGAAAAAGAGTTAATGGTCAAAAATATTTATCAGCACTCTGCGATTGAAAAACGACATTCGGTTGTTGGGGATTTTCACAAAAAACAAGATGAATGGGGATTTTTAGGCCGTCATTATCCTCACACTGTGCCGGGAATGTCTGAACGCAACCTCATCTATAAACAAGAAGCACCCTCATTAGCCAAAAAATCTGCTCTGCAAGCTTTAGAACGATGGGGGGGCAATCTTTCTGAAATTACCCACATCATCTCTGTTTCTTGCACAGGCGCCATTGCACCGGGAATTGAATATTATTTGATGCAAGAATTAGGACTATCCCCCACCGTCAATCGTTTAAGCATTAATTTTATGGGATGCTTCGGAGCTTTTAAAGGTTTGTCCGTTGCGCGTGCCTTTGCACAAGAAAATCCAGCGCATCGCATTTTAGTTGTTTGTACAGAGCTTTGCAGTTTGCATGTCCAAGCGCATCAAGATTATGACACATTGGTGGGCAATTCGCTTTTTGCCGATGGCTCTGCAGCTGCCATTGTGGGCAGTCAGCCGCAATCAACAGAAAAACCCCTTTGGAATATGATGAAAAGCCATTCAATGGGAATTGAAAACTCTCTTGAGCGCATGTCATGGGAAGCAGGTGATTTTGGTTTTTCTATGCGCTTATCTCCTGCTGTTCCGGTTTTGATCAAACGTCATATCAAGCAATTTGTAGATGGACTATTGCCTCATGATCTGCCATTTGATCAATGTGAGTGGGCGATTCATCCAGGAGGAAAATCCATCATACAAGCCGTAGAAAGAGCTTTGCAGCTTCATTCTCATCAAACACTTTCTTCTTGGGATATATTAGCCAACTATGGAAATATGTCGAGTGCAACATTTTTATTTGTTCTGGATCATCTTTCTCGCCAAGCCCAGTTACATCCCTGGACCATAGGAATTGCGTTTGGACCCGGTTTATCATTCGAAGGACTTTTATTACAAAGAGAAACTGCATGCTAAGCCAACGCTCGCATCAACCTGAAATATTGGATTTAGGGCCTTCTCATTATACAGCAGCCGAATATCGCGATTGTTTGTATCAGCTTGATCGAGTGGGGCGCTTTTTAGGCGGAGATCGTGCCACTTTTAACGCATTTAATCAATTGCCTTTTCCTCCTACTTCTATTTTGGATGTCGGATGTGGCGGAGGACTCTTTACCATGCGCTTAGCCGCACGCTACCCTCAAGCTACAGTAATAGGAATCGATATCGCACCAGAGGCCATTCAGTTTGCTCAAGAGCATTTAGAAAAAAATAAATTACCCCATGTGCAATTTCAGATTCCTTCTCAACCACAACTCGATTATCTTCCCAACCAATTTGATGTCGTCACATCGACCCTGGTATGCCATCATTTATCTGATAACGACTTAATTCAATTTTTAAAGCAAGCTTGTCAAACAGCCAAGCACGCTGTGATCTTAAACGATTTGCATCGACATCCTCTGGCTAGTTTAGGATTTGCCTGTCTCGTTCCCTTTTTCTTTCGCAATCGTCTCATTTGGCATGATGGGCTTCTCTCTATTCGTCGCGCCTTTAAGCGCGAAGAGTGGTGGAATTATTTAAAAGCAGCAGATATTGATCTCCAATTTTGTACAGTCACTTGGCATTGGGCTTTTCGTTGGATTGTCAAAATAGACACATTAGGTCTGAAGAAAATATGAAAATATTTGATTATGTCATTTTGGGTGGAGGAGCGGCGGGTTTGTGTGCTGCCATGCGCTTGACTGAAGTAGGAGCCTCTCCGCTTGTCATCGAAGGAGGAAGCTATCCCGCTCATAAAGTTTGCGGCGAATTTTTTTCTCCCGCTGCTTTAAACATTTTGCATCGCTGGCATATTCATCCCCTCCCCATTCAACAAGCACGCATTCACACTCCCTCTACTTCTTTAGAATTCACTTTTCCTTCTCTGGCTGGCAGCCTCTCTCATCTGAGATTCGATCCTTATTTAGCTGAACAAGTGGCAAAAAAAGGAGGCATCGTACGGACTCATACAAAACTCATACAACTCACCCCTGCTTCTACGCTGCAAGAAAATCATCGCTTAACATTAGAGTCAGGAGAAATCTTAGAAGCTAAACAGTTATTGATTGCAACAGGACGCATTCCTCATCTTACTCAACAAGCCCCTCGCATGCCCTATATCGGATTTAAAGCTCATTTTGCGCATATTTCTTTAGATTCTACTTTGGAAATGTTTTCCTTTCCGGGGGCTTATTTAGGTCTGGTCCCCATCGAAGAAGGAAAAGTGAATTTAGCCTGCTTAGCACATGTAGAGAAAGTGAAATCTGCCCCTTCTTCACAAGACTTCATGCAAAGTTTAATCGACAGTCACCCAATTTTGAAGCGCTTAATAGAATCGGGAGAGAATTTATTTGAAACATGGATGGAAACGAAAGTTCCAGAATTTGGTTTAAGGCAAACACCGGATTGGCCAAGAGCTTATTTTTTAGGAGATGCAATGGGAACCATTCCTCCCGCTAGCGGCAATGGTCTTTCTTTAGCGATTATCAGCGGCTATTTAGCCGCTGAATGTGCGATACAAGATGATGCAGTTGGTTTCAAAAAGATTTGGAGAAAGCGCTGTACCTCTTCCATTTGGTTAGGAAAAAGGTTACATCAATTATTTTTACATCCGAGTTTAGGAAATCTTGCTTTAAATGTATGTCAGCTATTTCCCTCTCTTCCTCCACAATTTTTTAACAAGATGTGCAAGATTAGTAGATAGATATTAGAACCCATCCTACTCATCTTGCCTACTCTTGCGCATCCTGTAAAATTTATATTCAACTACTCCTATTTCACGCATCCACATCCCTGAATGCAAGGACCACACATAATGCCTAATCCCATCCCATACATGTCAGCGTTACTGCCTTGTTCTCCATTTAAACGCGTGTCAACAAGTAATTGACTTGTTAACTGCTGCTTTAATTTGTCTTCACTAAATCCCCGAATGTATTCATGCTTAGCCGCTACACTCGAACTAGAACCAGCAATTTTTTTAAGAAGATAACCTGTTAATAATCCAGCAGGAGCAGCAAAAGGCACCGTTAAATAGGCAATAAAAACTAAGAGAGATAGACAAGATAACTTGTTTTTTGCACGTTTTACCTCACCAGGAATCAATTCATTGCCTTTTGCATTCGTAGTGACAGAAATTTTGTAAGATTTTCCAAACAATCCTAAAGGATGAAGTAAGGCATCAGCTGCTTGCTCTACGTACTCTGCCAAACTTGTTTGATAATTTTTAGGATCTACACCTTCAAATTTGTATTCAACTCTATTAAAAGTAAACATTCTACCCCCTTATTTATTAATAATTGAATTTATAAATAAAATAATAACAAACTAATTTAAATTTAAATTAAATTGAAAATAAATGTGTATTAAATATTTTTATTTATACTTTAAATTAACTTAATAAACAATTAATAATTAAATCATAAAATTTACACTATCAACAAAAAAAACAAAACAACACGAGTATAAAATGCCAATTTCAATACCAAATCATAATTATAATTATAATAATTTTAATTACTTTTATTCTTTAACTCCTAATCTTTCATGTCGTTCATCTATTCTTTATCCTGTAGCGACCTCTTATCCTTTCGCTTTAAGACCAGAAGATTTCAGGAAACAAGCTGTTGTCCAGGTTCCTTTTTTTCCGACGCAGCATGCTTCTCAAACTCATGATGAATTCAATCTAGAGAAACTTATAGAAGACTTAACTCGTCATTTATCCTCTAAATCTACGAGAGACAATTATGTAGATTATTGTGAAGGTTATGACTGGATAGGTGAGCAAGATGTAATCGAAAGCTCTTTGCAAGACGCCCGACAAAGACAACAGCTTACAGAAAGCTTAGAAGCTTTATTGACAGATATAGGTGTAGAACAAGATGCAGAGGTGATTTTTGAACAGCCAGTTGTGAAATTTTTCGATGTAAACGAGATGAAGCCTACCTTAACACCTTTACAAACTGAACAAAAAGAGGAAGAAGACCTCTATTTTGACGAATCTATTGACAAGCAAAAGACTGTGGACAAACAGAATCCACCTTCTAAGTCAAAAAAAATGTTAAGTAAGCAGAAAAGAAAAAAATTGCATCGTCAAGAACGCATGCTGGAGACTGCAGAAAGAAAAGCTAAAGAACAACAGGCTGTGAACGAGCAACAACTCAGAGGCTTTACCTTGCAAGCTTTGGAAGATAAAAAACCGTTTAGCACCTGTTTACAAGACCTGCTTAATTTAGCAGAAGATTTTAGAAAAGGAAATCTTTCAGAAGATGAAATGAGCAAACGTCATATGTGGAAAAGGTTGAATTTTTTTCATGTGATGTGTCGTTATATCAGTGAAAAGGCTCCACACTTACAGAAATTTGATTTTCCTTATCATCAAAAAAATCAATTTCAACCTGATTTTTATGTAGTTCCGTCTTCTTATGCAAGCTCTAAACTCGATCATGAAGGCTATGAACGCGCGCATATTAGTTTATTAAGTAAAATTGCGGTGCAAGAGGAGGATAAGCTCTTTTCATTACGAGGACCTTTAATTGTTTTGAATCAGCAAACCACGCTTTCTGATTTTTTTAATTTATGTGATATTGCGCCTCAGACGATCAATGCGATTGATGCCTATGTAGAATGTGAATTGAGAGATTTTGCCTTGCAATTATTGAAAGAAGTCAAAGAAGGGGCTTGCTCTCCTATAGAAGCAGCAAATGATTTGGCTAGACATTATGGATGGATTTTAGTTGAACTCCAAGATAGGGTTAGAGAAAAAAATAGCAAAGTACCTAAGAATCATTTTTTAGGAAAAGACTTTGAAAATATAGTTCAAAAAATTATTCAAGATCGTCAAAAAGCACTTCATTATATTGATGGAATGTTCGCAGCGATTATTCATTTTCGCCATTATGTTTCTCCTCATTTAGAGAAACAATTAGAATTTGATCGACGTTTTACCTTATATGAGCCTTTAAATTAATTCTTCTAGATGACTTGCCTCCGCTTCTTGACGTTTCAGATGGTATCTGTTATGCACAAAGAAAAGGGGGCGATCTATGGGACTTAAAGACTATCATCAAAAACGCAATTTTAGCCAAACAGCAGAGCCTGAAGGCCTTCAAAATTTTCCTCATCAAGGCGCCTTAGAATTCGTCGTTCAAGAGCATCACGCTTCTCATTTACATTATGATTTCCGTTTAGAAGTTGAAGGCGTTCTTAAAAGTTGGGCGATTCCTAAAGGACCTTCCCTTGATCCTTCAGAAAAACGGCTGGCTATACAAGTTGAAGATCATCCTTTCGAATATCGTACTTTTGAAGGCACCATTCCTGAAGGCAATTATGGGGCAGGCATGGTCAAAATTTGGGATAGCGGCACTTACACAGCTGCAAAAGCCACTTCTCGTCAAGAGAGTGAACATCTCTTGTTGAAAGGGCTTAAAGAGGGTCGCCTCAATTTCATTTTACACGGACAAAAATTGCGAGGAGCTTATTCCTTAATCCGTCTGCGAGGAAATCAAGGTAAACAATGGCTACTCATCAAAAAGCGAGACGAATATGCTTCTTCCCCTTCTCAACAAACAAAACTTCCCACAACGACCAAACATCAACCTGTGCTCACACACTTAGATAAAATTTATTGGCCTGATGAAGGCTATACAAAGGGAGATTTAATTCATTATTATCAGCAAGTGGCTCCTCTCATTCTGCCTTATTTAAAAGATCGCCCTGAAACTTTACGTCGCTATCCCAACGGCATCACCGGCACTAGTTTCTATCAAAAAAAAGCGGAACATGTTCCTGATTGGGTAAGAACAGAAAAGATACAACATAAAAATCGTACGGTTGATTATATTTTAATTGAAGATGAACAGAGCCTTTTATATGTCGCGAATTTGGGATGTATTGATTTGAATCCTTTTAATTCGCGTCTTCAATCTTTGTATTATCCTGACTATCTTGTGATTGATTTAGATCCTGAAAATGTGGAATTCGATCAAGTCATCGAAGTTGCGCGTGTTATTCATCATCTATTAGACAAGTGGAGCTTACTTCATGTGTGCAAGACATCAGGCGCAACTGGAATGCATATCTATCTGCCAATGGGAGCACAATACACATTTGAAGAAGTCAGTCAATTTGCGCATTTAATTGTTCATTTCATCCATCAACAAATTCCCGATTTGACTTCTCTTGAGCGTAGTCCTCGTAAACGTCAACAAAAAGTATATTTAGATTATTTACAGAATAATTTTGCTCAAACAGTGGTCGCTCCTTATTCCGTGCGCCCACGACCTGAAGCTCCTGTTTCAACACCGCTTAAATGGTCGGAAGTCAAAGCGGGTTTAAAGCCAACTGATTTTACGATTAAAACGGTTCTTAAACGCTTTAAAAAAGTGGGAGATTTATTTCAGCCTGCCTTAGGAAAAGGCATTGATCTTCGGTCTTTACTCAATAATCTTCAGAAAGGCTTATTTTAAATGATCCATCTCCCTTCTCTGTGTTCTCTGTGCTCTCTGTGGTTATTTATTGATTGACCACAGAGGACACAGAGAGAACACAGAGGAGAGAAAAATAAGCTAAACAGTCATGTCAAGCCCATATTTACTTCTAAAATGAGAATAAAGAACCTAACAAGCTACCAGCAGACTTTTTACGGCTGCTTGCGCTTTTTTTACTAGCTGGTTTCTTTGATCCCTTTGATTTAGAAGCTTGGCTTTTAGCTGCAGTGCTCTTTACGCTACTCGCCTTCTTTGTGCCTGTTGACTTCTTTGCAGAAGCTTTTTTAGCTGTAGAACGAGATGTTGTAGCTTTGCTCTTAGAAGTTGCAGTTTTTTTAGGAGCGGCCTTTTTAGAAGCGGCTTTCTTAGGAGCAGTTTTCTTAGAAGCGGCTTTTTTAGGAGCGGCCTTTTTAGAAACTGCCTTTTTAGGAGCGGCTTTTTTAGGAGCTGCTTTCTTAGAAGCGGCCTTTTTAGGAGCTGCTTTCTTAGCTGTGCTTTTTTTAGCTCCGGTTGCCGTTTTCTTTGCTCCAGTACTTGCTGTACGCTTTTTAGTACCGGTGCTAGCCGCTTTCTTCTTGATTCCGGCACTTGCAGTGCGTTTCTTAGCCGCTGTTGCTTTTTTTGCACTTGAAGCACTTTTCTTAGAAGCACTGCTAGTTTTTTTAGCGCCAGATGCCTTTTTAGATGCTCCACCATGAGTTTTATTGACAGTTGCCCAAGCAAGTTTTTCAGCTTCCGGCTCACTCACTCCTTGGTTTGTGTAACTATCTTCAATGTGTTGGGCTTGTCTTTGTTGTTTATCTGAATAACTAGACTTATCGCCACGGGACATAACATTCCTCCTTGTTTGAATGTTCATTTCGCATTAAAATATTTTTTTAGAATTCATGCAAATTTATTCTGCTCTAAAACCGCTTTTAAATCACAATTTTTGCATCTTTTTTTTAAAATTTAAAAAACCGTCGATTTTCATTTTCTCTTTTTAACTCTTTAAAAATTATCAAAAAATCTCTGACAACTAGATATGGAAGATAAAAATATAGATTTCAGCCTAACTGAAATAAATCAAGATGGCTCCCATCGCCATGAAACCAATAAGCATAAAACAAGCATGAATAAAGAAACTCTTCAGTGTTTTGCGTCCCCACAAAACAGCTGAAAAATGTGTAGTGGCTATAAATCCTATCCACATCCAAATGGCCACGCTTATCCCTTCCGTGATCTCTGTTGCTTGGCTAAGTTGAATGACAACAGCCAATATATACGCCATTACAAGATCTAAAATAAATTCACCCATATAAGAAATCACATGACATCCACAACATTCTTTATCCGTTGGACAAGCTTCTTCTTCATGCTTGATAGAACGGTGGCCAAAAAGAAAAGGGGCATACCAAATGGATCCCAAAATAAAATAAACAAGCGCTGCGATGAGAACAGCGCTATATGTCACAGATACATCATTTAAAAACATGATTTTTCTCCTTTTAAATAAGTTTCAAAAATTTTTTACCTTAATCTTGATAGATGGTCAATCATAAAATAAGAGTGTCCCAAAATAGGTGTTGCGGAGCGATCCGAAGTCACCTCTGTTTGTTATTCTTTACATTTTATCCCTATTTACTTACTATAGTTCCATATTTGCAATATGGAGCAGGGCGCGTCTTAAAATTTCGAATAGCCGAGATTAGCAATTTTAAGACGCGCCCCAAATAACCTGAATTAAGTAGTGGAGAGGATATGTCTTCTGTTAAAAAGAAGCGCAAATATAAAATTGCGAAGCATAAGCGTAAGAAGCGTAGCCGACGTGATCGGCACAAGGGAAAATAATCCCCCGTCTTGCGAGTTACTTATTTATATAAGATAACTCGCAAGATCATTTCTATTGCCAATCGCCCTTTTCTCAAGTCTTCTCATTTAATTATTTTTATTTTCTTCTCTGTGTTCTCTATGTGCTCTGTGGTTATTTATTTTATTATTTAACCACAGAGCACATAGAGAACACAGAGGAATAAGGTTTAGTATGTGGAAATTTCCTATCCGTTATGAAGTCATCGTCATTGGAGGAGGACATGCTGGCTGCGAAGCGGCATTGGCCTCAGCTCGCATGGGATTGCGCACGCTTTTACTCACTATGAATCTCGATACAATTGCTAAAATGAGCTGCAATCCTGCTGTCGGCGGAATCGCTAAAGGCCACATGGTGCGCGAAATCGACGCTCTTGGCGGTGAAATGGGCAAAGTCATCGATGTCACCGGTATTCAATATCGCATGCTCAATGCAACCAAAGGACCTGCCGTATGGGCTCCCCGTGCTCAAGCTGACAAGTGGGCTTACCAAATAGAAATGAAACATCGTTTAGAGAAAACGCCTCACCTAGAAATCAAGCAGGGCACGATCGAAGATCTCTGTATCGAAAATGATCGCATTACAGGTGTATTGACTAAGGAAGGCATTGCTTATGAATGTCAAGCAGTCGTTTTATCTTCCGGCACATTTTTACGTGGTCTCTTACATATCGGAGAAACCAATTATTCAGGCGGCCGAGCAGGTGATCAACCTTCAGTTGGAATGTCCGCCAGTTTAGAAAAATATGGTCTTCAATTGGGACGACTTAAAACAGGAACCCCCCCACGGGTCAATAAACGCTCGATTGATTATAGTCACACCGAAGAACAACCTGGCGAACCGGGTGTCAAATTCTCTTATGATGAGGAAGGCATTCCCCGTCTGCCGCAAATTTCTTGCCACATTACTTATACAACGGAAGAAACCAAGAAGATTATTTTAGCCAATATTCACCGCTCTCCTATGTATTCAGGCAAAATTACAGGAGTAGGTCCACGCTACTGCCCTTCGATCGAAGACAAAATCGTGCGTTTTTCAGATAAAGAACGCCATCAAATTTTCTTGGAACCTGAAGGATTAAACACGCAAGAGGTCTATGTCAATGGCGTCTCTTCTTCACTTCCTTTTGATGTACAACTCGATTTTATTCATAGCATTCCTGCTTTGCGTCACGCGGAAATTATGCGTCCTGCTTATGCAATTGAATATGACTATGTAGTCAGTGGACAAATCAGTGCCTCTTTAGAATGTAAACAGATTGAAGGGTTATTTTTGGCGGGACAAATCAATGGAACATCAGGCTATGAAGAAGCAGCCGGCCAAGGATTAATGGCCGGAATCAATGCGGCTTATAAAGTCATGGATAAGCCTCCCTTGATTCTCAAACGTTCAGAGGCCTATATTGGCGTGATGATTGATGATCTCGTCACCAAAGGATTGGATGAACCTTATCGCATGTTTACAAGTCGCGCCGAGCATCGTTTGTTACTCAGACAAGACAATGCGGATTTACGACTGCGCCATTATGGTTACCAGGCAGGCCTCATTGATGAATCTCGCTACCAACGCGTCTGCGACAAACAACGTATCATCGAAACTGAAAGTCAACGATTGGGCAAAATTTTTAAACAAATCAGTGGAAAAGGCTATACCTTAGCTCAACTCCTCTGCCGACCTGAAAACACTTATGCATCTTTGCGAGAGACTTATCCAGATGCGCTGCAAGATTTCGGAGAAGAGATCAATTTTCAAATCGAACTCAATCTCAAATATGCGGGCTATATTGGTCGTCAAACGACTGAAGTGGCTAAACTGGCTCATATTGAAAATATCCATATTCCCGCTGAATTTGATTATGCAAACGTCCATGGGTTACGCAATGAAGCGCGGCAAAAACTGGCTAAATTTGCTCCCCATACCCTGGGACAAGCACAGCGCATTTCAGGTGTCTCTCCGGCCGATATTTCTATTTTGATGATTGCGCTTATGCGTGATAAAAAAATGGCGCGGGAAGAAGAAGAATCTTCACCACCGGGTTGTGGTGCATGAAACCGCTTTTACATGTGGTAGAATTGACGGAAGAACCTATTTTGCAACAATTGCAATGGGAAGAAGCGCTTCTTCGCGCCGATGCACGCAATTGGTGCTTGCTGAATCGAGGCTCTCCACCGGCAATTGTTCTAGGAATTTCAGGGCAAATCCAGCAATTGATTCACCAAGAAAAGTGGTCTCAAGCTCCGGTTCCCCTCATTCGACGATTCAGTGGCGGCGGTACAGTGGTAGTAGACGAAAACACTTTATTTGTGACGCTGATTTGTCAAGCCCAAGCGGTGTCAGTACCAGTTTTTCCTCGTCCTCTTATGCAATGGACAGCAGATCTTTACCGCCCCTTATTTAACTCAGTGCCCTTTCACTTAAAAGAAAATGATTATGTGGTGGGGGAACATAAATGGGGCGGAAACGCCCAGTCTATTATCAGAGGACGCTGGTTGCATCATAGTTCGCTGCTCTGGGATTACAATCCCACCTATATGGATTATTTACAGCAGCCTCCTAAAATGCCGGCTTATCGTCAAGCGCGTTCTCATACAGATTTTTTATGTCGCTTAAAAGATTATTGGCCGGATTGCCGCTTATTTCAAAATGCATTTATCGAGCAGCTCAGCCAACAATTTGAAATTAATTATACGGAAAAAAAAGAGTTAGAGCATATCGCCACTTTACCCCATCGCAAAGCGACATGTTTGATAGGATTTTCAGAAGATTCATAAAAAAAATACCGCCGAAAGGGACTGGCGAATGCACGATCAACATTTTTTGTGCAAGTGGGTCCACTTCCTAAAGTGCAAGTTCTCGTCGTAAAAACAACTGAAGCTGTTCCTTTAGCGTTGTAGTCCCTTAAAAAATAAATATCGTTGATTGGCTTAACTTAGCCTAACATCCCGATCAGCAGTAAAGCTAGATCTTTATCTTTGTTCACCTTTCATTATAAAGCAGATAGATTTCTCTGCCAAGTTGTTTTCAAAGTCTTTGGATGAATCTCAAAAAAATTGACAAATATAAAAATACCCTGTAATTTTGAAATGAAAGTTCGAAATTACAGGGTATTTTCATGCAAAGAGTCCAATATTTAAAAGATATTGAAAGACATTTTAAAGTACATTCAGTCTGCGCTTTGTTAGGTCCTAGGCAGGTAGGTAAAACAACTTTAGCAAAAATGTACTTAGATGCACATCCTAAAGAAAGCGTTTACTTCTTCGATTTAGAAAATCCTTTAGATTTAGCCAGGTTAGAAAATCCAATGCTTGCTTTATCATTAATTTCCTCTGCCTTAATTGTGATTGATGAAATACAACGATTACCTGAATTATTTCCTATCCTTCGCGTTTTGGCAGATGACACAAGCAAAAAACGTAAATTTCTCATTTTAGGATCCGCTTCTCGTGATCTCATTCATCAATCATCAGAAACTCTAGCAGGTCGCATCGGTTATATTGAACTTATGCCTTTTTCATTAAAAGAGGCTGCTTACTCTGAGATTTTATGGATTCGAGGGGGATTTCCACGAGCTTACCTTGCTACAGATGATGATGAAAGTTACCTTTGGAGACAGTCTTACATTACAACTTTTTTGGAACGAGATATTCCAAACTTAGGCTTTAAAATACCTCCTCAGCAAATGAGACGATTTTGGCTCATGCTTGTGCATTATCATGGTCAAATTTTTAACGCGAGTGAATTAGGAAGATCTTTAGGAGTCTCCAGCCATACTGTGCGAAAATATTTAGATATTTTGGCAGGGACATTTATGATTCGTATTCTTTCTCCCTGGTTTGAAAATTTATCCAAAAGACAAGTAAAATCTCCCAAAATATATTTTCACGATAGCGGCATTTTGCATGCACTTTTAGGCATTCAAAATGATGCAGAGCTTATGATTCATGCTAAGCTAGGTTCTTTTTGGGAAGGTTTTGCTGTTGAAGAAATCATTCGTGAAATGCACGCTACTCCAGAGGAGTGTTATTTCTGGGCATCTCAATCAGGTGCAGAACTCGATTTATTAATTATCAAAAATGGAAAACGGCTTGGATTTGAATGCAAGTATACAGATAGACCCAAAACAACACTTTCTATGCATATTGCCATTCAAGATTTAAAATTAGACCATTTATATGTGATTTTTCCTGGAAATATCACCTTTCCTTTATCAGATAAGATCACAGCGAGTGGCCTTCAAGTAATTTCTAAGTTGTTTACTTAATACAAATTTGAATTTAATGACTCACTTTCTCGACAATTTTGACACTGAAACAAGATGGCCGCTTTTGCAATTGTTTCTCCTTCATAAACTAAAGGAATTAAATCCACGAAATTGACTTTTTCAAAGTAGTGCTCCAACGATTGCTGATAAAAATCGCGCTTAGTGGGCCATTCTCGCTTCAAATAAGGCATGTTTTCAACCCACACAAAATAACCTGTTTGGCCTTTTTGCTCTTCTTGCAAACTTGGCCAATAAGAGAATTGATTTCTACGCATCCCTTGCAAATTGAGAAAATAAGCGCGCTTTTGCCCTTCTCCATAAAAACTGAGAATACTCGTTGTTTGGTATTTGTCACTGACCAGAAAATGCTTATCTGGATCATAGCCTGCTTTTTGAAGGACTTGTCCCAAAGCATTCCACCCCACATTATGTTTTAAAGGACTGAGACGATAGGGAAAAATAGACGAAAAAAGCAGAACAAAAGTTGTCAAACCTACAGATAACCCTAAACTTAATTTAGTCCAAATAGCTAAACGTGGTAAATATTCAAAAGCAAACCAACCTATTAGGATAATGCCTGTAGGATACGCAAATACGATCCAATTCCCTTGCACTTTCTGAAAACAAGAAACCAAAGCTGCACCACCTAATAATGTTAGTGTCACCAACCCACAAAAGAAAAGTGCAGGAGATAATTGACGGCGCTTTTGTGTCCATTTCCATAAACTTCCACACATCAATCCAAATAGAATAGGAGATAATAAGAGAGCTTGAGCCCCCAGAAAATCTCCTACATTGCCACCTGCTCGTTGACTGCTTCCTCCTTGAAGAGTCGAAAACACATGACGAAAAGTAGCCCAATCATGCGACCAGTTCCACCATATACTCGGTAATAATCCCAGTAAAGAAATCAAACCACCAATTAATAATCGCGATTTCTTTTGAGTAGGAAAAAACCAGTCATGCATCAACAAGAAAAATAGCCAAAAAAGGTACATAGGCCACTTAAATAAGGCTCCGCATAAAATCCAAAGACTCACTTTCAAAGGATCCGGAGCTTGTTTCTGCTGTAAAGCAGACACGACTGTCAAACAGGCGCCCGTCCAACAAAGTAAGAGTCCTCCATCAGTAATCGCAAATAATGAACCTAGAATGCCTAAAGGACAAAAAGCCATCAGAATCCCACACCAAAAAGCTGTATATGGCTTTAAATCTGCTCGTAAGGCCAATAGATAAACAAGTCCTGCTTGTAATATCGCCAATACAACAGCGCCTGCACGCACTCCCCATTCTGTCTGTCCAAAGAGTTGTGTGCTTCCCCAAATCTGCCAGGCAATTCCAGGCGGCTTGCTATAATATCCCCAATCCAATGCCTGACTCCACGTCCAGTATTGCGCTTCATCAGGCCCCAAACCAATTCCTGCATAAATAATAATTCCCACCATCACCAGAGCTTTAAGCCCAATCCAGAATGCTAAACGCGTGAACATATAACCTTTCGTTTTAAATGCGCAATTATCATACTTCTCCGTCAAGCTATTTGCCAACTATAAAATCTTAATTACTAACTCACTTCATGCAAAAGGACAAACGACGAAAACGATACCAACGACCTTAACGACTAAGTGGACAAAATTATTCGTCCTTTTTGTCGTTTCACGTTGTCGTTAAGGTCGTTGGTATCGTTTTCGTCGTTTGTTTTTTTGCATAAGGTGATTTACTTTTATAGAACTAATTTTAAATCATAAAATAATAAATAATTAATAACATTTTAACAATTAGATAATAAAATAAACACATTATCAATAACTAAAAGAAAGGTTTTGAAATGAATTTACAACAAAGATATCAAATTCAAATAAAACAGCAACAACATTATCAACATTATCAACCGGAACTTAGACCGGCTCCCCAAAGACTGAATCCGCAGCTTATGCGCATGTTTAATCAGCAACCGCCACAACATTTACCATTTGCTAAACCTGTTCAACCCCTCCAAAAACAGCTTTTTCCTTTCAAACAAGAGGCAGCCAAAACGAGCCGCTGTGGAACGTGGGTGCTTTCTCTTAAACAAAAATTTCAAACACTTGGAAAAAAAATCAGTAGCTGTTGCCAACAGGTGATAGCCGTTTTAAAGAAACCTTTTACTCCTGCAAAAAAGAAGATGGCTGCTGCTCCTATCCACCCTCAAGCACCCTTAAATAAACCTGTATATGTTGTGCGTCCTCTCCCTTTTATTCCCCTGCCTGTTCAATTGCCACAATATACTCCTCCACAACCTAAACCAGCACAAACTCTCCCTGCTCAGCCAGATACCCGCCACAATGAAGAAAAACAGACCTTACCAACACCACTTCTAACTCTTCAAAAGCGTTTTATTCGTCCTCTTCCTTCTCTTCCACAGCCTAAACCACAAACTCCTCCCATCAGTGTACAGACAAATCACGATCAAAATGAATTAGAGGCAGCTTTGCCTCAAAAGCAAGTGGAGATTCCATGTGAAAACAAACCAGAAGAACAAATAGAACCAGAAATTCAAGCAGAAGTCAAAGCAGAGGAAACCAAACAAACGGTGGAAGTGCCCGTCTCTACATCACAAAATGATTCTCATGAAGTGGAGAAAGAAGCAAAAGAAGAATCTCATATTCCTCCTGCTCCTCCAGCGCCTCCTATTCCTCCACGTATTCCTGCTCCAGCTGCTCAAGAGCAAAAAATTGTTAATCCAGTTGCTCATCCTGATAGAAAAGATTTCCTGAATGAAATTGCACAATTTAACAAAAATGAATTGAAAAAACAGATCAATACACGTGAAAACACGCCCCCCGCTAAAGACTCCAAACAAGATGATCTTTTGGATTTGGTTAAGAAAAGATTGAGCATTCAACGTGAAGTTTGGAAAGAAGATGAGGAAAAAAACATGAGTCAGAAAGTTATTCCCATTCCTCCCACTCCCCCTAAAGAGCCTTCTCAGGTGCAAGAAGTTATTAATCATCCTCCTCAAACAAAAAGAACGGGTCTTCTCAATGAAATTGAGGGATTCAACAAGAAAAATTTAAAAGCACCAAAAAAGGTAAATAAAGATCTTCCTGTCAAGCAGGCTACGGTTCCATTAAGAGATAGAATTATCCAACAATTCATGGGTAATGTAGCGCGCATGGTAAAAAGAGGTTAATTTACTTCTTCCCAACTATGCATGACAGCTTTCATGTCTTCGCGCAGGGATTTGTGCAAAGTGGGTTGTTGAGCCATGACTTGAAAAGCTTCTCGTTTAGCCGGATCACTTAAACCGGCACAAACAAGGACAAGATAAGTAGACAAGCAGGGATCTTTTTGGATATCGGGTTGCTGTAAAAGTTCAAAACAAAAATCAGCAACCCCCTCTTCATCTTTAAAAGCCAACAAAGCAATAGCAGCCTTTTCATTGTCTTCATTCAGCGGACGACCCGCCAGTACAGTTAACAAGAATTGGCGTGCAGGATCACCGATCGCTTTTAAAGCATTGATAATTTGGTCATCAGCAAAAAAATCGCCCTGTCCTAAAGCTTCAAATAAGGAAATAATGGCTCGTTTATCTCCAATTTGTCCCAAGCATTTCACAGCCAAAAAAGGAGCTTGTCCATAGCCCGGAAATAAAGGATCATATAACTCTTCACTGCGCAATAAATCAATCAAAGCAGGCACAATTTTGTCTTTCTGCGCAACAATGGCGGCCATCTCTAATTCGGGCTCTTCCTCTTCTGTCAAAATCAAGTCTGCCATTAATTGGGGATAAATGGTCTTGGGATTTTTAATTTCGTAAATTCCACGCAATTTTTGATAAGCCGCTCGCGCATCTGCTACACGATCAGTTTCCATACTACCGAGGAAAACGGCCGCCAAATTTTGCTTGAGTTGTGCTTCTAAAGCGGCCAATTGCTCAATGCGCGCAATATCAAACTCCGACTGAACCCCTTTTCCCTCTTGTCGATAATAGTCAAGCATGATGGAGAATTGTCCACCAAAATGCGCGTCACGATGCATCAAAATTTCATGATCAATGGCATCGATTAAGGGAAATTGCTCAAAAGCGGGTTGATCGAGAGGATCCATATTTATTTCTCACTTTAATGACTATTAATAATAAAGGGATCTTGATTGGCTTGTTCAATGACAAGTCGAGCATTATAACTGGAGCGTACAAAAGGACCACAATACAAATAAGAAAGTCCAATGTCATATCCAAAAGTTTCGTATTTTTTAAATTGTTCAGGTGGAATAAACGCTTTGACTCTTAATTTTTGACGATTAGGCTGCAAATACTGACCGATCGTCACAATATCACATCCCGCCTCTTTTAAATCTTTTAACGTTTGATAGACTTGTTCTTCCGTTTCTCCCAATCCTATCATGAGTCCTGATTTCACTTTCATGCCTACATGACGATGAGTCGCTACATAACGCAGTAAACTCAAAGTACGTTCATAAGTTGCTTTATGCCGCACACGTGGCGTTAAATCACGCACGGTTTCAATATTATGATTAAAAATCTGGGGTTTGGCTTCTAAAACGGTTTGCCACGCGTGAGTTTGTCCATTGAAATCAGAAGTCAGCACTTCAAGTGTGACACTAGGATTTAACCGTCGCACTTCCTGCATCACCTGTACCAGATGATGGCTGCCGCCATCAGGCAAATCATCACGTGCTACCATGGTAATCACCACGTGACGCAATCCCAATTCTTTCACAGATTCAGCAACCCGTAAAGGTTCATCAGCTTCTAATGCTTTAGGGGCTTGGGAAAAATCGATATCGCAGAAGCCGCAATTACGTGTGCATTCTTTTCCCATGATCAAAAATGTGGCGGTTTTATGCGACCAACATTCCAATAAATTGGGACATTTCGCCTCTTCACACACAGTATGCAAACGCTTTTTAGCTAAAACTTGTCCTGTTTGTGGCAATTCGCTCCCCTTAGGTAAGCGACGATGCAACCAAGAAGGAAAACGTCCTTTGCCCACCACTTGCTCATCTGCGTTTGACTCGGGATTTTCTGGCAAAACATTCAAGCGCCTAGTGGATTTAGCGGGTGGAAGCGCTTGAAAGCTCTCTTGATCCAACATAAACAGCCTCTTATTTTGAACGCGTCCGTGGAGGCAAACTTAAGGGCAATCCTTCAGCCATCATCGCGGATTCTCCCCATGCTTCTGAGATTGTCGGATGCGCATGAATAGTTTCAGCGACACATTCAATTGTCAATTCATTAGTAATCGCCAATACCATTTCTGCGATTAAAGTCGTCGCTTCATAGCCCACTGCTTGTGCGCCTAAAATTTGCCCTGTTTTTTCATCTATGACAACTTGTGCAAATCCATCCGCGTGCAAAGTGGCTTGGGATTTCCCTAAAGCTTGGAAAGGAAAAGCTCCTACTTTCGCTTTATAGCCTTGTTTTTGCGCCTCTTCTAAGGAAAGACCGACAGATCCAATTTCAGGATGCGTAAAGATGACAGAAGGAATAGCATGATAATGCATGCGTGCCACTTTACCACACGCATTGTCAGCTGCCACGAGTCCTTGGTGAGACGCGACGTGTGCTAACCACCATTTGGAAGCAATATCGCCCACTGCATAAATCCCCGCCACAGACGTTTCCATTTTATCATTCACGGCGATAATCCCATTGTCTTGTACGAGAACACCTGCTTTTTCGAGTCCAATACCATTGGTATTTAAAGAACGTCCCACAGACACTAAACAACAATCGGCGTCAAATGTGCGTCCACCCTCAATTGTGGCGACAATGCCAGAATCGGTGCGTTCAATTTTTTGCACTTTAACATTAGTCTCTACTTTAATCCCTTGTTTAGTAAAAGCACGTGTCAACGCTTGACTTACTTCAGGCGCTTCGGTAGATAAAATGCGCGGTAACAATTCGAGAATCGTCACATCGACTCCCAATGTCGCATAAAGCGAAGCGAATTCACATCCAATCACTCCTCCTCCCACAATCAACATCTTCTTAGGCAAAGTGGTCATGGCTAATAAAGAGGTTGAATCATGAATGCGTTCATAATCGAAAGGAAAAGCGGGAATATTGCGTGGCTCAGAACCTGTTGCCACAATGATTTTATCTGCCACAATTAAAGCATTGTCTTGTCCCAACACTTTAATTTCAGTGGGAGAAATCAGCTGTCCCACTCCACGAAACACGGTAATTTTATTGGCGGCAATGACGCTTTCTAGTCCTGTGCGCATTTTATGGACCACCTGATCTTTATGCGTCGCTAAACGCCCATAATCAAATTGCATTCCCTGGATATCAATCCCGAAAGTGGACACATCTTTGAGGCGTCCGACAAGCTCAGAACCTGCAATTAAGGCTTTGGAAGGAATGCATCCCCGATTTAAGCACGTGCCTCCCATTTCTTTAGCTTCGATTAAAGCGACGGATTTCCCATATTGCGCAGCGCGAATAGCAGCAGGATAGCCTCCAGGACCACCTCCCAGTACTGCAATATCAAATTTTTCTCGATCCATGTGCATGCTCCTTTTAAAATTTCAGCATACAAGATTTAGCATTCAAAATCCAATTTTTGATAAATGAAATAGAACTTGACAAAATTCATGAAAAATTTCAGTTAAGTGCTTGCCTTTTGATAAAGAAAAAGATAATATGTCAATAGATGTGTGAATCTTCACCCAAAATGAGGCCACAGATTGGTATATAAATAATTTAGACTAAATCTTTTATTGCATATGGGCAGGGCTGTTCAAAATGAGTGCAGTACCCAAAAAAAAATTATGCTGGAATTGTGAAGGCAACGTTTCCAAAGAACTCGACAATTGCCCTTATTGCAAAGTCTATCTACATGCCATCGATTCGGAAGAAGATTCTCAATGGAATCCTTCTTATCATGCGCCCAAATTAACGGAAGAAATCCCTTCTCCTCTCTATCAAATTCCCGTTGAGCAAAGCTTAGAGGACCAAGAAGACCAAGCTAGCGCATCTCCTCATGCAGTCCCTTTTCACTTGAATATCCCTTTAGAGCAGCTTAAGCGCGATGTTTTTCCTACTCTCTTTTTGATGATGGGATCCTTGTTCTTTCTGTTTGGAGTTGTGCTTCTTCTTTTTTCACAAAATGGAACCCTCACCTTGCAATGGCAAGGGCATTATGGATTCTATTATCTTTTGTTGGCTTTTCCTTTAATTGTTTTTGGCTGGAAATTTCTTCAGCAATTAGAAGAAAACGAGTAGTAAAATTTCAATAAATCTCCTAATCAGTAGCCTAGAGTTAAGGCGTATAAATTCAGTGTATATTTAATTGATATTACATCAAATTTACAAATGAATGGGTAATACGCGAAACGTTTGGAGTGCGAAGGCCCTCCTTCGCTTTCATTAAAGACGCCTCATATGAAAGCGAAGGAGGGCCTTTGCACTCCAAACGTTTCGCGTATTACCAAAAAATCACTTTGAAGATTTCATCGAACAACAGAATATATGGACACTGAACTTATACTTTGAGGACTTTCTTTAAAGAAAAAAGATAGTTTATACGAATATTTTTAAGATGGGATGTATAAGATCTACGCACTCTGTGGTTATTTTATTAATTTACCACAGAGAACATAGAGAAAAAAATTTATTTTTCAAACACCTGCAGGCGCATATCTAGGAAAAATCCAAACCATAGCTGCATTATGAATACTACATCTCGAAGGATCTAAATAAGTTACGATACCAAAAATTAATCCCATACCAGGGAGCTGTTCAATAATAGAAGAATGTCCCATTACTGCAGCAGCACAACCAACAGTAACGATTCCCGTCAGTGTTCGACACATTTCTTCTCCCCATGTTAAATCTCGACCACCCGTCAATCTCTTGAAAAAAGGCGTGACTAATCCGTGTATAGCTGTAGCAACAGCTGAAAGAGATCCCGCAATAAGTCCTTTGATAGGGTCTGTTCTTATGACAGTTGCAACAAAAAAACCTGTCCCAAACGCATAAATCATTTCTGTAAGTGTATTCGAAGGGACATCTTGCCAATAAAGTCGAGCATGCTGATACATATTGTCTATAAATTGCATATAATCTCCTTGTATTAAATTATCTAAACAGTAATTAAAAGAGCTAATATTAATTGATTGCTGATTTTAACGCAATTAATTTTTGTTTATAAAAAAACAAACACAGAGAATTAACAAAAAAAAATGCATTAATATATACACAAACAACTTAAAAATTAACTACTCAGATGATAGTTTTAAAAGCTCAAACGCAGAGACGCAAGAGACGCGATGACGTAGAAGATAACAAAAGAATAAGATAAAAATTGCAAAGCCTTTCTTTATTTTTCTTGTTATCCTCTGCGTCATCGCGTCTCTTGCGTCTCTGCGTTTGAGCTTTTAAAACTATCATCTGAGTAGTGACGATGATTTATACTTTTACGCAAGCTTAAGCTTATTCAAGCGCATAGACATTCCATTTGCCTTTGTAAAATCTTCCATCTACAGTCCCTAAAAGTTTAGCTGTCTTGGGGAGATTCTCTTTGGAAGCATTCTCGCGTACGAATAAAGCTTTAGGTGTTTTAACAATACCTTCCACATGATAAAAGGCATTTAAACTTCCATCTGGATTTGGTTGCTCTAAAGCAAAAACGCTAATTTTTTTGCCATCTTCAGATTTTAATTCAAAACATCCACAAGCATTTAAATGTAGAGTTGCGCATAATCCGCCTATTGCCATCATATAACCAATCTTATGCATAACTTGCATGATTTACTTCCTTTGTTAAAGTCTTACGTGTTTAGATAGAGGGTGAATTCAATAATCAATTTTTGAATTCTCATTCATAGATATATCAAAAGCATAAAACTGACGCAATAAACTTGTTATCTTAAGACGGAAATAATGCTATTAAATAAGAAAAAAAACGACTTTAACCTTACCGTTAAAGTCGTTTTTTATTGTTTATTTTTGTATTTAATCAGAAGCTAATAGTTGCCTTAATTAAAGCACTCTAGACCGCTTCTGCATGAGTTTGACAGCATTTCTTATATTTCTTGCCGCTGCCACAAGGACATAACTCATTGCGACCGACGCGTGGACCTGCTGTGATGGGATCTTCTTTTTCTTCTTCTCCCTCATCGGAATCAGAATCATCACTACCATGGCCATTTTGCTGTTCCTGCGGCATAGGCTGCAGTTTTTGTAAATCATCAAACAGAGAACGATTGGTTTCCATGCGTACTCCCGCTTGCTGTAAGAGCTGCTGGAGTGTTTGTTGATGCGTGACGATTTCAAAGCGGAATAACGAGCGTGCAATCTCTGTACGCAGATTATTACTTAATTCATCAAACAAAGTAAACGCCTCATGTTTAAATTCCGTCAGCGGATCGCGCTGTCCCACTGCACGTAAAGTCACATCTGCCCGTAGATGGTCCATACGCAGCAAATGCTCTTGCCACATTTGATCTGTTTTGCGAATCATCAAGCTACGTACTGCATTATGAGCCGGTTGGGCAGGTTCTCCGTGTGCAATTAATTGAGGAGGCACTTTTGCATTTTCGCGTTTTAATTTATCTTGAAATGCCTGCACCACTTTTTCTGCTGCAAAAGCTTCTAATTGTTCAACATCGAGATGCTCTTGATCAAAGTCTTGCGGCTCAAAAGTGACGGGAAATAGGTGCAACAACCATTGCCGATATCCTTCCGGGTTCCATCCTTGCTCTTCTCCACGACTCTGAAAGAAGCGCTCTGCTCCAATGGCACAGACGCTTTCGATGACTTCTATAGCCAGTGGCTCAATGTCATCTAAACGCAAAATATCATTGCGGAAGGCATAGATTTCTTGTCGCTGTTTATTCATGACGTCATCATATTCTAAGGTATGCTTACGCATCATGTAGTTGCGCTGCTCGACTCTTTTCTGCGCCGTTTCAATAGACTTATTAAGCATACGCGCAGAAATAGGCTCTCCTTCAGGCGGGCGAAACTTTTGCAACACCGCGGTAATACGTGGAGAAGCAAACAAACGCAACAGAGAATCTTCAAATGAAATGTAAAACTTCGAAGAACCGGGATCCCCTTGACGCGCAGAACGGCCGCGCAGCTGACGATCAATACGGCGCGATTGGTGACGCGTAGTTCCTACAACGAACAGCCCCCCTAAGTCTGCTACACCGGGTTCCAATTTGATGTCTGTTCCACGACCTGCCATATTCGTCGCAACCGTAATAGCACCTCGCTTACCCGCTTGCGCAATAATTTCTGCTTCGCGTTCATTTTGTTTAGCATTCAAAACAGTATGCTCAAGTCCATTTTGCTTAAAAATGCGTGCTAATTTCTCAGAGACTTCCACAGATTCTGTTCCAATCAAAATGGGACGCCCTTTTTCATGTTCTGTACGCACTTCTTTCAAAATGGCATTATATTTTTCACGTTCCGTCATGTAAATTTCATCATTGAAGTCTTGGCGATGACAAGGACGATGCGTCGGGATATCTAATACATCTAATTTATAAATTTCTTTGAACTCTTGCGCTTCCGTCGTGGCTGTTCCTGTCATGCCAGACAACTTCTCATACATGCGGAAGAAGTTTTGCAAAGTAATCGTCGCATACGTTTGCGTTTCTTTTTGGATTTCCACTCCTTCTTTAGCTTCAATCGCTTGGTGTAATCCATCTGAGAAACGTCGACCTGGCTGAGGACGTCCTGTGTGCTCATCGATAATGACAATTTTATTGTCTTGGATGATGTAATCCACATCTTTTTCCATTAAGAGATGACCACGCAACAATTGTCTGAGATTATGCGCACGCTCTTTACGTTTCGCGTCTTCTTCACGAATCGCCAATTTACGTGCAAGTTTGGCTTCTTCATCAAAATCAGGATTTTCATCAATTTTAATATATTCATGACTGATATCCATCATGATAAAGTCTTCCGGGCTTCCAATTCCTCCTGTATAAGTTTGCCAAGCCCCAATCCCTTTATCTGTCAGTTCATATTCATTTGCTTTTTCATCCACAATCATATAAAGCTCAGACAAGGCTTGCAGACGCTCTTGTTTATTCTGATCAGAATGGTAATAAAGGTCCCACTTATCAATAGCAGCACGCACATCTGGATTTTCTTTCGCTCTCTTCAAAATCTTATTTTGCGGCGTGCCTTTACCGACTAACCACAATTTGCGATAAGCTTCTTGCTCGGCTTCCTCTTGCTTCTTATCTTTCTTCGCTTGAGGATCCATATTCGCAAATTGATCGAGAACTTTGCGCGCTTCTGTGGCAAAACGATTGCACAGATCACGTTGACGACGCACAAGCTCTGCAACCCCCTCTTTGAGCTCATCATACATTTGACGGCTGTCAGGCACAGGACCTGAAATGATCAAGGGCGTACGCGCTTCATCGATCAAAATCGAGTCCACTTCATCGATAATGGCAAAATAATAGCCGCGTTGAACTTGATCATCTTTTGACATCGCCATCGAGTTATCACGCAAATAGTCAAATCCAAATTCAGATGAAGTTCCATAAACAACATCACTCATATAAATTTGCTTACGTTTATCCAGAGGAACACTATTGGTTAAAGCGGCTGTTGTCAGTCCTAACCAACGCAAAATGCTTCCCACCCATTCACAGTCACGTTGAGCCAAATAATCATTGACTGTAACCAAGTGAACCGGCTTGCCTGAAAGGGCATTTAAATAAAGCGGCATCACCGCAGTAAGCGTTTTTCCTTCCCCGGTTTGCATTTCTGCGAGCGCTCCTGAGTGCATCGCAATAGCACCCAAAATCTGTACATCATAGGGAACCATATCCCATTTTTGGTTATAACCGGAAACATGAACCTCTGTTCCACTTAAGCGACGACACGCTTGCTTGATCACTGCATAAGCTTCAGGCAACAGTTGATCTAGCGTTTCCCCTTTCTGATAGCGTTGACGAAACTCTTCTGTTTTTGCTTTCACTTGTTCATCTGTTAAAGAAGAAAACTGTTGATCCCAGCGGTTTACTTCTTGCACAATGCGACGATATCTACCCAAAAGACGATCATGGGCACTACCAAATAGTTTCTTAAGAAATCCAATCATATTTTTCTTCTCTGTTTGAATGGCCTCTCTTCAGGAACGAGAAAACCACAATTTAAAGGCATAAATTTATCATAATGGTAAGGATAAATATTAGGATAATAACTCATTTCTTTCAAAAGGTTTAACGCTGTTCTTATTTTTGAAAAATTTTCAACACTATACTTATAATTATATCGTAACACATTAATTACCAATAGTTTATTTTCTATTAAAAGATTATATCCCTTTTGAATAATATTTTCAGCAAGATTCTCTCTCTTGTCAAAAAGGATTTAACGCGTTAAAGTATTAATTAATCAAGAATTAGAACAAAGGAGATGAATGATGAGATCCTCTAACCCTGCTTTAATCGCCAACCCTTTCTCTGGATTTGGGTTGGTATCTGAATCGAATACGATGACGATTCGCGGAACTGTCAATAAGACATTAATTTTATTAGCTTTGGTCCTTATCCCGGCTGCTTGGGTATGGCTCAAATTTGTGCAAGCCGGTCAAAATCCTGCAGCTGTTCAAACATGGATGTGGGTAGGCTTAATTGGAGGATTAATAGCCTCTTTAGCAACAATTTTCAAAAAAGAATGGGCACCTATGACAGCTCCTTTATATGCTGTGCTAGAAGGCTTGTTTTTAGGTGCAATTTCGTCTGTTTTTGAAGCGAGTTATCCAGGTATTGTCATGCAAGCGGTCAGTTTATCGATTGCCACCTTACTTGTGATGTTAGTGGCTTATCAATCAGGATGGATCCGTGCGACTGAACGTTTTAAATGGGGCGTTGTAGCAGCTACCGGCGGCATTATGCTGGTTTATTTAGTGTCTATGGTGCTGGGACTATTTCATATTAATGTTCCTTTTATCACAGGAAGCGGAACATTCAGTATTATTTTTAGTCTTTTTGTGGTGGGGATTGCCGCGTTAAATTTCATTTTAGATTTTGATTTTATTGAACAAGGCTCACGTGCTGGTGTACCGAAATACATGGAATGGTATGGCGCATTTGCGCTCATGGTCACACTCATTTGGCTTTACTTGGAGATTTTGCGTTTATTAGCAAAAATTAATGATCGTCGTTAAAATCTTTGTAAAAATTATTTTCTCTCTGTGCTCTCCGTGTCCTCTGTGGTAAACTTAATAAATAACCACAGAGCACACAGAGAGCACAGAGGAAAAGAATTAGACATTCTCTATTTCTTTAGCGTTATACGTTTCTCGTACGTTTAATATTTGATTAAAACCCGTCATTTCAAACACTTCTGCGACCAAGGGGCGAGGAGCAATGATATAAATATCAGCCGTCGCACCTACTTTTTGCTTATAATCAAGCAAAACTTTCAATCCGCTGCTAGTGATATATTCTAAATCCTGCATGAAAAACACAAGTCGCTTAGCTTTTTGAACCAGAGCTTTTTCAACTTCTGCTTGAAATAGAGATACCGTCACCGGATCAATTTGTCCCGCTAAAGTAATTTTTGCAATTCCATTGACCATTTCAAAATTTGTTTTCAATATCATCCATCAACCTCAGTTCTTAAAACTTCAATGCGTTATCTACTTACATGAAAATAAACGCCTGCAGCTCCGGTATCATTGTAATAAGGAGAATCATATTCGTAAGGATTATAATAAGGATGAGGTTTTCTACAACGAGAGCAACCATGATAGCGATAACGATCTAAATCTCTATAGTAAGTGGCACAATCCGCTGTACCCCGATGATTACTCCATTGCGCTGAAAAAAGAGGGTCATGGACATTTTCAGCCCATTGTCCACCGTTCCCACCAAAATAATCTGCGGTAAGCAGACAAGGAAGCACAATTAATCCCTTTATGAGCAAAGCTTGTAAGCGAGACATCATCAACCCTCCTTTATGACATTATAAACTTGAGAGTATCAACTGAATATTTTCAAAGTTTTGAATGCACGCTTTAACTGAAACATTCAAAACTTTGATCATTCATCATTTATTCGACAGCTTCATTTACTTCAAAAAACACGTTTGAATGGCTTGAACGTGGCTCTACACTCACAACCGTGATGATAGGAGGTCCAATTTGTGGATTTGATGTCAATACCAATTGAACTCGATATGTATTAGTTTGATTACGGTTCCCTCTACGATTATGATGCCATCCACAACCCGTCTCAACTGCTTCTTGAAAACCTCTTTGTACACGTGTGACAACTTCATAAAAACTTGTTGAAGCTGTTAAGTTTCTAGTTTTTCTCTTAATATCTATAATGAATTCATCTTGAGGAATCGTCGCTTGTAAAAGAGGCGATGAGATAATCGCATTGTATTCAAGTAAACTTTCACCTAAGTTGGAAGGTATTCCTACAAGCGCTTGTGCACCCTGTATGAAAGCAAAGCTGGCAATTAACGAAAACACAATCTTTTTCATTTAGAACTCCTATGATATAAAATTCAATGTTGTCTTTCGAACTCTTCTTTTAGTCCATCAGATACATTCAATATTTGTCATAGCGCCTCATCATTTTCTTGTCAAAAATTAAATTTAATGGATGTTATTAATTAATTTAAGGAGATAAGATAATTAATTTCAATTTTTGTTTATAATTTTAAAAAATCGTTTATATTTAAATAAATAAAGCGTTTTTTTTATTTTCCTGAAGTCAGAAAATCATAAAAATCAGCTTCATTTGTAATGAGAATGCTGTGATACTGTTGGCAAATAGGATGCACAGCATTCAAGACTTCGGGATCTCCCACCCCTGGAATGCAAATCGCATCTAATTGAGGAATTAAACTTTGCTGTTCTAATAGACGTACACCGGATAGATAATCTTGAGTGCTAAAGCCTTCTTCCGGAACGCGAAAGAAGATCAGTTGGCGTTTAAATAGTAAAGCCTGCACAGCGTAGTACAATCCCTTACTATTTGGCGGAGGATTGCCAAAAAATTCATCGAGTTGTTCCAAACTTTGGCAATAATAAGCGGTGCGGAATTCCCCTTTTTCCGCCTCTCCAAATAAAGCAATTGTGTAAATCATAGTCGCTCATTTTTCTACAAAGAACGCGTTTTAGTGCGTATCTTCAAATTCATAATGGCCTATATTTGCGATTTGAAGACGCTCCCTAGTTTGATGAAAGCGATTACTGTCACGATAGATCGCGATAGGTCCCAATGCTGCTTCAATTTCTAATAAACGATTATACTTTGCTACACGATCTGAGCGTGATAAAGAACCTGTTTTAATTTGACCCGCATTTGTCGCGACACTAATATCTGCAATAAAACTATCTTCCGTTTCACCCGATCGATGAGAAATAATTGTCGCATAACCATGTGTCTGAGCTAGACGAATCGTCTCCAGTGTTTCAGATACGGTTCCAATTTGATTGACTTTGATTAAAATCGCATTTCCTACACCTTTTTCGATGCCTTTACGTAAAAAAGTGGGATTCGTCACAAAGATATCATCGCCCACTAATTGCACTTTTTGACCCAATTTTTGTGTTAAATGCTGCCAACCTGTCCAATCCCATTCTGCTAATCCATCTTCAATGGAATCGATGGGATAGTTGCGGCATAATTCGTCCAAATACGCAATTTGCTCATCTGAAGTACGCTCTGCGTAGTCTTCATTTTTTTGCTTTTTCTTTTTTTCCACATAGCGATGCGCGGCTTTATCATAAAATTCAGAAGCTGCACAATCTAACGCCAAAGTGATTTGTGAACCAGGCCGATACCCTGCTTTTTCAATCGCCATCAAAATGAGATCTAATGCTTCTTCATTCGATTTTAAACGCGGAGCAAATCCTCCTTCATCTCCCACAGCTGTAATGTGCCCTTCTTTCTTGAGAATGCCTTTGAGAGCATGAAAAATTTCTGTTCCCCAGCGTACAGCTTCACGAAAATGAGATGCACCTACAGGGCGAATCATAAATTCTTGAAAATCCAACGTATTGTCAGCGTGAGCCCCCCCATTGATAATATTCATCATGGGGCAAGGCAAAACATGTGCATGAGTGCCTCCTAAATAGCGATAAAGAGGCAGTTTGGCGTATAAAGCTCCAACACGTGCAAGCGCTAAGGAGACACCCAAAATGGCATTAGCACCAAAACGCTTTTTATTTTCCGTGCCATCGGCTTGAATCATGAGCTGATCTAAACGCTGTTGATCAGTGGCATCTTCGCCAATTAACAGCTGAGCTAAAGGTCCATTGACATGGGCCACGGCTTTTAAAACACCTTTGCCCCCATAGTAATTGGGATCCCCGTCTCGTAACTCTAGAGCTTCGTGTTCGCCTGTGGAAGCGCCGGATGGCACAGAAGCTTTAGCTACAATATTTTGATCTGCAATCACTTCTACTTCAATAGTGGGATTGCCCCGCGAATCTAAAATTTCTCTTCCTTTAACAGATCTAATAATAGACGACATCTGAAACTCCTTTCAATCACATGAATTCCCACCATAAAGATCACTTCTTTTATACACAAACTTTTTTAACGCCGTACATGTTCTTCTTGAATACCTTCCCTTAACGCTTGATAGGATTCATAACGCAATGGAGAGAGTTTTTCTTCTTCTAAAGCCTGAATCACGGCACATTGATCCTCTTGAGTATGTGTACAATCGGCAAATTTGCATTGAGCTCCCAATTCATGAATTTCAGGAAAATAGCTTTCAATTTCTTCAGGTTGTAAATCCCATACTCCAAAGCTTTTGATTCCAGGAGTGTCGACACACCATCCCCCAAATTCTAAAGGAATTAATTGTGTGGTGGTAGTAGTGTGAGAGCCTTTTTTTGTTTTCTCAACAACTTCTCCCACTCGTAATTGCAGTCCTGTGACCGCATTAATTAAAGAAGATTTGCCTACTCCTGAAGGACCTGAAAAGACAGATGATTTATCTCGCATCGCTTCTTTGAGTTCGTCAAGTCCCGTCCCTTGTTCTGTACTGACCGCAATTAAAGGAGCCCCCGCTTGTTTATATGCCTGCACAGCTTCTGCGAAAATGAGTGTTTGTTGCTCTAAAAGAAGAGGATCTATTTCTGTTCCTTCTTCCAAAAGATCCATTTTATTAATGACAATCAGAGGCTCCATGCCTCCTTTAGAAGTGGCGATGATATAACGGTCAATAATCGAGGTTTTCAAAGGCGGATTCACAACCGAGACGGTGATAATGACCTGATCAATATTGACAGCAATCAATTGCTCATTGCGACGCGACAAATTATCTGCACGAGACAACACCGACCGGCGAGGTTTGACATGCCCAATAATTCCTTCACCTTCGGCCGTCTCTTCAAATAAAACAAAATCTCCTACAGCCACCAGATTCTTGGCACGCGTTTTATCTTTTTTCAAGAGCCCTTTCAAAACGCAGCTCACTTTCTTGCCTTGCCAATCCACAAGAATGCCTTGGGGCATGATGGACAGTACGCGTCCCTCCAACCAATCTTGTTTGCTTAATTTCGCTTCTTGATCGCGCTCTAAGCTTTTACGGTATTTCTCATGGTCGGTTTTCTTGTATTTAGAACGATCTTTAGCCATCGCCATTTTACGTTGCTTTTTGCCTTCTTTGCGATTCTGCCCTAAGTATTCTTCTTCAACAGGACACCCAATCCAACGGCGAGAACGCTCTTCTTCATCTGGCTTTTTCATTTATCAACCTAATTTTTATTTTTATTATAACGCACACCTAGGGAAGGTGCAAAGATAAAGTATTTTTTTCTATCTCTAAAAGTATAATTACCACATACAATTTGAATTTAATTTTGTTGACTAATTAAATTATTAATCTATAATATACATTATTTAATAAATAAATTTAAGGTTTTTATGATTTGTAATTTTCAAAATGAGTCCCCAAATTTTTCCATTTTTTCTGAAAAAATAATTATTTTAGATAAAAAAAATTTTTCTCGCCATTTTATAGTTTATCATCTTTTATCTGATAATGAGGAATTTATTTCTACATCTGATGTGATTCGTGGTGGCTGGAAAAAATTACCAGAAAATCAAGTTTATCAGTTGAAAGGCAAGCTTTTTAGATGGTTATCTGAATTGACAGAAGAAGAAGGTTTACAACTGCTCACACAAAGAATGCATGCTTTAAGACGGTGGGCGGTGAATATGCAAAGCTCCAAAGGTACAGTCTATTATCAAAAGGATGAAGAGCACTATCATGAGTATCCTTTTATCAAAAATAATCAAACTCTTTCTTTATCCTGTTTCACTCTTATTCATAGAGTAAATGCTATTTTGAAAGAAACTCTCCTGCGCGGAAAAAAAACTTTGCCTTTAAAATTTAGCAGCATGCGGCAAGCACTTAGAAAAGAGCTTAAACTTTTAAGGCAGGAAGTTAAAACTTCTCTTAGAAATAAGGAATTGGAATGGCAAAGAAGTATTTTTCCCAAACTTAAGCAAGAATTAGAACAAAATGCGAATCTTTACAACGATCAAGTTAAAGCCATTGTAGCCGACTGGGAACAAAAACTGGCAAAAGGTCAAGCCGTTGCTTTTCCAAAATGGCGTCATCATACGCCGACTATTGAAGCAGCAGTTTCTATTGCTTTCAGCAAAATTGAGCTCAGGAAAGACAAAGTAAATTGGGGAGCTTTTGTCACTTCCTATAGTCCGCCTATTCAAGAAGCTGGTCAACTATATGAAGACCGAGCCTATGGAAATTATTGTTATGTTCTCAGTCAAAACGCTGAATTACAAGCAGGTTATGAAGAAAACGAAATTTTACACTATAATGAAACTCCCGCAACTACATATTCCCTATTCATCAATTATCCTAATAGCATCACAAATACCAAAAATAAACCACAACAAGTCTGGATAGGATTCCAAAATGCTATTCCTATTTTTCCTTTAGAAGCTAGAGGAACTCTTGGTAAACTTTTTTCACAGAATATTTGCTTATTAGCAGTGGATAATGAAAAAGAAGCGACCACTTTACGTGAACGTATCGAAGACCATTTCCAGACACTCTGGCCTGAACAATACGTCAAGTATTTAATTCACCTTATTGACGAGAATGATACGCACAAACTTTCTTTTGATAAACAATTAGATTTTATTATTTCGTGTGTGATTGAAGAGAAGTGGATAACTAATCAACGCAAAGCAAAGACAACACTTGTTGATACTAGTTATCGATATAACCCTATCACTGTTAATCCGTTTGAAGGATTAGAATATGATTCAGCAGCAGAAGATGATTGGTCGGAAGTGCAATCCGATGAAGAACCGGAGGAAGTATCCTTAGAAGAAATGGATTATGAAACTTCGGATACCTCTTCTTTTAAACAAGAAGCTGAATGCACATCTATGACCGTGCAATCCTTAGTCGATGCAACAGAAGAGGAAGATGCTTTAAGTGAAATATCTGAAGGTAAACAAGAAATGCCGGATTCAGATACAGGTTTAAAAAGAATAAAAAGAAAATCAGATTGGATTGCAGACGAAAACCCAAATACATCTCATAAAAAAATTCGATCTAAAGAAGAAGAAAAAGAAGCATCTAAAAAGTTTTCCAACTTTCTTGAAATAAACATGATAAAGGAAGAATTTGGAAAAGATCTCCCCAAATTTATACCTTCTAATCGAATAGATCTCTCTATCCTTCTATCAGGAAAAAAAGCAACTAATGTTTTAAAAGTATATCTAGATGCACAATCTGCTGAACGTGTGAAAAGTAAACGATCAAAATTTAAAACGGATCTCTTATCAAAAGTATCCACGTTTGAAACTGCCGATCAACTCACACATTTGGTACGTACTGTGCTCCCTTTTACGATTCCCAAAGATTGGGCACAAATAGTGCCACGTCCAGGAACTGACACATAAATTAAGCATAATTTATTCACGGTTTCTACAAGCTAATGATGCTATCAAACAAAATCCTATCATTAATAATGATAGGATTTCATTATAATATGTCATTGTAATTGACAGGATTTTATTTAAATTTTATCAATGATGGAGACATATTTAGAGGCATTCATGGATAAAAGCATCATCAAGCAAGTCATATTGGAACAAGAAAGCGCTAATAAAATCGCCCCTACTGGTATTCAACGAGAACAATTAGCGCTCATTGATTCTCTCGTTCCCCTTTCTCACGCGATCATTATCTCTGGAGTACGTCGATGCGGAAAATCCACTCTCATGCGGCAAATTCTTAAAAAGTATGATGAAGATGAATTCTATTTTGTTGATTTTGAAGATGAACGTTTTGTCAGGTTTAACACTGAGGATTTCAATACTTTATATGAAGTCCTCATCGAACTTTATGGATTAAAGCAAGCTTTTTTCTTTGATGAGATTCAAAATATTGAAAATTGGGAACTTTTCGTGCGACGCATACACCGCGAAAAAAATAAAGTTTTCATCACAGGATCCAACGCCTCTTTATTAAGCTCCGAATTGAGTACGCGTTTAACTGGACGACACATTGTTGTTGAACTCCTTCCTTTTTCCTTTAAAGAATATCTTCGCTACCAACAAATCACTTACAATGAAAAAAGTTTCTTCATTACCCAAGAAAAAGCCATTCTAAAACGTTATTTTAACGAATTTCTAGAAAATGGCGGCATGCCGGAATATCTGGAACATAAAAACCCTTTAGTTCTTCAAAATCTATATGAAAACATTCTCTACAAAGATGTGATTGTCCGCTACGAAGTAAAAGAAGTGAAAGCGATTCGTGAATTGACTCTCGACCTACTGAGCAATATCGGAACTCCTCTCTCGTATACAAAAATGAAAAACAACTTAAATCTTGGAAGTGTCAATACCGTCAAAAATTACATCCACTATTTGGAAAACGCCTATTTGATTTTTACCTTGGATCGCTTTTCGTTTTCAGTTTCACAACAAACACTGCTACAAAAAAAAGTGTATGCTATTGACACTGGCTTAGTGAAGCATATCGCTTTCTCTTTTTCTAAAAAGCAAGGGCGCTATCTTGAAAACATTGTCTACCTTGAGCTGAGAAGGCGATATAAGGAAATCTTTTATTATAAAACAAAGAACAATCTAGAAGTAGACTTTTTAGTTCGAGAAGGTACTAAAATTGCACTTCTCGTCCAGGTCACCGAGAGTTTAAAAGATCCAAAGACGCGAGAACGGGAATACAAAGCCTTGCTCAAAGCAATGAGAGAGCTCAATGTGGAAAAAGGATTGATCCTAACTCAAGAAGAAGAATTAGCTGATGCAGAATTTCCTGAAATAGAAGTTGCAGTCATCTATCAGTGGCTTTTAAGGTGATTTTGTAGCGTAGATTTTAGTTCTGTTTTACTACACATTTTTTGCTCGACAACAGTTGCAGCTCTTCCCCTGAGGGGAAAAAGAGGGTAGCCCCGGATTTCAAATCTGGGGATTAACAGGAAAAAAAATCGCGCCTCGGAAGGGGCGCAAGATGAAAGCGTCGCAAGGCGCACGTATAAGTTCAGTGTGTGCATAGAAAGACTATTTGCCATTTGTGCGGTAGCACTCTAACTGCATTAGCCCAGACCGAGCGCGTTTAGCGCTCGTTCTGGGAAAAGAGCCATTTCTAAGCTAAGCACTGCGGTTAGCAGTGCAACTATTCGGCGTCTTTGTAGCACTGCTAACCGCAGTGCAATATGTGATGTGTCACAAATCCCAGAACGAGCGCTAAACGCGCTCGATCTGGGCTAATGCAGTTAGAGTGCTACCGCACAAAGGGCAAACAGTCTTTTTATGCACACAGTGAACGATTACAGGCGCACTCTAGCCTGGGTCTATGCCCACACAAGTGTTGAGCTCTGAAAGAACGGCATATGGTTTAACAATCATTCTAATGCCATAGAGTGAACGCTTACAAATCACTTACCTATTACTATTCTCTAGTTGTATTGATCTCTCCCTTATGCAGAAATTTCTGACCTCCTGTATAAACCGATGTTTTAGCATCTTCAGCTACCCAACGTCCATCACAAATAATCGTATATTTTAAACCTTTTCTCTGCTTTAAAATCGCTTGTAGCTCATCGACTGAGCCTTTATAACCCACAATAGTGAGTTCTTCCAAATTGACTAGACCTTTTTTTATCCATTTTTCTATCGCTAAATTAATATTACAATGAGGATAATTCATACTCAGTTTTTTAACAGAAAGTGCTCCAATGGCTGCTTCCAATGCTTGAACGTCAGGATGTTCTCGATTTCTAAATAACCCTGCATTATTTTCTACAAAAGATTCCCAAGTAACCGGTGTTGCTGTCTCAGCTACCTCTTGAGCTTCTTCTCCATCTAATTCTTCCTCTTCTTCTTGATCTATATTCAGAGAATAAATCTTTTTTAATCGCTCATCTCCGAGATGTTCTAATAGAAACTTTAAATCTATAAAATGAATATTTAAGAATTGAACTTCTTCTAAATCACTCCAAGATTGAATGTGGGTAGCTAATCGGGTCGTGTATCTTAAAAGTGAATTAACAAGCAATAAAACTGATTCATTGATAGAAATATTCGATCCTTCATTGTCTTCATGACACAAATACACTAAAGCATCATCATCCCCTCCATCATATTCTAAATTATAACTATATCCTTCCTTTAGTTCTTGCAGTCTCAAATCTTGTAATTTTTGCAGTAATGTTTCGCTTAACTTTAATGTATTGAGTCTAAGGCCAAGGGAAGGTATGACAGCTTTAACAGGTGTTAAAATCTCCACTAATTCGTTAATTGCACGCTCGCTAGTTTCCGGATCTTCAATGTCTCGACTATCCATATCTACATAGAGTTTTGTAAGTGGAAGCCGAGGTTCTTTTAGAATTTCTGCTACATAAGCACGCACTCTAGTTAAAGATAATCCTCCATCCATAAACGAAAGTGTTTCTGGGTATTCAGCTATCCACGCCGGCGATCCTACGAATCTCAATTCTTTTAATTTTAAAGGTTGATCAGGAGTGTGAAGAGTACGCAAATGATCTAAAATCGTTGCCACATATCTTAAAGCGAATTGATTGTTTTCCTCATCTTCAATTGAAAAACCTTCATCATCACGTATACCTAACCAATTAAAATATAAACTTAAAGATTCTAAATCTTTAAAAGAAGATAAAATCAGTTTCTGTCTGTTAACATTACTTTCAAATGAAGAACGAAAAAGAGGAAAGTTTAGCATCAAATTGGGTCTAAAACGACCTAATTGAGAAAATGCTTCTCTCAATATAGGTGAATCCTCAGAGCGCTCTTCCATTGTTTCCTGCGCATAAACAAGTAATCGATCAGCTAATATAGCTAATCTTAAAGAGCGTGCAATCTGACAAAGTTGTTGAAAATTTTCAGAAGTAATTTTTAATTCACTTATTGTATTTCTCAACACATTTTGCATGCCTGCAAAATGCAGATAAGGCAAATAACCTAATACATTTTCTGAATGAATAGGATTTATTAAGGTTGAAAAACCTGTCAAGAGGTCCAACCACTTTTGTGCGTCTTGACAGTTAATAGGTAAAAGATCTAAATGAATGGCTCCTTTCCTACTTTCTTGGTAACAAAAAAAAGTCTGATAAAGAGCAGGGCAGTTAGTTTGTAAAAGAGCGAGATCTAACTGATGGTTTTGATCATCAATCGGTTGATTATTCCGGTAAAATTGAAAAGTAAACGCAGAAGAATTTTTTGCTTCTGGTAGCAAAGTAGTACGCGCCACTTGCGCTGCACCTGTTGCCTGTCCAATAGATGCTTGAAAAGAGCTTGAAGAAGAAGTGTGCGAAGTCTGCTCCAAACAACTTTTTTTAGCGATCTTTTCTATATCTTCATCTAATGGTCGCTTTTGATCTCTCCTTTGTTCTGGAGCAAAAAGCTCTTCCGTTGGAACAACACCTAACAAATTATTTAAACCTTTAGGTTCCATAATAAACTCACTTTAAAATTAAAATAAATAATTAAATTTAAATATAGAGTATAAATTAATATAGAATATGAGTCTACTTTTTGCCACTAGTCCAAAAGTTTCCGTTTCATATACCCACTAAAATTCTAGGAATAACAATTTTTTTAATGATTAATTTTTAATAAGGTATATCTCAAACTTTCATTAACCCCCGCTTTTCGGGGGTTAATGAAAGTTTCCGAAGTTTGTACCTTTTTTTGATTGAAATTTTTTTAAAGAAAAAAACTCATAGTTAACCTACCTTATAATAGAGTTGTAAACACCTATTATACCTATTATAAGGTTAACTATGAGCTTTTTTCTTTAAAAAATTTCAATCAAAAAAAGGTACAAACTCCAGGTCCCCAATTTTTCTTTCTTAAGAGAGAAAAATTGGGGAAATAAGCGTATCCTTTAAGGTCTTAAAGGGAATTAATTTGTACGAGTTAAATCAGAAGCAAAAGCACAAATTCTTTGTAGTTGGCGAGGAAGGATAGGATTAGTAAATATAATAGTTCCCACATTTGGATCTAAATAGAGCGTAGGTGGAACTCCTTCTAAACTCACAACTGATCGTGCAATAATAGTTGGTGAATTCAAAGATTCAGAAAAATCAAGAATCATCGTAGATCTTGTCGCGTAGAAGTTATTTTCTGTTGAATTTTCAATAGCAAAATATCCAATTGTCAAGACTAAAACTTGATGGTTTCCAATATATTTCCAATTTCCATAGTTCGGACTGAGCGTTCCTGCCGTTACATAGTTTATCAATGCTTCTCCAAAATAAACAATGGCTGTCCCATTTTCATTTAATGTAATAATAGGTAAACTTTGTGAGACTGGACCTGGTAAAGCATCACTACGAAAATAAACCCCTACATATTTTGATGGATGGTTTCTAGAACTATTGCATGTTTTTTCGTGATGTCTATGCTCTGCAAATGCTTCAGAAGCATAAGTTACCATTAAACAAGCAAGGATAAGTAACACATTCTTTTTAAATTTCAACATACGCAATCTCCTTAAATACTGTAATTTCACCCTAATCAGGTGTTCATTTATAGGAATAGTTGATTTTTCATCTCGTCATATAAGGTTTAAAGAGGGTTAATTGATGCGATTTAAGTCAGAAGCAAACGCACAGATTCTTTGTAGTTGACGAGGAAGGATAGTATTAGTAAATGTAACAACAGTCCCTACATTTGGATCTAAATAGAGTGCAGGTGGAACCCCTTCTAACCTCACAAATGAGTGTGCAATAATAACTGGTGAATTTAAAGATTCAGAAAAATCAAGAATCATCGTCGATCTTATAGCATGGAAGGCATTCTGTGTTGAATTTTCAATAGCAGAATATCCAATTGTCAAGACTAAGACTTGATGGTTTCCAATATATTTCCAATTTCCATACTGTGGACTGAGCGTTCCTGTAGTTACATAGCTTATCAATGCCTCTCCAAAATAAACAATGGCTGTACCGCTTTCATTTAATGTAATAATAGGTAGATTTTGTATGACTGGACCTGGTAAAGCATCACTACGATAATAAACTCCTACATACTTTGATGGATGATTTCTAGAACTATTGCACGTTTTTTCTTTATGCTTACAATCTGCAAATGCCTCAGAAGCATAAACAACCATTAAGCAAGCAAGAGCAAGTAACAAATTCTTTTTAAATTTCAACATACGCAATCTCCTTAAATAGCAATTTAATTTATACATAAAACAATTTATTTTCATCTCATCATAAGTTTAATTATTTTTCTAGAGCAATTGCATACTTCATTGGATTTTTTAGTTAAATGTCATTTGGACAGATGCGATAAAATCTAATTCTCAAGCAAATGAAGATGCTTTTTTCTAAATTCTGTCATCACCATTGATAGCTTTTTTGGCAAACCTATCACCTGTATAGAAGACAAATTTAGAGGTTTATGGATAAGGCATCATCAAACAAGTGATTACGGAACAGGAAAATGGCTTTATTTGAGTCCTTACAGATAGGGAAAAGGCGACATGATTAGCTAGCCTCTCGGCGCAAAGCTGCTTTACAATTTCATAAAATCTATACATTTGTATAGATGTATATAGATATATATAGACTTTTACAAACAGTTGCTAACCCCTTCCAAAACAGGAAAATTATCTTTATGTACTACTATCCAGGCATGCCCAACATCCTTCACTTGCAATTTTTCGATTTTCGCTTTAGTTTGAAGATAAAATTCTTTTAGCTTCGTTTGAATATAAGGAGAAGCTTCTATAAAGTTAGATAAGAATATGAAAAAAAAGGCAGCTGAGATGACATATGCAACATTTCTCATCTCAAATTCTTTGGATATTGGGATACTAAACTTAACAGTAAATTAAAATAAAAATTTTTTTAAAGAATCAATGTAATGAGTTTTTTAAAAGATAAAGAAGAATACCGCCTGCCACAGCGACATTTAAAGATTCCATATTGCCTGGCATGGGAATGGTGACGGCTTGACATAAGGCTTGCATATTAGATGAAGCACCGCGCGCCTCATTACCAAGCACTAATAAACGCTTTTTGGACTGAGGAACTTGTTCTGGACATATTCCTTGAATATGCGCAACCAAGGCTTGTACATTTTGTGCTTGTACCCATTCTGTCAATTGCTCAGCTGAACCTTTCATCAATTTTAATTTGAAATGAGCTCCACGCGCTGCTCGCAACACTTTTTCATTAAACACATCACAACTTCCGGGTAAGAGATAAAGCGCTTCCCATCCAAGCGCTAACGCGGTGCGCATTAAAGTCCCCAAATTACCTGGATCGCTAATGCCGTCTAATGCCACCACTAAATGCTCTTGTGTCAATTGGTGAAAAGGAGGCAAACGCACTTCAGCTAATAATCCTTCCGGTGCAGGCATGTTAGAGATTTTTTGCAAAATGGCTTCCGTGATTTGCCATTTTTCGGACATAGGGATGGCATCTGCAAAAGAAGCATAAGCGGGTGTATAAAATAAGCGTAGAATAGAAGCAGAGATTTCTTGAATGGGTTTAGGCCCCTCCAATAAAAGCGCTTGCTGGTCATAGCGATAAGCAGCTTGATCTCTTAATTTGACCAAGTGTTTCACAAGAGGATGTTGTAAACTGGAGAGGGCAGGGACAGCATGCATTATTCTGTTCTCCATAAAGGCAGCGTAATCAATTTAGCCAGTACAGGAGCAGGATCTTGCCAATTTTCATTAATGGCCAAGCGTTCCGCTTCTTTCAATAATGCTCCCATATGCTTGCCCGGTTTGACTCCCTGTTGCTGTAAAACAGCAGCCGAGATTAAAGGCGTTCCCTTTTTTAAGTTTTGTACGTGAAAATCTAACTCTTTTAAGCGTTGAGTATGGCGTTGCAACAAGAGCTCGCGTTTCTCATTGGCATAGCGCGCTGCCATAATTTGTAATCCCAATAAACAATCAGGATGCGCATAGAGGTGCGCCCAGTCATACGCTTCTTTGGTATCTCCGCTTTCTTCCGCTTGAATCGCGTTGTGGAAAGCATGTAAATATTCTATAAGCTTGATATCTTTATTGGTCGCTTTTAACCGTTTCATCATATCGATTTTTTGATCTAATGGCAAAGTGGGAAAAAGTTCCATGAGGTAAGCAATTGTCGGGCATTCCGCCGGAAAATGCGCATAAGCGTGAACATAGTGACGCATATCCTTAATATGTAAATGTTTTAATTCAGGAAAAATTTCATCTAATACTTCCAGTCGATGCATATCGACAATCACTTGATCAAATCCTGGATAAGCTGCCATTTTATTGAATTCTTGCCATACGCGTTCCATGGCTACTGCAGGAAAAAGCTTTGTGGCATGCTCACGAATGGCATCTTGTGTATCTTGTTCAATGGTGAAGCGAAAACGCGCCGCAAAGCGAAAGGCACGCAGGATGCGCAAACGATCTTCGAAAAAACGCTCATGTGGATCCCCAATTGCGCGAATGATCCCCAATCGAATATCTTCTTGTCCATGCACATAATCGTGTATTTGCTCCTCTAAAGGATCATAAAACATGCCATTAATAGTAAAATCGCGTCGTTTGGCATCTTCTAAAGGATTAGACATTTCAATCCCCAAAGGATGACGTCCATCAATATAGCGTAAATCTTTGCGAAAAGTGGCGACTTCAAATTGATGCCCTTCCATAACCACAATCACAATCCCGAAAGCTAGTCCGACTAAAATGGTTTGCGGAAATAAATCCATGATTGCATTAGGGGGCGCATTGGTGGCAATATCAATATCTTCCGAGGGATGACCCATGATGTAATCACGCACCCAACCACCGGCAAAATAGGCGATATAGCCTGCCCTAACTAATTTGGATACAATCAATTTGGCTTGCGCAAAAGCATCTGTCATATAATCCGCTATTCTTCTTAAATTCATCTATCAGGTATAATAAGGCAATTTAGTATAACTTTCTACCTAAACGGCGTTATGTTACCTGCTAAAATCCGCGTTTTAAGCGATCAAACCATTAATAAAATTGCCGCCGGCGAGGTCATTGAACATCCCGCTTCGGTTGTAAAAGAATTAGTTGAAAATGCCTTAGATGCGGGAGCCACTCAAATTTGTGTGGAAATTCAAGAAGGGGGACGTCAGCTCATTCGTGTATCAGATAATGGATGTGGCATGACGCATGACGATGCTTTATTGTGCTTAGAGCGCCACGCGACGTCTAAAATCCGTGAGGTAGAAGATATCCAAGATTTGCTTACCATGGGATTTCGAGGGGAAGCGATTCCTTCTATTGCTGCCATTTCTAAATTCACCTTACATACCTGCCCACGCACGAAAGAAGGGGGAAAAGTCCCTGAAGGCACCTTTTTAGTCGTAGAAGGCGGAAAATTGCTCTCTTGTGACGTAGCTCCTCGTGCTCCTGGCACGACCATTGAAGTCAAAACATTGTTCTTTAATGTGCCTGTCAGACGCAAATTTCAGAAATCGCCCACCTTTGATGTGCAAGAAATTTTGAAAATGTTGGGACTCCTAGCATTGGGCTACCCTACGATTCAATTTGAACTATTGAGTGACCAAAAGCAATTGTTAAAAACGTCTGCGCGCTCTTCTTCATCGACTTTTCATGAACTATTAGAGAATCGTTTAGAAGCTGTTTTCGGACAAGAATATCCCTCTGCCCTTCTTCCTCTCAAATTTCAACAAACTCCCTTTGAATTGGAAGGATTTATTGGCAATCCCACCACTCACAAACCAAACCGGACGGGACAACATCTTTTTATTAATCAGCGCCTGGTGACTTCTCCCTTGGTTGCACATGCGGTCAGAGAAGGGTATGGCACCATGCTCCCCACCCAACGTTATCCCCTTTTTGTGCTGCATTTACGTTTACCGGGATCTTATCTCGACGTGAATGTGCATCCCCAAAAAAAAGAAGTGCGTTTGAGACAAGAACAAGAATTAAGAGAGATGATTATTCATGCTATTCAGACTAGTTTGCGTCAAGAACAAGGAGTGATTTTAAAACCTGAGATGCCGCCTGAAGAATCCTCAGCTAATCTCCCGCCATGGTCCTCCTATGCTGCTCTTTTATCGCCTCCTAAATCTCCGGTCGCTTCCGAAGCTCCGTGGGAATTTAAAACGACGGCCACATTGCCTGGAATTTCTACTCCTGTGTCAACATCTCCGGTTGTGCATGCACCCAAAATAGAATCTTCTCCCTCTTTTTTGCCTGCTCCTTCTATTCCCAAAGTGGTGGCAACTTTATTGGGTTATTGTCTCATAGACCCTTTCCAGCTTCATCCCCGTTTATTTGGCGAGACCAGTCATAAGCGTGAAGGAGGATTAGCCTTAATAGATCAACGAGCCGCTTATGCACGCATTTATTACGAAAAATTGCTTAAACATGCGCATACTCACGAAAGTCAATCTTTATTATTGCCTGTTACCCTTCATTTAACAGTGGCAGAGACGCAAGTGGTACAAGAACATTTAAGCGCTTTCAATCAAATGGGATTTGGATTACGTGAATTTGGCCACCAAGCTTTCGTCGTCGATTCTTTTCCCACGTTTCTTAAACAAGAGCAATTACAAACCTGCCTCAGTTTAATTATTCAAGATTTAGTCGAGATGCAAGCGAGTCGACGTATGCAGACGCAAAAACAAGAACACCTTGCTTTGAGTGCTAGCCGTGCCTCACTTCCAAATGCCAAACAGCTATCTTTAGAAGAAGCACAAGGTTTAGTGCAGCAACTGATCCAATGTGAGTCTCCTGCTCAATGTCCGTTTGGCAAACCCATCTGTCTATATTTAGCACCTGATGAAATTGCAAAGTGGTTTCAAAAATAGAAATGCGCTAAGGTGAAGTTTACTACATTTAAATGAGATACTCGCATGAACTATGCAGCGCGCTTAAAGCGCTTACGTCAACTATTAGTCCAAATGCCTTGTGAAGCTCTTTTAATTGAGCATCCCATTCATTTATTGTACTTAACCGGACTTGATTTGTCTGTAGGTAGACTGTTGGTTTCTCAACATGAAGCGTGCTTAATTGTCGATGGACGCTATTTAGAATATAGTCAACAACAGAACGTCTATCCCGTTTATAATCTGAAAGATGATATCCTAAAAGAATGGTTACTGAATTATCATATTCATAGCCTCGGCTTTGATAAACAATACACTACCTATCAAGCTTTTTTGACCCTCAACACACTTGCGACAGAATTCAATGCGAAAGGACATGCGTTAGAACTGCTTCCTATAGAATCGATTGTCCAACAATTGCGCTTGATCAAAGATGAAGATGAAATGGCCTATTTACGCGCCGCCGCCCATCTAGGCTATCAAGGCTATGAGCATGTGGTTTCTCTTCTCGAAGAAGGGGTGACGGAAGCAGAATTAGCCTTAGAATTAGAGTTCTTTTGGAAAAGAAAAGGCGCGAGTCGACTTGCTTTTAGCTCCATTATTGCCTTTGGCGAGCATGGATCCATGCCTCATCATCGCGCAGGTCATACGCGTTTAAAAAAAGACACCTCTGTCTTAATTGATATTGGTCTTGTGCTTTCTCATTATCATTCAGATATGACACGCGTTGTCTTTTTTGGAACGCCCGATCCGGCGATACAGGAAATTTATCCCATTGTAGAAGAAGCTAAAAATCGCGCTTTAGCTTTGTGCCGTCCCGGTATTTTGTTAAGTGAATTAGATCGCGTCGCACGAGAATGGATCACGCTTAATGGATATGGAGATTATTTCACGCATAGTTTAGGACATGGGATTGGACTCGATATTCACGAGCCACCAATTATTCGCGAAAAAAGCACTTATGCTGCTACTCCTATTCAAGCTGGAATGACCTTTACCATTGAGCCCGGCATTTATCTACCAGGCATTGGCGGAGTGCGTTTAGAGGACACGGTCTTAATCACAGAGACAGGTTATGAGAACTTGACGATTGCTTAGAATGAATAGTCTCTGAAAATATTGTAAATGCTCATGGTATGCTTCAAAACTTAGTTTGTAGCGATGCCGCTAAGCCCTTTAGGGCGTCTGAACGAAGCCCACAGTGACCGAAGGGAACTGTGAGTATGCTTACTCATATTCTATAGCCCTTTAGGGCGACTCAGTAGCTAATCATTTTTGAATCGTCCTAAAGGACTCTATCTTTCTATATATCATACCCACAGTTCCCTTCGGCCACTGTGGGCTTCGTTC
>JASBUW010000160.1 GCA_030147755.1 Parachlamydiaceae bacterium
TAGCACTGCGGTTAGCAGTGCAACTAGTCGGCGCCTTTGTAGCACTGCTAACCGCAGTGCAATAGGTTGTGCATTAAATCCCAGAACGAGCGCTAAACGCGCTCGGTCTGGGCTAATGCAGTGATAGTGCTACCGCACAAATAAAACCAGTCTTTTTAAGTATACTTTGACCAACTACTAAAAAGGTCACTGTTACTTTTTGATATTAGCAGCGAAGTTGCTTGGGGGGCTCCAAACGCTTTGCGTATTACCAATGATTAAATAAAAAAATACATTACAAACTTAGGGATTTTAGATTATTGATAGAAATCATTCAAGCGAACTTTGTCAAAAATGGCTGTCCCTACTCTCAAAAGCGTAGCTCCTTCTTCAATGGCAATGAGATAATCATGCGACATTCCCATCGACAAATGCTGAAACATCGCCGGATCTTTCATCTGTTTTTTCCACTTCTCACGTAATTGATAAAGTTGCCGAAAGCAATTTCGAATGATGTTTTCATCTTCTGTATAAGGTGCCATGGTCATTAAACCTTCAATGCGTACATGCGACAGCACATTGACAGCCTCCAAAGCTTGTTCCCACGTTTCCGCCGATAAACCATGCTTGGTGAATTCACCCGATGTATTGACTTGCAAAAGAATTGAAGTGATTCTATTTTGCGCTTGGCTGGCTTGAGCTATCTGTTGAGCCAATAAAGGCGTATCCACTGCATGAATGAAATCAAAATGTGTAATGGCTTTTGCTACTTTATTGCTTTGTAACGTGCCAATCATGTGCCAATGACAATCTGTCGGCAATTCAGCTATCTTTGGCAATGCTTCTTGTACCCGATTTTCTCCAAACTCTCTTCCTCCTTCTTGGTAGACAGCTTGAATCTTTTCAATGGGTTGTGATTTGGTGACAACGATCAATGTCACATCTTGCGGTGAACGTCCACACGCCAGTGCTTTGTCCTGCACTTTTTGTTGAATTTGACGATAGCAAGTGGTTAGCGCCATGGATCTGACCGCAAGCCTTTAGGTCGGCTTAAGACTTCTTGATAAATGATTAAATCTGGCAAATGCGCTAATCGCCGCATAGCTAACTCTATGCGAGAAGGTTGTGGAGACACATCTTCTTCTTCATGAAGATGAGAATGAATCAAACCCATCTTAGATACTTCTTGAGAACGATGTGTCAACGTTGATTTTAAACGACGCTCTTCTAGAGCGCTCTTGACTTTTCTTTTTTCAAGGGTACTCTGTAAACGATAATCTTCTAAAGGAGAGCGTAATTCTTTAGGTTCAGGAGCAGCTCGTACAGTTTTAGGAGTCTGTACAAGTGTTTGCCGTGGCGGTGGTGGTGGCTGCTTAGGACGAGTAGATAAAGGACGCGGTTTGACTTGGTGCTTCCTTTCTCGTTTCTCTTTTTCTTTTTGCATAGCCAGCATCAAAGCTTGCAAAGGATCTTCCTCAATCGCTTCTTCGTCTTCTTCTATTGTCTCTATATGACGTTGCCGCTGACTTAAAGCTTGCCGATTTTTAAAATAAAGAAAAACCAATGCTAAAAGACTAATCCCAAATCCTATCAACTCTACCATGGACATCCTATGCCTATCAAAATTCAGGTTATACCTTTAAAACCGCATTCCTCTACAGAAACTTACTTTTTGGTTTATTTTCTCTCTGTGTTCTCTGTGCGCTCTGTGGTAAAAAAAATATAACCACAGAGAGCACAGAGAGAAAACATAAGGTTAAGGCAAATGCTTTACCTATATCTTACTTAAGTTTGTTGTTTGTTGCCCTCAGTAGGTTTTGCCAACGCATTGCGCATATCTGTATCAGATTGAATATTTTGTATGCGTTGATAATCCATAATTCCCATATTGCCGGTTTTAAAGGCATCAGCCATCGCCAAAGGTACTGCTGCTTGCGCTTCTACAAGCTTTGCTTCCATCTCACGTACTTTAGCCAAGTTTTCTTGTTCGACTGCTACAGCCATCGCACGACGTTTTTCCGCTTCGGCTTTTGCAATGCGAATATCAGATTCTGCTTGATCCGTACGCAATTTGGCTCCAATATTTTCGCCTAAATTAATTTCAACGATATCAATAGACAAAATTAAGAAGGCAGTCGAAGAATCAAGCCCTTTTTCCAAAACTAGTTTAGAAATTCTTTGCGGAGATTCCAACACTTGCTTATGTGTATCAGATCCGCCAATCGCACTGACAATTCCTTCCCCTACGCGCGCTACAATGGTTTCTTCTGTCGCACCACCCACTAGCTGCGCAATATTTGTACGCACGGTCACACGTGCACGACAATTTAATTGAATCCCATCTTTCGCAACGCCTGTAATATAACCTCCATGGCTCGGACAATCAATCACGCGTGGATTCACAGATGTTTGCACAGCTGCTTTGATATCTCGTCCCGCTAAATCAATCGCTGTGGCACGTCGCCAATCTAAAGGAATATTCGCTTTATCGGCTGCGATTAAGGCTTCCACTACATTGGGAACATGCCCGCCTGCCAAATAATGCGTTTCCAAATCGGCTACGCTAATATCTTTAAGACCTGCTTTAAATAGGTTGATACGTGCATTAACGATGACTTGCGGAGGAATTTTACGCAGACTCATTCCGATGATGTTAAATAAAGGAATCGGCGTACCTGAGACAAATGCTTGAAACCACAAGCTGATAAATCTTCCGATAATACTCAAAATAATAATCAAAACGATGGCTACAACAAGCAAAATGAAGTAAAATCCCAAGTTGATGTCGTTCTGTGCGACTTGCATTAATTGAATCATGTTTGTTCCTTTTTGCTTAACTTAACTAATAAACTTTGTTCTTGCCCACTAATCACAAGCACATGCTCTCCTTTGCTAATATAACCACTAATCGAAATAGCAGGATATTGCTGTCCTTCAATCAAGATATAGCCGCCAGGCTTAAGATCAGCAAGTACAACACCTGTTTTTCCAATTGCGCTCTTATCATAACTAGATGCTACATAACCTTCCTGAGCATGATCAGAGTAAATACTGTATTGCGGTTTAGCATGCACGATACGCCATAGTGCAAAACGAATGAGTAATCCCACACTGATTGTACTCCCTATTACAAAGAGGGCTGTCGCTAACAAAGAAGAAGATTCAGAGGCAAATAAAATAATGCCCGCTAAGATTGAAATGCCACCTAAAATCCCCATGATGGCTCCAGGGATATAAAACTCTGCTAAAATTAAAAATAAACCCAGAAGAACTAGCAAAAAAGGAGTCATGTCATTTTATCCTGTATGCGATTCACAAAAATTACGCTTCCTTCCAACCTTACCACGACAATGGATTCACCCGCATCTATAAAATCTCCTGTACTCACAGCTTCATAAATTTGATCTTTGACAATAATTTTTCCTGAGGGACGCAAAGTTGCCAACACTTGTCCCTGTGTTCCTGGTTGCGGCAAGTTTTTGGGATCTTCCCCTGCCACAAAGCCTTTAGTCGCGTCTTGCTCATGACCCGCTAACACAAAGCGATTAAAGGTCGAAAAACTAGGTAAAACATGCCTAGCCAATAACGCAATAATTCCCACACTGAGAATAAGGGATCCGCATAACCACGCTAAACGTTCAAAAAAGTATTGCCCTGCTGCATTCAATGTTTGCGTATCATATTCAAATTTCACGGACTCTAAACCAGGCAGCAACATCCCAAACAAACCAATCACAAATAGAAAAATGCCTAAAAATCCAATTAATCCAAAAGAAGGCAATACAAAAAGTTCCACTAAAATCAAAGCAAGTCCTACCAATAAAAAGATCAGCTCTAGCCAATTGGCAATTTCTAGAGAGAAGCTAGAAAGGACTATCAAAAACAAACAAGTGGCGGCCACAAAACCTGGCAGGCTTAATCCTGGATTACTAATTTCCATATAGGCGCCAATCATGAGCCCCATGAATAACAGCGAAGACACGAGAGGTGTCGCTAACAACACGAAGAAACGTGTTTTCCAATCCATTTTATACTCTCGTACAGTGGCTTGAGGAATAGAAGCAAAGAAAGGCTGCTGAAAAAGCAAAATTTTATCGGCTGGCCATTCTCCTGCTTGCTTTTCTTCCGCCGTTATATCAGACAATTTAGCAGGCGGTAATAATAAATCCGCAACACCGTACTGCAACATTTGCTCAGCATTAAGTGTCAAAAGCTTGCCCTTAGGTGAAATCACTAGATCGGGATTAGGACCTGTCAAACGGATCTGACTTTCATTGTCAAGATGTAGCACTCTACCATGGCGCAATACAAGGATCATATCTTTATCCACCATGGCTTCTGCAATGAAGGGATTGCGATCAAAGAAACGGGCACGGTTGGCAAAATCAGCACGCAAAGCAGAATTCACTTTTTCCGAGGCCGTTTCCATCTTGCCGCCCTCGCCCATATAAACCGGTTCAGCTGCTCCCATACTGCCATCTTTCACCACGGTAATAAACCGACAAGAATAAGCCAGCATGGCGCCTGCTGAAATGGCCCAATTATTGATAAACGCCACGACAGGAATATTAAATTGCGTATCCATCTCTTTTAAAGCATCGGAAATCTTTTGTGCAGCAAAAACTTCTCCACCGGGCGTGTTAAGCTCTAGAATGATGAAAATGGGACGCTCTTTCTTATAAAAATCTAATGCCTGCTTGACATAAAGCCATGTCGATTGATTAATCGATTCTTCATGTCCCCCAATATAAATATAACCAACGTAATTGGGTTCTGTCGTGTGAAAAGGAATAAATTTGGCCAATTTTTGCTCTACACCTTCAGATGAAAGTTGCAGGGATGTCAAAGGAACAGATTCTGGTTGAGAAGCCGTTGTTTCAGGAGCTAAATGATAAAGCTCACGAAATTCTTTGGGAGGCACAATGGCATGGACTAATCCTAATTCTTTCAGTTGATTTTGATTCACCACCAGCGTTTGACCAGCAGCAGAAATCATCGGTGCACTGCTTGCGCCTCTTGCAATTTTCCATCCTTGATCATTAATCACCTGCAAAGAAGGATCTGACATCGCATCTGCTAACACGCTTAGCAAAGCAGCGTGAGGATTTTGGGGATCAATCAAACTTCTGACGCGATTACGCAGAATATTGGCAGGGACAGCACCCTCAGAACCTAAAGGAATATCTCCCCAAGAGACAAATAAGGAGGCATTTAATTCATCAGCTAGAAAAGGCAAAATGGCAGCAGGACCAATGGCATTATCATGGATATAGACAATGACTTTGAGTTGCTGTGATGTTTTCAACTCATAAATACTTTTTGCTAAATCCAGAACTTGACCTAAATCTCCACTAGATGAATTTACTTCCAAGATTAGCCTAGTAGAAAGCGTTTGAGATAATGTTTCCACCGTTTTTTTAGCAGTGGCTAACTCTTCTTTGCCTAAATAACCTGTCAAAGTTAAAAGAGAATTTTTAGGTTCCGCTGCAAAAGCATGATTTAACCAAAGAGTAAGTAAGCAAAAAAACCAAAATTGTCTCATATATCTCCACTAGCTTTTACTCAAAATGTTTATCACGTTAGTGAATAAAATCCATTCATTATTTGAACAGGATAAGATTGATTTGCTAAAATGGCATCTCATGTTAAATTTGTACTCATTTCAACAAAAGGAGTGTCTGATGAAAACACCAGATCTTTTGTCCAATCCCCAATTTCGCATTTTTATTGAGAACTTTACCACTCTCAGTCGTGCTTCGCAGCAACTCTCTTTTCAAGAAGCGCGTAAACTCAGTACAGAGTTTTTTCTTGCTCCCGGAACTGTTTTTGAAAAGATTAAACGCATTGAAAACGTCGACATTCTAGGTCCCGATCAAAATCGTATTCCCATTCGTTTCTTTATTCCTGAAGCGACTGGACCGTTGCCTGTTTTTATTTATTTTCATCGAGGAGGATGGGTGTTTGGCAATATTGAAGAAGCCGATCCTGTTTGCCGTAAACTCGCTAATCACTTGAATTGTGTGGTGGCTTCGGTAGATTATCGTTTAGCACCTGAACATCGTTTTCCCAAACCACTGGAAGATTGTTATGCCGCGACTCAATGGATTGCTGCGCATGCTGCTCAATACGGAGGAAACCCACAAGCATTGATTATAGGCGGTGAAAGTGCAGGAGGCAATTTAGCCACAGCAGTTGCGCTTAGGGCTCGTGATTGCCAAGGACCCACTTTGCAAGCTCAATTATTGATTTATCCCATTATTAGCGCTGATTTAAAAGCAGAAGCTTATGAAAACTGTCCTGATCGCTATTTTTTGACAAAAGAATCGATGCAATTCTTTTGGAGCATGTATTTGCCTTCCGGTGATTATGCGAAAGATCCTTATGCTTCTCCAGATTGCGCAACCGATTTGAGTCAATTGCCACCTACTTTTATTATCACAGCAGAATATGATCCTTTGCATCATGAAGCAGAAAATTATGCAAAACAGCTCCGTGAAGCCGGTGTCAAAGTGACCACTAAATGCTTTCCTGGTGTTATCCATGGCTTTTTAGATCTTCCCATCTACGAAGAAGAGCAAAAAGTGAAGTGGATTCAAGAAATAGGTCAATTATTGGCTTCCGGTTATTGTAGGGAGCTTTGTAGCATAGACTAAAGAACTAATTTCGAAATTAGCCATTTAGTCTACGCTACAAATCAGAGTTAACGCATTATAATTTTTTTTTAACAACCAATGATTCCTAAAAGTTTAACGCAGAGATGCAAGAGATGCAGCGGCGCAGAGGAAAACAAGAAAAATAGAAAGGAATTTAAAGACTATACAAGTTTTCTAAAGTATGTGAAGAGGACCTCCTTAGATTTCCTATTTTGAATTTATCTTGTCTTTCCTTGCGCCTCTTGCACCTCTACGTTAAATTTTTAGGAATCATTGGTTATTAAAAAAAAATTATAATGACGTGTTATCTCATCAATATTTATCAGGCACATATGCACGATAAGTAAAAAGAGCCTGTTCTTATGTATCAATTAGATGAGGAAGACAATGACTAATCTAGTTACTCTTCAGGTTTTTCTTCATGATCAATTAATAGGGACTTTGACATATTTGTCGGGAGATAAAAACTTATTTACTCTTGAATCTAGTTATATAGAAGATCCCCACCGTCCTACTTTAAGCCTATCTTTTAAGGATAATTTTGGTGATCTGATCACAAATATCAAACAAACGAGAAGACGCGTTCCTACTTTTTTTGCTAATCTTTTGCCGGAAGGACCCATGCGAGATTATTTAGCTTCACGTGCAAATATCAATCCTCAACATGAGTTTTTTCTACTAAGAACATTAGGGAGAGACTTACCTGGAGCCATTAGAATCCATTCAACAGATAGTGAAAAGGAACAACCTAAAGATAAAGAAGACCCCTTAAGATTTTCTTTAGCAGGTGTGCAATTAAAATTTTCTGCTATCAAAAACGTAGGAGAAGGTTGTTTTACAATACCCGTGGATGGTAGTGGAGGATCATGGATTGTAAAATTACCTTCCAGTAATTATCAAAATGTACCTGAAAATGAATATACAATGATGGAATTGGCAAGAAATATGGGGATAGATGTTCCTGAAACATTTCTCATGCCTATTAAAGAAATTGGAGGCCTTCCTGACGATATGGAAAAGATAGGTCCCTGTGCTTTTATAATCAAAAGATTTGATAGATCTTCCTCAGGAGAACTTGTACACATAGAAGACTTTGCTCAAGTCATTGGTGCTTACCCAGAAGATAAATATAAAAAAGCTTCTTATCGAAATATTGCAGAAATCATTTTAGCAGAGATTGGAGAAGAAGGAATACGCGAATTTATTCGTCGCTTTGTCTTTAATGCTTTGATAGGTAATGGCGATATGCATTTAAAAAATTGGTCTCTTATCTATCTTGATCAAAGAAAAGCTGCTCTTGCTCCCGCTTATGATTTCGTTTCTACTATTCCTTATTTACCTCAAGATAAATTAGCTTTAAATTTCGTCGATTCTAAAGAATTTACCTCTTTAAATCTTAATCAATTTGAACGCTTTGCTATAAAAGCAAATCTACCTACACAGCTTATTTTAGATACTGTACAAGAAACTGTTCAAGCATTTGCCGAAAGTTGGAAAACAATTCGCGATTATCCATTGAATAGTGAATTTCGCAACATGATTGCCTCTCATCTCAAAACTATTCCTATTTGGACCAAATATTCAAAACCATAAATTGTTCTAATCACTATTTTAACTATTTATCGTCTTAAATAACTTTCCCAAGCAATATAAACAATTAATCACTCTCAACTTTAATCTTTACAATAAGCAATAAAATCAATAAGATCATTCCTGCTCTAAATTATAGGAGAGAATAATGATTTACTTAAACACTATAAAAACAAATTTAACTAATTATCTTAATTTTACTGAATCCTTAACACGTCAACAAAAGATTGTTTACACTGTTGCTTGCGCGGTTTTCGCTGTAATTTGTGCTTTTTCTATTTATTACCTTTATCGTGCTTGTTGCTTAAAGAAAGAACAACTTCCACCAGCAGATCAAAAAGCGAAAAAAGTGGCTGAGAAGATCGCTGGCAAAAAAAATCCAGTGAATGCTCCCAAAGTAGATCCTAAAAAAGAGCCTGAAAAAACTGTCTCTAAAGCAGAAGAGAAAATTGTCCCTATAGCTGTGGGCATCGATTGGACAGCAGAGGAAATTCGAAGTGTCGATCAAGCTATTCCACAATGGTTACTTAGGCATTTCCCTGGTATAGCACCAGAATTTATAGACACCACTTTTCAAGAAAAAGGGTTCGTCCCTATTAGCCAAAAAGACACCGTTGCCAAGCATCGAGAAAAATTCAATCTACAATTACAGCAATATATAAAAGTGCTCAGTGCGCACTCGAATTTAGGCGAACTTAATCCTAAAATACCTATTCTGTTACGTGCCTTGCATATTCCTCAAAATTGCTCCGATATAGAACGCATGGCTTATACTTATATTATGCAACAGGCATGGACAAACATTGTGCGAGAAGGATTAAACAGCGAGTGTTATCCCTATGTATTTCCTCGAAATGGCGGAAGCATTTCTGAAGATTCTTTTAAAATTTTAGAAGACACATTAGAAGCGAATAAAAATCATCCTCAAGTCGCTCAAATTTTAACTGCTTTTCCATTGGCGAAATGGAATCAAATGCCTACGCCTCAATTGTCTGTATCTCAGGTTGGAAGTGTTTTTGTATTTGATGTCATATAAAATTGGTACATCTAATTGATGAACATGGTAGATTTAATAATTATAAAATTATTATCTACTTTGTTTATCATTTTTTTCTTACAGACACTCTCAAACAACAAAACAAAAAAAATCAAACATCAAAATTAAAACAATAATAATTTAATATTGACAACAAAAATACAAAATCGATATCATTCTTTTTTACCATAAATTATAGGAGAAAAAGAATGATCTACTTAAACACTATAAAAGCAAGTTTAACTGAATATTTCAATTTATCTAAATCTTTAACAACTCAACAAAAAATTGTTTATGCTGTTGCATGTGCAGTTTTCGCAGCGATTTGTGCTTATTCTATTTATCGACTTTGTCGAGTATGCTGCTTAAAGAAAGAACAACTCCCCCCGGCAGATGAAAAAGCGAAAGGCGTGGCTGACCAAGTTATTGATCAAAAAGATCAAGCACCTGCTAAAGATACAAAAACAGCTGACCAGAATCAAAAAGCAGAAGCTCCAAAAGTAGAAGATAAAAAAGAAGAGCCGATTGTTGTGAAGCCTGCAAGAAAAGCGTTAGATATTAATGCTCCTTTAGGCACGGATTGGACAAAGGAAGAAATCAAGGAAGTGAGCCAAGCGATTCCGCAATGGCTAAAAGGACACTTAAATAACCCAGCTTCCAGAATCATAGAAGAAGCTTTTATAGCCAACTATAGCGATATTGAAGATGTTAACACTCTTGAAGAGAGTCAGACAAAATTCAATATACAACTAAATGTATGCATCAAGATGCTTAGCGCCCACTCAAATATGGAACCACGTCACAATATGAAAGTGCCTAAGCTGTTAAGGGCCTTGCATATTCCTCAAGATTGTTCTGAAATAGAACGTATGGCTTACACTTATATCATGACTAAAGCATGGACTACAATCGTGCAAGAAGGACAAGATAATGAATGTTATGATTACATTGTACGTGATGGTGGTCTCATTTCTGAAGATTCTTTTAAAATTTTACAAGAAACTGCGGAAAACAATAAAGCTAATCCCAAAACGGCTGCTGTTGCCTCTTCTTTTGCACCTGCGCGCTGGCAGCAATGGCCAACACCTAAATTTTCTTATGTTAATTTGGCTGGCCCAAGTACTGATATCATAAAAGAGTAATAAGCATATTTGAATTTATTTTTCTTCAAAGAGGGAAGATTGCAAGAAACTCGTTAAGAGTGATGGGTTGATCTTCCTTTTTTTGTAAAAGTTCAGTGTGTACCTCATAGCTTGTTATTCGATGAAATCTTTAAATTGATTTTTTGGTAATACGCGAAGCGTTTGGAGCCCCCAAGCAACTTTGTTGCTAATATCAAAAAGTAACAGTGACCTTTTTGGTAGTTGGTCAAGTAACCGTTCAGATCCCCTCCTTTCGTCGAGGTAAAGAAGGTAATCAGGCCGTCTCGGCCTGTTTCTAATGCAGCTTAAATAGGCTAGATTGCAAAATTGGTAATGGTGATGGAAAATCGGTAATATTTAAACTGCATTAG
>JASBUW010000166.1 GCA_030147755.1 Parachlamydiaceae bacterium
TCAATATAACCCTCGACGCGATTTGTTCAATCGCGGGAGCTTTCACGCTAGCCCAAAATTCCAGGATTCAGCTGGAAGGAGTATATACACAAGTTGCGATTGCTACCAAAGGTTTAAACATATGTGCCAAACGATACTATTCAGTGTTTGTGCCTTCTTTGCGTGGTTCAGCCATCTCTATGCGACTGAACCTTCTTCTCAGCCGATCGTTCTTCAAGTTCAAGAACGAGACATCGTCGTCAATGGAAAAAAGAGCCAAGTTTATGCCATTGTGCAACCTAATGGAACACAAGGGTTATTCTTGAAAAAAGGGGATCAATTCAATGTAGTTGTCGAAAATCGCATTCCCCATCCAACAGGCATTCATTGGCATGGACTCATTCTGCCCAATAATCAGGATGGTGTGCCCTATGTCACTCAACCTCCCATTCTGCCTGGCGAACAATACGCCTATAACTTTCTCTTGATTCAGGCAGGGAGTTTTTGGATGCATGCGCACTATGGTTTACAGGAACAAAAATTGTTAACCGCACCTCTTATTCTGTATGAACCGAGTCAGCAGCAAAATGAAACCCAAGATATTGTGATGTTCCTCTCTGATTTCACCTTTAAAAATCCCTTAGCCATTTTTCAAGAATTACAAACTCAACATGCGGGTATGTCATCCATGAAGCCCATGGATATGAAAGCTGATTTGAATGACGTCCAATATGATGCCTTTTTAGCCAATTGGCGCACATTGTCTGATCCAGATGTGATCCAAGTAACACCCAATCGTGAAGTACGCGTGCGTGTGATTAATGGTTCTAGTAGTACGAATTTCTTTATTGATTTGGGACACTTAGTCGGAGAAGTCATTGCCATTGATGGATCAGACATTCTTCCCATTCGTGGCTCGCATTTTGAGGTGGCTGTTGCGCAACGTCTAGACTTTCGTCTCAAAATCCCTTCCGGTAAAGGAAGTTATCCTATCCTTGCAAGAGGAGAGGGCACTCAATTACAAACAGGCTTGATTTTAGCTACTCCTGAAGCTCGAATTCCTTCTCTTCCAGAAAAGAGAGAAAAAACAGCAAAAGCTTTTTCATATAAGCAAGAGAGAATATTAAAAGCGAAAGATCCACTTCCACAAAAAGCCATTGACCGTCGTGTGTTAGTCAATTTAGAAGGAGACATGATGAAGTATATCTGGACCATCAATAACAAAGCATGGCCTGATCATACACCTCTGATGGTAAAACAAGGAGAGCGTGTAGAGTTGGTTTTCGTGAATAAAACAGATATGTCTCATCCCATGCACTTGCATGGACACGCATTTCAAGTCACAGAAATTAATGGACAAGTGTTACAAGGTGCCTTACGCGATACGATTTTGGTTCTGCCTAAATCGACGGTAAAAGTGCAGTTTGATGCTAATAATCCCGGTGTGTGGCCGTTGCATTGCCATAATCTTTATCATCAATATGCAGGGATGATGACGACGCTGAACTACGAAGGATTTAAAGGACCAACATTTAAGATTCCTAAAGAAGAGCATTGAAAGTGCTGGTATTGAGTCGATAAAATGTTTGCTCTTGCATTTTAGAAAAGGTGATTAGGTAAATTCAAATGGACACATTATTTAGCATCCATTCCATTATTCCTTTTTTAACATTGTTTGCTTTAGAACTTGTTCTTGGAATTGATAATATTATATTCATTTCGATCATTTCCGATAGATTACCTGAGCACCAGCGGAGAAAGGCCCGCACGTTAGGCCTTTTGTTGGCGATCATCACGCGTATTGCTCTCTTATTTTCTCTTTCTTGGATGATGAATCTGACAGAACCACTTTTTACCATTTTTGGCCAAGATATTTCCGGTCGAGATATCATTCTTATTTTAGGGGGATTGTTTTTGATTGCTAAGAGTACGCATGAAATTCACAAGAAGTTAGAAGCTGCTGAAGAAAGCCATACTGTGCCTAAAGCATCCCATTTTTTATTGGTGATCGTGCAGATTCTTTTGTTGGATATTGTCTTTTCTCTTGATTCTGTGATCACTGCTATTGGCATGGTTAATGAGCTTTCTATTATGGTAGCGGCAATTATTGTCTCCACACTCGTGATGATTTTTGCTTCCCATACAATTGCGGAATTTGTGGATCAACATCCGACGATCAAATTATTAGCCCTTAGTTTTTTAGTCCTCATTGGAGTCGCGTTATTAGCAGATGGTTTCGGTACGCATATTCCAAAGGGCTATATCTATTTTTCCATGACTTATGCCTTGATTGTAGAGTTTTTGAATATGCGTATTCGCAAAAAGAGAGAACCGGTTCACTTAAAGAAGGATTTACCGCTTTAATAGCAAAGAGAAAAAAAACTTGCGGATGGATCTATACTTCTTCCAGTTGAATCCTGGAATTTTGGGCTTTGACGCAGCCCAAAATTCCAGGATTCAACTGGAAGGACTATATACACAAACAACTTCAAAAAAACCGATTTTTGAAGTTGTTTGTGTATAAGATGCCGATATCATGCGGTTATTATGCCGATAAAATTTAATCCTCTTTACAAAATTATTTTAAAAATTGCCACTTGTCTGACTAGAATAGAGGCGGTAGGAATGTCTTAGAATTTTCCAGAACTTTTTGAAGATTACCAAAAGCTTAGGATTCCTTTGATCCCTTTGGATCTTTGAATGGCTAAATATGGCATGGTTCAGAAATAATAAATCACAGCAAATCTTTGAAAGGAATAAGATGACTGAAGAAGTTTTCAGATTTGATTTTATCGGATTGAAAATTAACTCTTAGATCAAGAGATCTGATCCAAAATGCTGTTGAGGTATACGTTTCTAGCGCTTCTATTTGGGAAGCAACAATCAAAGCGAGGCTAGGCAAGCTTGATGTGAAGATTGATGAGTTGGTAAAGGCTATCTCTTCTAGTGGCTTCTTAGAATTACCAATAACAGCTGAGCACGCTGCTGCCACTCATCGCCTTTCCGATTTTCATCGAGATCCATTTGATCGTATATTACTTGCACAGGCGATTACTGAGCCTTTAGCCTTTTTAACAGCTGATGAATTGCTAAAAGATTACTCAAAACTTGTGATAATTATTTAGTGCGCGAAGTAAGAAAATTCGGAGGAGGTGGGATTCGAACCCACGGTACGGGGTTAGCGTACACACGCTTTCCAAGCGTGCTCCTTAAGCCACTCGGACACTCCTCCAAAGGAAGCCAAAAGCTTAGAGTATCTTAGATTTATGATGCAAGAGTTAACTTGGCTATTGCGGAGAAAAATGACTGAATGCCGCCTCTGTTTCAGCATCTTGAGGAAGATTGTCATACTTGACCGGCGTATAATTGACAAATTGCGCGTATTCTTTTCTGAATGTGAAATGTACGCTGCCAACGCCTCCATGACGGTTTTTGGCGACAATAAGCTCAGCCATACCAGGCTTGTCTAAAGGATCATAATATTCACGACGCAGTAAGAACATGACAATATCCGAATCTTGCTCAATACTTCCACTTTCACGCAGGTCACTCATCATGGGACGATGCCCTTGGCGATCCTCCACTTTACGTGAGAGCTGGGACAAGCAAATAATGGGAATATTTAATTCGCGTGCTAAATTTTTCAACATACGTGAAATTTCTGAGATTTCATTTTGACGACTTTCAACCGTACGGTTAGCGCCAGAACCTGAAATCAATTGTAAATAGTCAATAATGAGTAAACCTACGCCATAACTTTCTTTCATGCGACGGGCACGCGCACGCAAATCGGTAATTTTAAGTCCCGCTTGGTCATCAATAATCATCACCCGTTTTTGCATTTCGCTGACACAGCTGACAACGCGCTGATATTCAATTCCATTCAAAGAGCCGGTCTTGATTTTATCTGATTCGACTTCTGCTTGTGAACAAATAATGCGGTGCACAAGCTGTTCTGCAGACATTTCTAACGAAAAAATTCCTACTGGAATGTTGTTTTTGAAACAAACATTTTCTGCAATATTAAGAGCAAGAGACGTTTTTCCCATCGCAGGACGAGCGGCCAAGATCATCAAGTTAGAGTTATTGAGTCCATTGATCATTTTATCTAAATCGACAAAATGAGAAGGGATCCCGCTAATTCCCGTATCCTCAGGTCCTCGCAGCGCATAACGCTCTTGCTTTTCTTGCAATTCTTTTAAGTAAGGAATACCCGATTCAGAACGCAATCCCGAAAAGATATCAGTAATCAATACACCTGCAGCCGGATTCGCCGCTTGACTAATTTGGAAAAAAAGCTGTTGGGCTTCATCTAAAGCCACATTAACATCTAAAGGTTGCTCCAATGCTGTTTTTTCAACCAATTGTGCAGCATGAATCATTCTGCGCAGCAAAGCTTTACTATGGACAATGTCGACATACTCTTCAATGAAGGCAGATGTTCCTGCATATTGCGCTAAAGTTGTCAGGTAAGACAAACCCCCGACAGTGGTGAGCTTTTCTTGGCGTTTGAGTTCTTCTGCCACAAGGTGAATATCAGCAGGTTTATCCTTTTTATAAGCAGTTTTTAAGACTTGAAAAATGATTTTATGCTCAGTGAAGTAAAAATCAGAATCATCTAAAGCATCAGCTGCGATATTTAAGCTATTAATGCTTGTCAGCATACAGCCTAATACCATCATTTCTGATTCTTTCGAGTGCGGAGCCACTTTTACTTTAACATTTGATTCTGTCATTTTCCTGCCTCATTGTTGCGCGCCAAGCATAAAGGATGATCAGACAAAAAGTCCATTTCAAAAAAAAATTAAAGTTTTTGGTTGGTAATTTTAAAAAAAATAGATAAATTGACCCACAAACAGTTAAAGGAAAATATATGACTAAAGTGGTGATTATTGGTGGAGGATTCGGAGGAATTAACGCAGCCCGGTCTTTGAAACGCGCCCCTGTAGATGTGGTTGTCGTCGACCGTATGAATCACCACGTTTTTCAACCTCTTCTTTATCAAGTGGCAACGACTGCTTTAACTATTAATGATATTGCGTCTCCTATTCGGGAAATTTTAAAAGATCAAGCCAATGCATGCGTGATCATGGACTGTGTGGAACGCATTGATAAAGCCCAGCAAAAAATTTATATGACAAGCGGAGAAAGCCTGACTTATGATTATCTGATTCTTGCTCCTGGAGCAAAACATTCCTATTTTGGGCATGATCAATGGGAGTCTTTTGCGCCTGGTTTAAAAACAATTACTGATGCCATCCGTATTCGTGAAAAAATCCTCTTAGCTTTCGAAAAAGCAGAACGTTGTGAAAATCCAACTGAGGCACAAAAATGTTTGCAATTTGCCATTATTGGAGCAGGGCCCACAGGAGTAGAATTGGCAGGATCTATCGCGGAATTTGCTCATTATACACTTTTTAAAAACTTTCGTCATATCAACCCTGCCACCTCAAAAATTTATCTGATTGAGGGAGCGAATCAAGTTTTGCCTAGTTATCCTCCTCGTTTAAGCGCTAAAGCTCTTAAAAATCTTCAAGATTTAGGAGTCGACGTTCTACTCAATACCTTTGTCACCAATGTTTCGTCGGAAGGTGTACAGATAGGAGATAAATTTTTAGAAACCCCCAATGTCATCTGGGCAGCAGGTAATCAAGCCTCACCCTTATTGAAAACACTTGATGTTCCACTTGATAAACAGGGTCGAGTCATTGTCAATCCCGATTTGACGATTCCCGGTTACGCGAATATATTCGTCATCGGTGATGCGGCTTACTGCTTAGATTCTAAAGGACAGCCTTTGCCGGGAATTGCTCCAGTCGCTATTCAAGAAGGACGTTATGTAGCAAAAATCATTAAACAAAATATTCCGGCTTTACAGCGCCCACCATTTGCTTATTTTGATAAAGGAACGATTGCAACCATTGGACGTGGAAAAGCAGTTGTTGTGTTACGCCAACTAGAGTTTTCAGGCTTCTTCGCTTGGTTAATTTGGGGTTTTATCCATGTCTTTTACTTAATTAGTTTCCGCCAACGTCTCATGGTTTTCACACAATGGTTATTTCTTTATCTTATGAATAAGAGAATAGGACGCGTCATTACGCATTCTAGCGATCAAATCAATAAAAAAAATTAAAAATATTATAGTGAAATATTCGATTTAAATATACTTATTTATTTTTTTGAAATTAATTTACGTTTCATTGACACTGCCTAATCAAAGTTGTATACTTTTATTAGGAGGGTTAATAAGAAAATTAATTCATTTTTAAATATAAGAAGCATAATAATTCTTATATTTTATCCAAGAACCATTTAATGGCCTAATTTTTGCATATTATAATAATGTGCATTCCTAACAGATACCCAAGGAGGGGTATATGTACCGTTCCTTAAAATACTTTTTTGTTGGTTTAGCGACAGCTGTATTTAGCTTTCTTCCCTTGACTTCTGTAGTGGCTGGACATGGAGGTGGACACGGAGGCGGTCATGGTGGTCATGGCGGACATCATGGTGGACATGGTGGTCATCACGGCGGACATCATGGTGGTCATCACGGTGGACATCATGGTGGGCACGGTCATCATGGTGGACACGGTTGGCATGGACACCATGGTTGGCACGGAAATCATGGCTGGCATGGACATGGTTGGGGTGATGGCTATTATTGGGGCGGATATCCTTATTACTATGGTGGATATTATCCCAATTATTATTATAATTCTTATGATTATCCTTACTATGATAGTTATACTTATCCTTCTTCAACCTATTACTACAACACCTATCCTTCTTCTACTTATTACAACACTTATCCTGTAGATAGTGGTGGATACAGCTACCCTGATAGCTCTTATTATTACAATTCTTCTAGTAGTAACTACTCTCAACCAGCGAATTCTGTGTATAGCAATATGAATCAAAACATGAATAAGAATCAGAACATGAATCAGAACTAGAACATGAATATGAACAAAAACATGCGTTTCAGTGGATAAATAATACAGCTAGAACTGATAGATATTTTATCTATTCTAAGCATAAGCTCAAGATATTAAAATCTTGAGCTTTGAATTATACAAAGGGAGATTTATAGCTCTTCTCTCAAAGAAGGTGTATATGTTACGTCATTCTTTAAAGATTTGGTTATCAAGTTTGATGATAATGGCAGTAGGTTTAGTTTCAACGCCTTCATTATTTGCGGATGGTAAAAAATCAAGTAAGCATGCGAGTAGTAAACACCATCATAAATCGCATAGACATGAGCACTCTAGTAAAAGTAAACATCATCATCACAAATACCATAGCCATCATAAACATCATCACCATAAACATTATCACCACAAGCATTGGAGGGATATAAGAGACTATCCACTTTCTTATCGCTATTATGGCTATCCCAGAGGAGATGTTTATTCAAATTATCTCTATACTTATCCTTCTTATTACTACACTTATCCGAGTACTTCTTATCTTTATACCTATCCTTCTACACTCTACTATAGTTATCCTACGACTTCTTATGACTATTATTATTACAATTTACGTAGGTGATGCTGAGGTTGAAAAAGAGATTTTTCAGAGAAATAGAAGAGTAAACGAAACAATGCTTGCATAAAAACGAAGTGCCTATTACGATAGTCGTTTAAATTTCTGTGTTTGTTTGGAAAGATGGCTGAGTGGCCGAAAGCACGTCCCTGCTAAGGACGCATACCCCTAAAGGGTATCGAGGGTTCAAATCCCTCTCTTTCCGCATCGGGCTTTGAGCGTGCTACGTTCAAAGCCTTTTTTATTTCTCTTTGTTCTCCTCTGTGCTCTCTGTGTACTCTGTGGTTAAATTTAAATAATTAATAACCACAGAGGACACAGAGAGCACAGAGAAGAACAAAGAGAAATTAAGCTTCTTTGAAGCGAGGTTTACGTCGAAAAATAGCCAAGCTTAAGACATAGGCAATTCCTGCAATTAGCGCAATGGTGGCTCCCGTCGGCCAATCTAAATAATAGGCAATCGCATTTCCGCTAAAACAAAAAAGACTACTAATGAGAATGGCCAGCATCATCATATAGGATAAGCGAAAAGTGAGTAAATTCGCGATAGCGGCTGGAATTGTCAACATGGTCATTACCAAGACAATTCCCACTACTTGAATGAGAAGCACAATGCAGACAGCCACGAGAATTAATAGCAGAACATACAGCGTATGCACGGGTAATCCTTGTAGGCGCGCTTGATCTTCATCAAAACAAATGGCTAAAAAGCGCTTATGTAAGCATAAAATGAGCAAAATGACGCCGATATCTAATCCGCCTAAGATATATAAATCTGTCTTAGAGACCCATAAAATATTTCCAATTAAAAAATTGGTGAGTTCGACGTTAAATCCGGGCGTTTGAGAAATAAAGAGAATCCCAATTGCCATTCCAATGGACCAAATTGCTGCAATGGCCGAATCTTCTCGCTGACGATAATTGAGGTGAATCCAGCCTATAATTAACGCAGACAATAAAGCTGCTGCTAGCGCTCCATAAAGCGGAGAGGCCCACGTAATGCCTTGCGCGCGTTCTAGCCAAATGCAGAAACCAATTCCACTTAAAACCGAATGAGAAATACTTCCCCCAATAAATACAATGCGTTTAACAACCACATAAGAACCAATAATTCCACTCACGATAGAAGCGGCAATGCCAGCTAAGAAGGCGGCCAATAACAGAGAATTTGTCATCAAGGCTTCGAAAAATGAGGGCATAGTGACCTAGGGCGTGGTTAAGGGAGTGGATTGAATAGGCAAATGATAAAGACCAAAGACGAAATGCTCACAGACTTCTGCGGGTTTTAGCGAAAAAACGCGTCCTTGTACACATAAAATACGCTCGACATGATCAATGGCAGCTCGCAAATCATGCGTGACCATTAAGATCGTCATTTCTCCTTTGAGTTCTTTGAGAATAGCATAAATATCGGCTTCTGCTTGACTATCCACACTTGCTGTCGGTTCATCAAGCAATAACAGTTGGGGATGAGAAACCAAAGCTCTGGCAATTAAAACACGCTGCGCTTGACCTCCTGAAAGGGTGCCAAAAGGAGCATTTTTTAATTTTTCTAATCCAACGCGTTCTAAGGCTTCATGAGCCACTTGACGATCTTGTTTGGAAAAGCATCCATACCAAGGAAGATGGTTAAGTAAACCGGCTAAAACGACTTCTTCGACTGAAATAGGAAAATCGCGATCGAAACGCATCGCCTGTGGAACATACGCCAGAGGCATAGTGCGTTGCGGAGAAATTCCAGGAGTTTGATCAAACACGCGAATGCATCCACGAGAAGGTCTGAGAAATCCTAAAATGAGTTTAAGCAGCGTGGTTTTGCCTCCTCCATTGGGTCCAATGATTCCCATAAATTCACCGGATTCAACGGTGAAGGACACGTCATGTAGCACGGGCATGCTGTGATAAGAGAAAAAAACGTGCTCAAACTGTATTAAGGGAGGATTCATCTGTTTATCCATTGGCAAAGGCATGAGCAATTTCCCGCATGCTTGTCAAATAATGTTCAGAATAAGGATCTAAAATGACCAGTTTGGCTCCCAAAGTTTCAGCCACGAGTTTGGCCGCTTTGTTATTGTACTGCATTTGAATAAAAATCGAGCGCATATGCAGTTGACGGACAGTATTCAAGAGTTTCGTCATTTGTTGAGGAGTCGGGTCTTTGCCTTCTACTTCGATGGAATATTGCTTAAGATTATAATCACGACAAAAATAAGCGTAAGCAGGATGAGAAACAAGAATGTTGCGATTTTCTAAAGGAGCTAAAATGCTTTGGATCTCTTGATCCAAAGCATGTAATTCTTGTTGAAAAGCGAGCAAGTTTTGTTTGTAAAGTTCTGTATGCTCTGGAAACGCTCTCATGAGAGTAGCCGCAATGGTTTCAGCTTGAATTTGCGCTTGACGTGTACTTAACCAAAAATGTAAATCGACGGATCCTGGGCAACAGCCTTTATGATGAGGATCTCGAATCAAATCGAGTCCTTGCTGCAAATTGACCACCTCTAATTGAGGTTGATGGCTTTTTAAAGCTTGAATCGCTCGATTTTCAAAGGGTTCGCCGATACGAAACCAAATAGTGGCTTGGCTGGCGGCCAGCATTTGTCGTGGAGTGGGTTCATAGGTATGAGAACTGGCTCCGGCCGGAACCATGAGATAAATTTGCACGGTTTCTTGAGCAATTTTCTCCACAAAAAATTTGTGAGGTGCAACACTCACTAACACAAAAGGAGCTGTTTGAGTGTTGGCCCTTAAACAAGCTGAGCTTGCCATGACCATCAAAAACAGCCAAAGAGAGTGTCGCCATAGATGAAACATAACTGTTGACTATGCCTTTTATAGAAAGCTTTTTTTGCAACAGTTTAGCATTTCTATTTATTTAAGCATATAAAACTTCAGAAATTTCTTCCGGCGTTTCTCCTACTTGCCATGCGGCATAATTCTTTAAAGCTTGCACGTTATTCCCGCAAAAATGCACACAACTTTGTTGAAGACGCGTATCTTGTGTTTGAAGGGCTAGCTCATAAAGAGGACGCACATTTTGCACACATAATTTTCCTTCTAAAAGCACCCTAAAATTTTTATAGTCATCGCTGTCTACTCCGCCTAAGATCTCTTGACAGCTTTTAAACCAAAAATGCATTTCTTCAGAGCAAGCAAATGGAGAAGCCAGTAAACCTATCACCTGAGCTTTGGCATGTTGACAACAATGCTTTTCTAAAGCATCTGAATGAATGGCTTGCGCCTTTTTCCAACAGGCTTCCCATGTTGTGTTATTCATTTTCTGTGTCAGATATTGATTTTCTACGAGAGTCTTAATCTCTTGCAAGTCAGGATGTTGATTCAGAATGTATTCGATTTCTTTCTCTTTGAATTGTTTATATTGATCGATGATATGCCATTCCAAGGCTTGGATGAGTTTAGGGGCGATCAGAAAATCGGCGATTTGAAGCAAATCAATAATAAGTTCTTTATTTAACTGCAACTTGGGTTTTTGATGATCCAATAATTGGAGCGCAAGTTTAAAAGCTTCGGGATTTTCAATATCTGCGATTTCAAGTGGATCCCCTGCTTCATCTTGCGGTCTATTCTTAATGAGATTGGCTATATGCTGACTATAATTCTGCAAGAGGTTTGCATTCACTTCTACGCTTTCTCCTTTGAATTGAAGAGTGAGCTTAGTACCATTTGCTTGGGGAGGTTCATCAAGTAATAAGATCCAGTAATTTTGAAGTGCATCTTGCACCTCTTCATTTTTAACTTTTTTTAAGCGTTCTTGCAACTGACCGACAAAAAGGGGATTTTGACGTGCAATTTGTTTAAAATCGCGACTTTTTAATTTCTTGACGAGATTATCTTCTTGATCAGTCGGTAGCGAAAGAATGCCCATCCACTGTCGATGAGGCTCTGCAGGAGTTGCCTCAATGAGTTGTTTGAATTGTTTCTCGCCTAAAGTACGGAAAGCCACACCGAGCTGTTCAAAATTCATGAGAGTAATTAAATTTTTTTGACTTGTGACGTCTGCTTTGTTTAGTAAACGTTCAACATCTTGGTTGGTTAATAAACTATTAGGACCATAGTTATTCTCAAAATCAGTGATAAAATGTTTTAATTGAGACACTTTATAGGTGCCCCAGAGATAATCTAGCCCAGCAGCAACTCCTGCTGCTATAAGACCTAATACCCAGCAAAGCGCAATAGCCATAATTCCAAGGCATTGCATGTTAAGAGAACCAGGTGCAGTTATTCGACGTCCTTGCTCAGTAGTGATCCATACTACTTTTTTGCTTAAGATATAAATTCCTGTGAGTACGCTAGCTAGAGTCCCGAATATCCCTGTTACAAGCGCAGTAATGGCAGCATGATTATTATTATAATCATTTGCTCGCTGGACTTGTTGGGTAAATTCATTTTTTACTAAATGAAATTGTAAACCTATATTTTGATTAACTATGTTCATGTTTTTAACTCCTATTTAATTAATTTGAATATAAATCATTATTTTGTTTGTTGCAATATTAAATTTAATTAATGAAGTTAGTTAATTTAAAAACAAGGAACTTGAAAATATTCATCTTGTCTATCCTGCTTACAAGATATACACAAACAACTTCAAAAAACCGATTTTTGAAGTTGTTTGTGTATAAATAAGATCGCAAGCAGCAAGATAGGTAGAATAAATACAAGGCAATCGCATAATAATTTTTTAAATAATCAGTAATTCATAAAAGTGCAACGCAAAGGCGCGGAGAAAGACAAGATAAATTCAAAACAGGAAATTAAGAAGTTTTACATGCTTTAAAAAGTACTGAAGTATGCAACAAGCTCTAGGAGTACTGTGGAATCTAGAAGATAAAAGTCTGTTTTTATATGCATCAAATTTTCAAATAAATGGGTCATACGCGAAGCGTTTGGAGCTCCAAACGCTTCGCGTATGACCAGAAAATCACTTTAACATGTCAAGTCGCTAAAAGTCAGTTTTTAGTGCGTAAGAATACTTACAAGCTATTTTTTAGGCTGCGTTTTTTTATCCTGTTTGACAGCAATTTTACGCACTTGCCCTTGCTGCGTTTTCTTAAATTTAATTTGCAAAACGCCATTTTGATATTCCGCTTGTTCAGAGCTTTCTTCTATTTGAGAAGGGAGTTCCACTTGATAAAAGAAAGAATTGCGTGCACGACGGTAGTATTTCTTTTCTTTGTCGGATTCTTCCTCTTTCTTTTCTCCTTTAATCCATAAAGTATTTTGGTGCACAGAAATATCTAAGTCTTCGGATGATAAGCCCGGTAAATGTGCTTCTACATAGACGTTTTGATCATCTTCCGATACGCTCACACCTGTATCTTCGCTAGAACCCATCCAACGTCCCATCCGGTCTTCCATTTCTTCCCATAAGCTAGGGAGAGAGGAGGGAATGCGTAAAAAAGCACGGGGAATTAAATTGCGTTCACGACTCATAATTAACCTCCTGTTAAAAGTCATTTTTTTGCGTCTTATTGACTTGTGTATAAAAAATCACCTTGAATATAGTCAAATTAAAAATATCTTATCATTTAATTTAAAGCTTTTATGATTCAATCTCAAGAACCTGCGTATTCTCACTCTAATCCAGAAATGATGGAAAAAATCAAAGAACTCGTGGCTTTCACAGGAACTGATCCACAGTCACTAGCAGCTGATCTGGTCAGTCAAATTATTTATAGTAGTCTCAAAATATTAAACACAGACTATGATCTTGGTCAACTCAAGCTGATGACACGTGCTTTTAAGGAAATGCGTTATGCGTACCAAGTGTTTAACGAACATCGAAAAGGACGTTGTGTAAGTATTTTTGGATCGGCACGTACCCCAGAAAGTCATCCCGATTTTCAAATCGCTAAAGCTTTCAGTTTAGCGATCAGTTCAAAAGGGTGGACGTGTATGACGGGAGCAGCGGATGGAATCATGCGAGCCGGATTAGAAGGTGCTCAAAAAGACGCCAGTTTTGGTTTATCTATTCGCTTGCCTTTTGAGAATACGACGCATACATTGCTAGCTGGGGATCCCAGACTCATCAATTTTCGTTATTTTTTCACACGCAAACTCATGTTTTTGAGTCATTCTGATGCGGTGGCTGCTTTTCCGGGTGGTGTGGGTACACAAGATGAGTTGTTTGAAGTGCTTACGCTTATGCAAACCGGAAAAGCCAATATTGTTCCTGTTATTTTGTTAGAAGGAGAAGAAGGAACTTATTGGAAAGCTTGGGAAGATTATGTGCACCATAATTTATTAAACACAGGGTGGATTAGTCCCGATGATCTTCACTTTTATTACCGTGCTCCTAGCGTACAACAAGCTGTCGATCATATTGAGCAATTCTATCGACGTTATCATTCAAGTCGCTATGTCAAAGATACCTTGGTCATACGCTTACTCACACCTCTAACGGTCGAGCAAATCGCTCTCTTAAATGATGAATTTCGCACTCTTATGAAACAAGGATATATCTATCCGACAAAGCCTTTGGAAGAAGAAAAAGACCATTTAGATCTCCCTCGTATTGCTTTTGAGCATAATCGTAAAGGCTTTGGATTATTGCGCGCTCTTATCGATCGTGTGAATGCTTTTTAGTGAATGGTGCGTGCCGCAAGTGTAATATGAAACTCATGATTAAAAAGCTTAGGGGATAATCCATAGTGGGAGCGCAGCTTTTCTAGCTGCGGAGCTTCTACCTCCAATATGATATACTCTTTATTTCCGTTGCGTACCGTGCGGATATCTTTGGGCTTAAAATAAAAGGTTTTTCCGACTTCTGAAATCGGTCCTATTTGCTTGGCTTCATTCTCATAAAACACACTAATGTGTGCTCCCACCTTAGTTTGACGGGTAATGGAGCTTGGTTTGTCGAATCCCGGTTGTTCAATCAAAGGAAAAAGACGATGGACATAGTCATTACTGACTTTGACATAAACATATCCATCCCCTATCTGGGTTAGCGTTCCTGTATGTGGCAATTCATGTTGAGCAATGGAAAGTGCGCGTTCTTCTACCGTAGAGGGAAATCGAGTTTGAATTTGATAACAGTTAACTTCGCTAGCTAGTAATAGAAAGACGAACAGAAAAAAAGAACGCATCACTTGCATAGAATTCATCTTGTTTATTTATACCTCTGGAAATAAACAGCGCGGAGTCACCTTTTTGCTTTTTGCAGCAGAACGAAAAAGATGATTATGATTATCTAAATATGCCACTATATCTTCATGTAATTGATTTAATTCTTTTACTCTAGATGAGAAATTCTCCTTATTGTTTTTTATTCTGCTTTCTAATGAATTAATTTGCAATATTAAGTTGTTTAATTTTAAAATAGTGTCTTCTTTGTTTTTATTGTTTTTAATTTTTTCAAATTCTTTTTTTAAATTTATAGTGGCTTGTGAATAAGACGGCATTGATCTAGTGATACGCATAGCTTAAACTCCTAAAAAATAATTATATAAGCGCGATCAGTATAGCAATTTTGGAAATAAAAACAAATAAAATATTTATTTTAATTTATTAAAAATTTTATTTGTTATATAAAATAATTTAATAAATTTATATTTTTATATAAATATATTTCTTTACGTTTGAATATTCACAAAACTTAAGAAGCTAGCCAGGTATGATGCATGAGTAAATAAGCAGCGCCGCTCATCAAGAGAAGAGCAAAGAAACCTAAAAGATTGGACCACCAAGGATTGGTATATTGTTGCATGATGGTTTTGCGGTTGCAAATATGAAGAAGGAGAGCGATCAAAAAGGGGGCTAATAGACCATAAACCACGGAGGTATAAATGAGAGCTTGAATAGGATCTAAAGAAAAGAGGTTGGAAAGCCATCCTAAAACAATAGAAGAGAGAATCACGCTATAAAAGCCCTTCGCTTCTTTAAAATGTTTATCCATGCCTTTTTGCCATCCAAAGGCATCTGCAAATAAATAGCCTAAGCATCCTGCTAGAACCGGGATAGCAAGTAGACCTGTGCCAATGACGCCAAGCGTAAAAAGAAGAAAAGCGAAAGGTCCTGCTAAAGGTTCTAAAGCTTTCGCTGCATCTTGAACGGTTTCAATGTGGGTGATGCCTGCAGGAAACAACACGCTACCTGTGGTCAAAATAATGAAAAACATCACGACGTTGGATAAGAGCATGCCGAGATTGACATCTATTCTCATTTCTTGCAGTTCTTTTTTTGGCGGCGTATTAGGTTTATGGTTTCTTTCTTCTACAGACATAGATGTTTGCCAAAAGAAGAGATAAGGAGAAATCGTGGTGCCTAAAAGAGCCACTAAGAGCGTGATAAACTTGTCATTCCATTCGATATGGGGAATTACAGTTGCCCATAGCACGGCTGGCCAATCTTCTTGTACAAGAAAGGGTACAATGAGATAAACCAGTAGAAAAGCGCATAGCCATTTAAGAACGCGAGCCATTTTTTGATAAGAGAAAAAAATAAGCCCTAGAATGAGAAAAACAGTAAAGCATAAGGCATGAAACCAACTAGGTAAAACAGGCAGGAAGAGGTGTGAGACAGCTCCCATTGCGGAAAGATTGGCAGCAATGTTAAATGTAATCGCAGGAAATAAGGCGATTAGCATGAGCCACAAAAGTGTTTTGGGATAGTGACTTTTGATGACTTTTCCTAGTCCACTATCTGTGACAATGCCAATTCTGGCGCACATTTCTTGAATGCAAAACATGAGTGGATAAGTGATGAGCGCTGTCCATAGGGTGGCAAGCCCAAAACTGGCTCCCGCTTGCGAGTAAATGGCAATGCCGGAAGGGTCATCATCACTCGCTCCTGTGACTAGTCCAGGACCAAGTTTTTTCCATAGAGCGCTAAGAGAATTTTTCATTAGACCCGCTTTGGTCGTCCCTAATCTAAGTTTTAAAAAGTTGTGGACATAGGTGGACTACGTGGACTTCGTGGACGCCGTGGACATAAAACTTTATACAGCTATTCAAGTTTTATAAATTCAATTAGCTAAATCTTTGCCTGATGTCCACGAAGTCCACCTATGTCCACTATTTTTAGCCTTGGAGTTATGCAAAAACGTTCTTTCGCACTCCTGAGTAACTAAACATTGTTATTAGCTCGCTCTTTTAAAGTGTTTTTTTAGTAATTGATCAGAGCGTGCTTAAAAAGACAGGTTTTATCTGTGTGGTAGCACTATCACTGCATTAGCCCAGACCGAGCGCGTTTAGCGCTCGTTCTGGGTAAATAATGCCATTTGATTAGCACTGCGGTTAGCAGTGCAATTATTCGGCGCCCTTGTAGCACTGCTAACCGCAGTGCAATAGGTTGTGCATTAAATCCCAGAACGAGCGCTAAACGCGCTCGGTCTGGGCTAATGCAGTATAAGTGCTACCGCACAGATAAAACCAGTCTTTTTAAGTATACTTTGACCAACTACTAAAAAGGTCACTGTTACTTTTTGATATTAGCAACAAAGTTGCTTGGGGGCTCCAAACGCTTCGCGTAAACTCAAAAGAGTCTTTTAGCCTTTCAATAGCATAGAAATAGGAATTTAGCCATTCTTTTCGTTTATTAAAGTTCTTTATTAGGCAATGCTTTTCCTAAGGCATAATAAGAAGGTCCTGCTTGTGCAATGACACCGCCTCCTAGGCACGTTGTGCCTTCATAGAAGACAATGGATTGTCCAGGTGTGACAGCACGCTGAGGTTGAGGAAACGTTACCCAAGCACGTCCATTGTCAATGTGTTGAATCACACAAGGTTGATCCACTTGACGGTAACGTACTTTAGCATGGCAAGTAAAAGGTAAGACAGGTGCTTGATCAGTCAACCAGCTCAATTGAAAAGCTTCTAGTTCATCGCAATATAAAGCGGGATGGTCCGCTCCTTGTTCCACAAAAACAATGTTTTGTTGCCTATCTTTGGCGACGACAAACCACGCTTCACCGGCTCCTCCGATACCCATTCCTTTGCGTTGACCTAAAGTGTAATAGGCAGATCCCATGTGTGAACCTACCACTTTGCCTTGCAAAGTTTGGAAGGGGCCTGGCTGTGCACCAATATATTGGCTTAGAAAAGGGCGAAAGTCCCGTTTTCCAATAAAGCAAATCCCTGTGCTATCTTTTTTTTCTGATGTGGCGAGACCATATTGGCGTGCTAAGGCACGCACTTCCGATTTTTCTAATCCGCCGACAGGAAATAACACTTTCTCTAAGATAGATTGCTTGAGCGTATACAAAAAGTATGTTTGATCTTTATTAGTGTCTTTGCCTTTCACTAAATAAGGCTGTTGGTTGACATATAAATTTTGACAATAGTGTCCGGTGGCTAAATAGTCAGCTCCCATTTCGAGGGCTTTGTCTAAAAACACTTTAAACTTGATTTCGCGATTGCACAAGATATCTGGATTAGGGGTGAGCCCTTGTTTGAAGTCTTCAATGAATTGCGCGAAAACTTGCTGGCGATATTCTTCCACGAAGTTGACAGTATAATAAGGGATGTCTAATTGGTTGCATACGCGCCGCACATCTTCATAATCGTGAGTTGAGCGACAAACGCCGTGGTCATCGACTTCCTCCCAATTTTTCATAAAAAGGCCAATTACCCGGTAACCTTGCTGTTTCAGCAATAAAGCGGATACAGATGAATCGACGCCGCCTGACATGCCGACAATAACTGTTTGTTGTGTTGCCATTTTTGTTATTCCTTATCTAAATAGGCTTAGGGCGTGTCTTAAAATGCTAGCGCCCTAGCATATGATAGCATTTTCATGAGTTGAGTTGAATAGGGATGTTGTGCTCATGGGCGTGTCCAATTTGTTCCAGTTCGTGAAGATGTAAATTGAAGTTTTTTTGATCTTTAAAATGTGGGCGAAGACTAGTATAAACCTTATGCCAGCTTTCTAGATAGTGCAGATGCTCTTGACGAGAGAGGGGTAAATCCAAAATCAAGTGGACTAAACGATGCGAATAGGTTAAGTCGTCTTTGTCAATCATATATTGTCCGACTACCGGCATAATGCCGGAAATTTGAGTAAGATAATCAGATTTCATTCTAAAAAGAGAGCGACGTTGATAAATTAAGCTTAACAGTTGGAGAGCAGGCGCGTAAGCTCTATCTAAAACGACTTTAGTCCAGTTAAAATGCTCACGGGCTTCCGCATATTTTTCATCTAGAAACTTTTCATCTATTCCTCTTTCTAAAGTATGCATTAAAAGTGCATGCGCTTCCGCATGAGATTTATCTGAAGCTTGAGGAACTAAAGTTTTAAGAGCCGATAAGAAACGGAAAAATAAAGCTTGTCGTTTAGAAAAATAAGCAGTAGGATCTGCCGGTTCTGCTAAAATAATATTGATAAATTCTGCAGAGATAGGAAAAGATGTTTTTGTCACAGTACATTCTTCTAAAAGATCAATGTATTTTTCCACTTTTTGTAAATAAGCTTCAAAATCTTTAGTGTGGTGAGCATAAAATTGAAAAGAATAAGTCGCAAAGGCGAGTTTATGCCGATGCGCACCTTTTTCCTGAATAAGAGTGCCAATTGATTCAAATAAAGCTTTATCCTCTGCATTTCCTGCCTCTAACCAGGGTGAAGAAGGCGTAATATGTGGTGTCAGGATTTTGATAAGAGTAGTCATGAGATTATCACATACTAATAGAGGATCATCATGCGGCTCTATTTGACTCAAACACCTCAACCATTCTTTCAAAATTTTGCGTTGATGCTGCTGGTCATGTACTGAGAGAACCTTAAGTTCACCTACAACAGTGGGATGAATTAAACGTTCTGTCCACCTTTGCGCAAGCACAGTAGGTTTGGGCACTATGGCTTGCCATTTAGGGGAAAGAGTGGATAAATCTAATTGTCCTCTTTCTTTCGTGGATTCCGCTTTTTTCACGAGTGGCATAAATTCTTTTAAAAGTTTCAAATAAGCCATATTGCCATTGTTAAACATTTCATGATCGTATTGATATTGAAGAAATGTCAAGCAGACATCAAGATGATAAAGATAGAAATGATCGACAGGATGCTTTGAGCACTTATCTAAATAGTGGCGTGCAGCTTGCCAGAATAGAGGAAAGACTTTTTTGGTGATCTGATGTTGAGAGTGGGCAGTATTTTGATTGGGATAGTTATAAAGTAAGCGATGAATGAAATAATCAAAAAGCGGTTCTACTTGGTTATTTTTACGTATATGAGATTTTAGGGCATTGAAGAGTTTAGTATAAGTAGGCATAAATACATCGTATTGACGAGCATGAACGAGAATTGTTTGTAAATGCTCTGCAACAGTAATAGCTCGATGAAAACATAAAGGAGTATTTTGATCTAATAAACGCTTCAAAACACGCTCACACACTAGCTTGTGCTTAAGTGTGACATGATTTGTTGGACAGATATTGAGATTTAAATACAATTCATATTCCATTAACTCATCAAGATGGTTTTTAAAAATTCCTTTCTGTTCGGCTTTTTTCAGTAATTTTTCACAATAACCGGCGTGAGATAAATTAGTCACTTTGGCATGAGGGGGTAAATCCTGTATTTTGATAGCAGGGCTTAAAGGGTAGAGATAAATAAAAGTGCGTAATAAATCTCTCATTTCTGTTGCATGAGGAGCCGGTTTTTTTTCTAAATCGGTATCGATATATTGATGAAGAGTCTGTAATAAAGCCACTTTGATTGGATTCTTATTTTTAATCGATTGCATGACCCAAGAAGCGTATTCTTTGAGGCAATTTTGGTAAGCAGGAGAAGCCTTAAGAGTCACTTGGTTTTTTGTGCCTAAAATGCGTTTTAACCCTTTGGTAAACTGATCCGTATGCACGCGGTTGCAAGGATTAGCGCGCGCATAAGGGTAAATAAGGTCTAGACTCCGATTTATCATATCTTGTAAGGAGTCAGCATGCGCAAAAAGATAAGGTGTCCACTTTTGGTAAGCTGTAAGTAATGTTTCAACCGTGGCATCATCCGGATCGCCTTTTACATCTTTTAATGTGCCATCATAAAGAGCAATTAAAAGTTGGTAACTGAGCTTGCTTTTTTCTTGAAGGGATAAATTCATTTTTTTAAAAGCTATCTCTAAAAGCTTTTGAGCTGTTCCTAAATCTTTTGAAGCGGGTGAAGTCAATAAGTGAGGAAAGCTAATTAAAAAAGAGGCTTTTAATTTTTCTATTTCTTGGATTGAACCCTTCTCCAAGATAGGCGTGCACAATTGAATTTGTAAATCCACATGATCGGTGGGAGTGTGTGTGGTCAAGGCAGTTAATATAGAAAGAAGTGCAGCACAAGAAGGCGTCTCTTGCTGACAAATGGTTTGAAGACGAGTAGTTGTAGATGTCCAAAAAGTCTTCTCCTTCTCTTTAAAAGAGGGATCTTCTTTTAAAGCAGCTAAAAGTGTTTCTTTTTTTAAAGAGAGGTAGCGCGTAGCCATTTCTTGCAAGTAAGGAAGATAAATAGAAGAAGATTGTAGAAAAGGTTGTAAAAATTGGCCGATTGCGAGTAAGCCGGCGGGATGTTGGGAATATTGCATATGCTGAATTAAAGCGAGATCTATTCTGTTTTCCCATTCGGTCAATTGATCCGCATCAGTTTGTGGCATATGGGGATTTTCCGCTCGCCATGCAGCGACAAGATCCGTTTTTTTCTTCACGATTTGATCAAAAGCGGCTTGATCAAATGTAGAAAGCGATAATTGTTGGATTGCACCTAATAATACACTTTCTAAATTTTTGCGTTTGAAAAACGTGTTTAAAGAATCACTAAGAACAGGAGATAACAATGTAGGATCCTCATAGTAAGGAATCAGATCTTCAGGTTGACAATCTGCTAGCAAAGCAAAAGCGAGTGTCCAACATTCTGCACGCACTGGAGAAGAATTAGAGGGCAAAGTTTGATACGATTTCCACACTTCTTGGGTTAAAGTTTTATCTTCCTGCTGAAGCGGTGATTTGATCGACTTCCATAGCAACAACCAAAGTGCTTCCTCTTTGATTTGATAGGTTGTTAAGAGATCGAAAGCAAGTTGCCGTTCTTCTTTTGTAGGCGAAGCAGAGTCTAAATAACGATGCAAAACATGAGTGACAAAAGGAAGAAGTTCTTGTTCTTCTTTTTTATCTTTGTTAAAAGTCGCGTGTAGGTGAGGATCTAATAGCTGCTCACGAAGGGATTCAACGGATGCAGACGATTGCGATTCAGTCAGAAGACTTTTCCAAAAGCCTTGTAGCCTCTGACGTTGTGTGGAAATCTCTTCAGGAGTTTGAGAAATTGGAGTGTAGAAACTGATTGAAATTTGCTTTAAAATTTTAAAAGTTTGCGACCAATCTTTTTTCTCAATCAAGTGCTGCGCACACTTGAAAAAAGATTCTCTTAATTGTGTTTTTTGCTCTTTATCTTTTAATTGTGGTTGAGATGTGTCTTTCACAACAGTGTTGAAGTAAAAATCTAACCATGGCCATAATTCTTCAGTTGTTAAAGTAGTTTGTAAGCAGGTAATGAAATGAGGAATTTCAGAATAAGAAGTAGGCGGAATATGCTTAATTAAATCATCGAATTTTTCCATGCTAACCAATTGTTTGAGGCGATCAGCAGAAGGGGAAGAAGCAGAAAGTTCTTGCTGACATAACCACCAGACGTGTGAAACTAAAGATTCATGTGAAATTCCATGGCGATTGAGATTTAAAATGAGATGAGCTGCTTCGTGTGCACACTGATTTTCCTGCAATTTTTCGAGGATTTTGAGGTGTTGCGATGCAATCCACGTTAAAGATTTGGGAGAAGGGGGTTGAGGAGACTGTTGTAAGAGGTTAGCGATGAGTTTAAATAAGCGTAAATTTTGTTTTGTGTCTCGAGTTTTATGCATAAAACCCATGAGTTGTTCACAAAGGATCCACAAAGTAGGAAAACGGTTAGCAGGATCAATCGCTAAAGTAGCTTCTAAATAATCAAATAAAAGTGTTTTCCATTCTTCTTCGGTGGAAGCTTGGTTAATCAAAGATTTCAATTCAGGACGAATTAAAAATTGATCCATTTGTGAAAAGGGTAAATTTGCTGCCGCCTTTGCAGCGACATCCTCATTTTTTAATTGCGCTACTGTAGAATCAAAAGCTAAACGCATTTTGTCTTGTACTTCTTCACGTTTGTGAGAAGGCGTCACAACAAGTAAGATCTCCAAAAACTTCAAAGGAAAAGCATGCGTAGATGCGCTTTCTGCTGCCACCCAGTTTAAAGCCCAGTCATAGAAAGCAACGACCGTTCTTACTTCTTCTCTTGCTTCTTGAGAAACATGTTCGAATAAAGCTAGGCTTAAGGGTTTTTGATGCGCTTGTAGCAAGCTTTTTCCTAATGCAATCTGTAAAGATTGGATACGTTCCTTAGTCGCCTTCTCGCGATCTATAATTCCTTCTTGCATGAGGATATGATATAAAGACATGAGATAGAGGGCTTCTGCCGGTTTTTCCACAGAAGATTCTAAACGTGTTAACCATCTTTCTGTTTGGTCTTCCGATTGCAAACAATGACGACGACTCATTTCTAATAAAAAATAATCGGCTGTCGTTTGATATAAGGGAATGCCTTTTAAGGTATCTAAAAAACTCAATAAAATTTGATTATCTTCTGGAGTAAAAGCTTCAGCAGCATTTTGCTCAAAAAGAAAATAGAGGAAAGGAAGTAAACGATCAAGATCGCAAGCTATTTGTTCCGGAGCATTTTCATGATAGGCTTGAAGCAGCTGAAAAATGCGATCACTCTCTTCTCGAGGAGATAAAAAATGTCGAGGCTGGCTCGTTTGTAAAAAAGATAAAGCTAATGCAGGTTTTCTTAAACATAATTGATTAAAAATTTTCCATCCTGTTTCAATTGGAATTTGGTTTCGCGGCAAATGTTCTTGTGTTTTCCACCAGCTATAACTTAAGTGCAGTAAATCGAGTTCTTGGCTTTGCAACATGAAATCGATCCAATCGAATTCCGAAATAGTCGGTTTTTCTTTGAGAGTTTGCAATGCTTTTGCATACGTGGGGGATAGATGAGGGACGAGCTTTTCAAATATGTGAAGGTATGCAGATCTATCTTGTTCACGCATTGTTCTTTGTAAAAAGAGCTTTCGTCCAATACTCAGTAAAGCTTCTTTACTTAATGTAGGATTTAAAGAAGAAAGAAAAAGATGTAAACTAAGAGAATTGAGCAGGGGTGAACTGTGTTGATGCCATTTTGTTGCCATGTCCAGAAGTATCGAAGAATTTAAATGCAGATGCGCTAAAGAAGGCAATAAAGGGGAAGGATTAAAAGAAAAAGGAAAAAGCGTCGTCATCGCACTTTGTAGCTGTTGAAAAGCAGCAGGACAAGCATGGTGCGCAAGATAAGTGCGTACAGTTTGATCATCTTCTACAAGCTGAATAGGGAGAAAGCCTAGTTCAGGTGCTCTTAAGCGAAATACCGAGCGACAACCATGCGTTGTTGCCAAATGAGGAGTATACAACCACATCAGCAGTCCCATCCAAGCGGATGCCACAGAAAAAGGGATTTTTTCATCAACTAACGCTTTTTTAAGAGCAATTAAAAGATTTTGCTCAGGTTGATTGTCAGCCAGGGATAACCACCTTTTCTGGTCGAATTTTTTCCAAATTTCGAAAATTTCTTGATCAGATAGAGAGGAATGCGTGCGTAAAGATTGACAAGCACGAAAAAGAAAACCAATCACCGCAGCGGAGTCCACTTGTTTGGTATGAGAATCGACATATTTTGTGTTGATTTGTTCTTCAAGCAAGTCAGAGATGTATTGACTATCCGAAACGTCCAAATTAACAGGCTGCTCAGAATTTGGTCCATGGAGACGTTTATGGCGTTCTTCTAAAAATTCTTGTTTGAATTGAAGTGTATTTTGAACCATTTCTTGTTCAATAGTGGGTTGCATCGAACGCCAAGGCTCATGCATGAAACGACACCAAGCATCTACATCAGGATTTAAAATAGTGGTTGTTTCACAAAGTAGGTCAATGAGGGCTTTAGAGGCGGTAAAAGGACGACATTTAATCGTTAAGTGGTGGTAAAGATAAATATGAGAAAGAGAAAGAGTCCAACAGGTTAAACTAGACAAACAAGGATGTTTTAGAGAAAGTTGTCCATTGGGTTGCAAACTGACAAAAACCAAATCTAGAGGTTTATGATCCACCAAGTCTAAACCCAAAATGGTATATTGAGTAGGAGGCTTATTCACGATATGGCGTTTGGATAATCCTCCAAATTCGACTATCAAAGCTTCTTGTAAATTATATTTTTTAGAGGGTGCATATTTTACAGGATTTTTTTCGCTTAATTTAGTTTCATAGACATTACGATGTGTTAATTCGGGTAGTTGTGCAGCAAAATAAGACAAGGCATGTTTGCTCAAAGACGTAAGAGAAGGAAGCGCGCCTTGAGCAATGACACGTATATCGTCATCTTTACCCTCTTTTAAAAATTGCTGTTGAACGTGAAATAAGCTAAACCAAGCCGTAATGCGTTCACTTGGTACCGCCGGTGAAAAAAAAGACTGAGCATTATACTGAAAAGGGTGCAACCCTATTTTCTGCAAAAGTCCTCGTCCAAAAGATTCAGCATCTACAAGGGGAGGTAAAACTGTGAGTTTTCCATTTTCTTCAATCTGCTGTCTTGATAACTCAATCAATAACTCAGCGAGTGTAAAAGAAACGATTAAACTGGCTCCATTTGTAAAATGAGGATTATTTAACCGAAGAGTTTTAAATAAATCTTGACGGAATTGCTCAATGACGCGTTGAATCTCCGGATGTTGCATCTCATTTGGATTAGAATGATGATACGGGAAAGTCAATAAATCTTGATGGTCAAAAGGAGCACAAGGATTTCCAAAAGCATCGCAAATTCCTGCTTGTTGCAACTCAGCCATGACCTGATCGGCTTCGCTAAAACAAAAATTCACGGGGACGGGTTTGGGCTCTTCCTCTGGCACTGCTGAACATATAGCAGAAGAGGATGAAGTCTCTAAAGGAGTTAAGGCCTCTAAAGAAGCCATTAAAGCCCGCGGATCTACAAATGTTAGATGCGGAAATACCATAATTAATTACTCAACAATTAAATTTGATTATTTTTATTAATATAAGTGTTGTTATTTTAATTGATTTTCTAATTTTTGTGGATTATAAAATATTTATTATGATTTTAGGGATGCATATCTTAATGTTTAATGGACCCGATTATGCAAAAGACCAAAGGACAAACGACCAAAACGACACAAACGACCTTAACGACAACGTGAAAAGACTAAGTGGACGAATCACTTTGTCCACTTAGTCTTTTCACGTTGTCGTTAAGGTCGTTTGTGTCGTTTTGGTCGTTTGTCCTTTTGCTTAAGATGAGTTAAATAATTTTGCAACTGTCTCATTAGGTCTATGAGGTCCATTAAAATTTATGAAGAAATTTTTTGAGATATTTTTCTCACAAAACTTCTAGACTCTTAATAGCTTCTTATATATGTTCAGCAAATCCTTCAAGTAGCGGTCAATAACCCTATTTGAGCAGAATTTAACTCTCAAAATAGATGAAGAATCAAGAATCAAGAATTGAGAATAAATAAGAAAATTTTTAATAAAACGAGAAAAATATTCATTTTTTTAATTATAATTAATTATAAAGATAGATAGAATATTTAAAATATGTATATGGATTTAACAGAAAAGGTGGACGAATGAAGTGTCCATTTTGTCATTATGAGGGATTGAAGGTCACAGATTCTCGTGAAGCGACGGAGATGAATGCAATTCGTAGGCGACGAGAATGTTTACAGTGTGCGAAGCGATTTACGACTTTCGAAACTGTAGAATTGACGGTTCAAGTCAAGAAGAGAAATGGGACCTATGAAGATTTCCAACAGCAAAAACTCATTAATGGAATGGCAGCTGCTTGTCGTCATACCAAGGTAAGTCATGATCAAGTGATTGTATTGGCTTCTCAAATAACAGATGAGTTAATGCAAGCGCAAGTCAGGGAAATTAGTACAACGCAGTTGGGCGAAATGGTGATGAAATATTTACAAGCGCTAGATCCTATTGCTTATATTCGTTTTGCTTGTGTATATAGGCGATTTAAGGATTTAGGAGAGTTAGAAGAAGCCATCAAGACAATTCAAAGTAAAGATGAAACAAACTCTTGTTTGGCATAAGGGTTTGTGATATTCATAGGCTTTTAGGCCTGGACGTGCTTTAAAATGACTAAGAATGACTTGAACAGCTCATTATGAATTTTAAAACATCCCCCTAATTAGCCGTAAATTGCACATGAATAGGAGGCTTAAAATGGTACTTAAAAAAGCAGAACTAGCAAAATTCAGAAAGCGCTTAGAAGACATGCGTCGGCAGTTGACTCATTCATTGAAAGGGTCGACCGCAGAAGTCAAAACTCCCGATGAAGCCACAGGATATTCACAACATCAGGCAGACCAGGGAACAGATGATTTTGATCGTACAATTAGCTTAGAAGTGACAAGCAAAGAATATGGAATTTTGCGTCAAATTGATCGTGCTTTAGAAAAAATGGATGAAAATACCTATGGGGTCTGTGATATCACAGGTGAAGAAATCCCCTTAGCGCGTTTAGAAGCTGTGCCTTATGCGACAATGACCGTCAAAGCGCAAGAAAAGTTTGAAAAAGGATTACTCTAGGCTTCGTGATGAGTGAAATGTCTTCGACTACTAGCCAAGATGCGAAATTGTCTATTTCTTTAGTGTGGATTGGTCTCTTTGTTTTGTTGATGGATCAAGTGACAAAGGGACTTGTTTACGCCTATTTACCTGTGTTGGATTCTTCTCTTCACTGGTATCCTTACGGAGGAATTGGCATTTTTAAGAATTTTATAGGGCTTGAGTTTTCCATTAATCATATGACCAATACTGGCGCCGCTTGGGGTGTATTGGGAAATTATCAACTCCCTTTAATTATTTTGCGCATTGGGCTCATCATAGGGCTTTGTTATTATCTTATTTGCTGTAATCGAGAAACTTCTTGGCAAATTCCTTTAGTCTTAATCATTGCAGGTGCTTTGGGCAATGTGTTAGACTTTTTTATCTATGGACATGTGGTCGACATGTTTCACTTCGTGTTGTGGGGATACGATTTTCCGGTATTTAACGTTGCAGATAGTGCCATTTCAATTGGAATTGCTTTATTGTTTCTGCTGTCTTGGTTAAAAGCAAAAGCATGATCCCTCAGTTGCCTTTAAAATCGAGTCCTGGTCCTTCTCTCCAAGCTTCTAAGTGGCAAAAAATTCCTGTTTTATTAGATGATGAGGAAATGCGTGCTCTTTTCCACGCACTGGGCACTTTCTGGATTGTACAAGTCAGTGGTCTTATTCCTAATGGGCAAGAAATTATTCCTCAAGACGCTTTTTTAGACGTTTATCATCATTATCTTTCGGCGCTTAAACAAGGCGAAACGCCTCAAGATCCCCGTTTGCGTGCTTATTTTTCCTCTGTTTTAACGGTCGATTTAGAGGCGCTTTATGCCGTGCAAGTGAAGCCTGACCAGCGGTTGGTGAAAGTTGAAAAGCCCGTCATTCAATTGCAAGCACATCGTTTTGACTATTCATTGGCAGATCAAACTTTTCGTTCAATGGTGATGGGCGCAGATAGTATCCAGTGGGGAATCCAATTTGCTTATCCCCATCTCTACCAAGATACACAACTGCACGTGATGACAGTCAGGGAAAATGAACAATTTCCCAATACCGCTCTTTTTAAGCGCCTGCAGAGATGGATGCGGGAACAGACAATTGCTACTCCTTTCGAAGTGAATGGGAAGCGGACAAATGTCCCGATTCGCCTAGGGAAACAGTGTCTCAGTTGGATTAATACTCATCCCCAATTTGTCGCCAAAGGATTAAGTATCAAAGTGTAATTATATTTAAACAAATTTTATTTAAACTTAATTTAAAATAAAAATTATAGTAAATTAATTCAACGATATATTATAATTAAACCTGGGAAGGGAGGATGTAACTCTTCCTAAGGCCTGAGATCTAGTCCTTTTAATAGGAGGATGTTATGGAAAAACTCTCAATGCATGAAATGCATGAATGTGTGGGGGGCTTACAATTGATTACTGGTTTAAACAACCTCAGTAATGGTGTAAAGGTTATACAAGCACCTACAGCTGCAATTCCTGGAGCATTAAATGCTTTTAGCCATGTTTTAGCAAATGTTGGCAATATTGATAATATTGCTGTTAATCCTTTTGCTTAACAGGATAATGATAGCCTTTTATTGAACTCGTTGATGATGAATCAAGCAAACGGGTGATAAAGGGCTTTTTCTTTTTCTCAAGTCTTATGAATTCCTTGATAAAGAAGATGTGTATAGAAAACTTGATTTTTCTATACATGACGAACTTGTCATGTATAGAAAAATCAAGTTTTCTATACATGATAAAAATTTGTCACTTCATTTCTACATATTTTTTGCACCTACATTGAGTAAAAGGCCAAATAAGGCTTTGTTGATATAGTAATTTTCTTTTCCCTTTTTGTGTTTAGACAGAATATCGAGGTTTACTAGTGCATCCAAATATTTCATAGCCGTTATACGTGTGACTTGTAATTCTTGCATGATGAAATCGATTTTAGTATAAGGATGTCGGAAAAGGTTATTTAGTAAATCATGACTATAAATTTTGGGAAGATTTTCTCTCATTTTATGTTTATGAGTTTGCATTAAATTTTTGATTCCCGATATCAAATATGTAGTTTCCCGCGAAGTTTGCTCTATTCCTTCTAGCATATATAATATCCATTGTTCCCACTCTTGGTGATCACGTACAGCTTGAAGCAATCGGTAATATTCGCTTCTATTTTGGTTAATGTAACGAGAAAGATAAAGGACCGGAGTATCCAATAAACCATACTTTACGAGATAAAGTATATTGATAATACGCCCCGTTCTACCATTACCATCGTAAAAAGGATGGATGCTCTCAAATTGATGATGAATTATTGCCATTTTAATAAGAGGATCCAAATCACTCAGAGTGTCATTGTTGATGAATTGTTCAAGATTATTCATCAGTATACGAATTTGCTGTTCATCTTGTGGAGGACTGTAAACGATTTCACCTGTTTGATCATTTTTGAGCACAGTACCCGGAAGTTTGCGAAACCCGGCGCTATTTTCTTCTAGAGTTTGCTGAATTTCCAATATATAGCTGTTAATTAACAAGCCATTTTTCTTGACTTTTTCATATCCATTGCGAAGTGCTGTTGCATAACTGTAGACTTCTTTAGCCGCGTAACTACTGAATTGTTTAGTAGATACGTCACTTTTATAAAGTTCATCATGAGTTGTTATGATATTTTCAATCGCAGAACTATCTTTGGCTTCTTGTAATGAAAGTGTGCTAATGAGAATGTTCTGATTGGGAATGATGCCGGCTACACCTTTCAATTCTGCTAGCGCTCGATGTGCTTTAGCAAGTTTTTTCAAAATAGATTTTGTTTCAAGTTCAAAAGAAAGAGGTAATTGTGGGATGCAGTAACTCATATTACTTCTTCTGTTCGAATCCTGGGAATTGATAATTATACACAAACAACTTCAAAAATCGATTTTTTTGAAGTTGTTTGTGTATATATTCTTGACATAATGCTTCCTATATATTTTCATGAAGTTCTTCAATTCTATCAAGCTTTTCCATTCTTTAAGTTGTCTCTTGATCTTCTTTTTTCTGAGATTCAGGAAAAAATAAAGGCTTCAATTCATGCATTTTCTGCTTCACCCACCAAACCGGGAAAAAATAAAAGAGAGGACGTACTTCTTCGATGAGTCCCTTGAAAATACAGAGGGTTCCACTTGATAATTGGATAGCGGGTCCTTGACCTGAGGTCCAACGATAACCACTGGGTGTATGAGGATCGCGCTCAGGTTCTATGACGACCTCAAAGACAGCGGTTTTTTTTTGCAAAAGATAATCAATTAAAGCGAGATTATGAATCATATGTTGCAAGGTTTCTGGAGACACCGCATGCGAAGAGATCTGCGTGATATGCCCTAATATCGCCCCGTATTCTTGCGATTTGATATTCGTTAATTCAATTTCAACAGGTGCTTGAAGAGCGATTTTCTTATTTTCTAAAGGTAAATAGCCATAAAAAACCTTATAAGAAGAATGATCCATCAATTCTAAGCGCGCCAACAATTGACCTGAAGCCACATAATTGCCAGGCTGTACAAACCATTCTAAAATTTTGCCATGAATGGGACTATAAATATGGCTATAGTGAAGTTGAGCCTCGACGATGGCTTTTTCTTTGATGACTTCTCGTAATCGTTCTTCTAAAATAATCACTTCTTGATCACGATATTCTTTTTTTAATAGAAAGTCTAAATTCAATAGATCCGCTTTAGTCTTTTCTAAATCAATTTGTTTGCTCCATAACAATTCTTGGCTTTCTCGTAGGCTGTTTGTGCTTAATAATCCTTTAGCTGCTACGATTTTCTTTAAGCGTACATCTTCTTGTAAGATGGGAATATCTTGCTCTAAAGTGTGCACTTTAAATTCAGCGACTTTTATGCCTGTCACAAGAGATTCAATTACCTCTTTCTTTTCCGCATAAATTTCATGCTGTAAGTGTTTTAAGCGTTTCTCTAAATTGACAATGGTTTGTTGAAAAGCTTCTCGACGGGCATTCAATTCGGGATTATCCAGAACAACTAATAATTCTCCTTCTTGCACTTCTTTCGCTACATTTGAATTCAAATAACGGACAAATCCACTAAAAGAGGCATCCAAGTTGTATAAGCCTTCTGCATTAACAGCCACACCTACGCCTTGTGCTTCAATGGGAATGGATCCCCAAATTAGCCAAATGAGAAGTCCTATCCCTAGGCAGGCAAAACTTAATCTTGTCCACCATTTGCGATAATTCATGACTTGAAGAATATCTTCGAAGCGTTTGGAGCTTGAAAAGCTTTCAAGAGCGGCTGGACGAAAGATATTTCTTTTTTGAGTGGGTTCTGGTTCTGTCATAGGTCTTTATTCGGTATTTTGTTGAATTAAAAGCTGAGAAAATAAAGGAGATGTTTCTGTTAGCTCAGTGAACGTCCCCTGTGCTACAATTTTTCCTTTATCTAACACATAAATTCTATCTATCCCGCTTCGTAATGTATCTAAACGTTGCGTAATTAAAATACGTGTGACAGGAAGTTGGCTCAAATTTTGATGAATTTCTTGTTGCTTTTGACTATCTAAGGCACTGGTGGCTTCATCTAAAATAATAATCTTAGGTTTGCCCACTAATGCGCGTGCTAATAAAATCATTTGTCTTTGTCCGCCAGATAGAGCCGCTCCTCCATTTGTCAAAATGGTCAGAGCTTTCATGGGAAGTTCTTGAAGAAAAGAAGTCATTCCTGCTAAATGCATCGCTTCATTCACCTCTGCTTCACCATAATGACGACCCGTTGTAATGTTATCTATGATAGAGCCATCTAAAATAGCTCCTGTTTGCAGTCCAATACCTAATTGCGAGCGTAAAATTTGCAGATTCAAACCTTTCATGTCTTTATTATCATAGTAAATGGATCCTTGTTGAGGGGTTTCGAAACCCAACAACAAACGCACTAGAGTGGATTTTCCACATCCTGATAAGCCCACGAAAGCCACACATTTTCCTGGGTCAATCTTAAAAGAGAGATCCTGAAGGACAGGAGCCATTTCAGGTTGATAACTAAAGTTGATGCGATCCACTAAAATGTCGCCTGTTAAAATACCGGGATCAGCTTTTGTGATAAATGATTCCGTCTCTGCTTTGGTAAAGTCTTTAATTCTCTCCCATAAAGGAGCCACTAAACCCACTTGCATAATGGTTTTGATGATTTGATTGAGCGATGAGCTTAATAAACCAAAAGTGGTCATGAAAGCCATAAAACTGCCTAAAGAAATGGCTTGGCTCTCAAAAATAAAAGAAGTTTTTTTTGAGGATAATACCAAGATGACGGAGAGATATAAGATGCCTAAACCCGCATTTGACCAAAAGGCGTTGAAAACTGCCATTTTCATTTTGAGCAGGAGCATTTTAAGATCCATGCGCTTCATGTGGGCAAATGTTTGTTGCCAGCGGTGGAAAAAGCGGATTTCAGCAGCAGCTAAACGAATTTTGCTAATCGCTTGAATGATTTCAAACGTTTTATTGCTAGTTTGAATTTGACGCTCAATCAGTTGCCGGCCGTAGCGCATGATAAAAGGCAAGAAACCTAGAGTAATTAAAGACGCAATGCCTAAGATGGCTAATGCTACAAACGCGAGAGATTGTCCATAATAAAACAAGAGTAGAAAGAAAACTAATGAGAAAAAAGCATTTAAAAAAACCATGAGAACTTGGCTCGTTATCAGCTGTCGAATAGAAGTGATAGCGGTCGTAAAAGTAAATAAGTCGTATAAACTATACTTACGGAAGAATTGAGTAGGTAAACTCATCATACGCTGCCAAATGGCAAGCTCTAAATCTTGATCAACGAGTCCCATTAAACGCAGCAAGAGTGTTTCACGGTTAAAATTGAAAATAAGCGTTGTCAAAATGAGGAGTAAAGCACCTAATGCGATTTGTAAGATTAATTGATTATTGCGATTAGGAATCGCATAATCAAATAAAAAGCTTGTGATCATGGGAAGGCTAATGCTGACTAATAAACCGCATACCGCTAAAAATAAAAAGATGATCCATTCTCGTCTTCTATACCAAATGCCAAATGTCCATAAATTGCGAAATGTCAGCTTATGTTCCGGCAAAGCGCGATAAAATAAATAGCCTTCAGGAGATATTTGAGAAGCTAACTGACGGTTTACGGTTAGTGTTTGCTTGGCGGTAGGATTAATAAGCTGATACCCTTTTGTAAATTGAGAAATAAGTGCCACGGGTTGATGATCTTTTTCATAAAAACCGACAAAAGGAAAATCTAACTTTTTCCACCATTCATCCACGAGTCGAAATTTTCGATAATAAATTTGAGAGCGTAAACAAAGTTGATGAATACGCTCTTCAACATTTAGGTCTGTATCGGATTGTGGTGTAGATAACCACTCAAAGGTCAATCCTAACTGTTGCCCCACAAGTTGACAGCTTGCATATAAGGCATTTTGATGAGGAGTCGTAAAAGAGAGTTCGGGCGGGATGATGAGCGTTTGCAGTTGAGAAAGCGATTGCTGCAATAAGAATTGATGAAAATTTGCTTGTTGTTCTGCCTGTTCAGACAGGTGTGGATCATCTGGGGGAAAAGGATTCATGTCTTATTCCTATGCCTTTCAGCATTCACTAAAACTTGATAAAGGCCAGGTTGTTGCATGAGTTCTTGATGATTTCCTCTTTGTATAATTTTGCCTTTATCCATCACTAAAATTGTTTCGCAATCTTGAATGGCTCCTAAACGATGCGTGACAACAAGACAAGTGCATCGTCTTTTGCGAATATTCAATAAAATTTGTTTTTCTCTGAGCGCATCCACTGCGCTTGTGGCTTCATCTAAGATTAATAACGAAGGATTGCGCGCTAGCGCACACGCAATTTCGAGTCGTTGGCGTTGACCCCCACTAAAATTAGCTCCTTGCTTTTCGATCAAAGACTGATAGCCACCGGGACGTAACATAATTTCATCATGAATACAGGCATCTCGAGCAGCTTGTACAAGATTGTGATGGGAAATCAGCGGATTAAGCAAGTTAAGATTGTGTTCAATCGAATCATTAAATAGCATGGGCATCTGTTCGACAAAAGCAATATAGCGTGCTAAATCCTCTGGTGAATAATCTAAATGCGAAATTTCATCAATTAAAATGTCCCCTTTCCAAGGTTTAAGTAAGCCTCCTATTAATTTAATGAGCGTCGATTTTCCACATCCGGAAGGTCCTATTAAAGCTGTAAAGGATCCGGGAGTGAGCGTTAAATTAATATCTTCCAAAAGAGGAGCAGCTAAACGATTAAATCCAAATGAAAGATTTTTAACTTCGATATGTCCTTTAAATTCACTTAAGCGAGCAGGATGCGGCCTATCAAGTGCGGGATCTTCCGGGTGTAATAAAACATCGTTGAGACGGCTTGTATTGATGGTCAGTAATTGTAAAGTTTGGTTGAGGTTGATTAAATTTAAAACAGGATCTGTAAAATTTTTAAATAAAATTTGCAAAGCGAAAAATTCTCCTACTGTCAGATAACCTTGAATGATGCGCCACGCCCCAATGACTAAAACTGCGATATAACCGAGAGAAGAAAGAAAAGGAGAAAGCGTGCCTAAAACAATATCTGCGCGCGCCATTTCTTGTGTAGCATTCAATGATTTTGCGTATAGTCCTCCATAGCGAGATAAAAATTGGTATTCTCCGCCTACTGCTTTTAAAGATTCTATATTTTCTAATCCTCCTAAAGTAAAAGAGGAAAGCAGTCCTTGAATTTGTCTATAATTAGAATAAGCATTAGCGCGTGAGCGATAAAGATAAACCATGGTAAATAGATTAAGAAATACTAAAGTCATGCCTATCAAAGTGATGGGAACATCATAATAAAACATGACAATCGCAAAAAGAAAAGCAAACCATAGACTAATAAAAGCAGATAGCACTTGCCCCACAAATGTGTCTGAGACAGCTTGATTTAAACCCATACGACTTGCGATTTCTCCTCCATACCTTTGCATAAAAAAAAGAAGGGGAAGGCGCAAAATGCGCCAAAGAAATTGGCTCGATAATAGAGTCGAGAGCTGAATGGAAAAATTGACGGATACTCGACTTTGTAGAAATTGGATGAGAGTGGCAACAATCATCATCACAAAAATGGCAATGATAAATCCCACTTCCCAGCTATGCAGGCGGGCAATGAGAATATTATCGATAAATATTTGGCTTAAGACCGTTAAAGCAAGAGCTGGAACGATGGCCAATATGCCGACGAGTAAACCAAAAAGCAATGGCCAACGAAAGAGTTTCAAGCGCTGTTTGATATTTTGCCAAACGGGATCTACCGTTTTTAAGCGTTTAAAGGCATCAGAAGGAGTTAGGATGAGAACCACACCAGTAAAAAGTTGATTGAGTTCTTCGTAACTAATTTTTCTAGGACCTGTAGCAGGATCATTAATGTACACATGTTTTTTGCTAAAACCTTCAATGACAACAAAGTGCTTAAATTCCCAAAAAGCAATCAAGGGGAGAGGCGCTTTATACAATTCTTCTAATTCACAACGGTAGCCTTCTGTTTTTAATCCGTAGGATTCTGCTGCACGTAAGATATTTAAAGCATTCACTCCATCGCGCGAAGTGGCACATAATTGGCGGGCTTCATCCAAAGAAACTTGGCGTCCATAATAGCCTGTGATCATGCAGAGAGCAGCAGCGCCGCATTCAGCTGCTTCTAGCTGAATGACTGTAGGAGTGCGACATCTGCGATAAGAAGCGCGTGTAGGACGTGGAATAGAAGAGGGCATGCGCATTACTCGACTTAACCTTGAAATTTTCTTTTCTACTCTTGTTTTGAGATATAAACAAGTAAAAGGTGGACATGAGTGGACCACGTGGACTTCGTGAGACAATTGCAAAAGTATTTTGCATGTTATACAGCGATTCTTTGGAAGTCAATCGTGTCCGGGATCAAAAAGAATCTATTCTAGAATGCTCAAAAGAACACTCAAAAATTCGTGTTTTGTGGAAAGAAGCAATAAATTAATGCGATGTGCGACTTATCCAAATGAATTTATTATGATGACGCGAAGCGTTTGGAGCCCCTAAGCAACTTCGTTGCTAATATCAAAAAGTAACAGCGACCTTTTTGGTAGTTGGTCAAAGTATACTTAAAAAGACTGGTTTTATCTGTGCGGTAGCACTATCACTGCATTAGCCCAGAACGAGCGCATTTAGCGCTCGTTCT
>JASBUW010000167.1 GCA_030147755.1 Parachlamydiaceae bacterium
GAGATTCAAGCACTAAATTTAACTTAAATTCAGGTGTACGTTTTTTTGGAGCCTTAGCCATAAAAAATCCTCTTTCAAAATTTTCATTATATTTGAAAGAGGACAAAACTATCTGTCTAAAAAATGGGGACCACTATAGACAAAAATAAAAAGTCCTTTTGTCCACTTTGTCCTTAAGGTCCTTATTGTCCTTGGTGTCGTTTGTCGTTTTATGTTAAGGAAAGCTAATCTAGTAAGGGTAATAGAGATAAAGATATTGGTTACGTAAAAAGAGATCTAGTTCAGGTGTCAATGAGAAATGATGTTGCAATTTTCCGGTTAGTACACTGGATTGCGAAGAAAAAAGATTATGCCACCAGCCTTTATTTTCTAGGCGAATCACTTGATAGGTATCATCTGTAATCTCTGCTTTTTCTAACAAAGCTTTTAAGGCGTCTGCTAATGATACGCCACTGGCATCAATAAAACCTAGGTTCAATGCTTCTGGAGCAGGATAAACGTAGGCACCATAATCTTGGATAAGCTTTTCTTTAGTAATAGTGGGACGATAGGAGGTGACTAAGTTAACAAAATGATCATAGTAATAATCGACAATTTGCTTATAATTCTCATCTTCGCCAGGTTTCCAGGGGCGTAAGGGGTTGAGAGCATCTTTGCCCTTTCCTGCAGATAGTGTAAGGGCTTCTACGCCTATTTTATCTAACAGTTTAGTGATATTCATAAAACCGGGTGCAATGACACCGACGCTGCCAATTAAACTAATATCGCTGGCAAAAATTTTATCAGCAGCTAAAGCGACGTATATCCCACCTGAAGCGCATAATCCATCGACATAAGCGTAAATGGGGACATTATATTTTTTCTTATAATCCATCAGAGCGTGAAAAATGCCATCGGCATCTGCGACGGTGCCCCCGGGAGTATCAATATAAAGTAAAATTCCTTTGACACGATCATCTTTAAAAGTGCCTTCTCGTGATTCGACGAGTTGTTGACGAATAGATTTATTGTCTAGTGCTTCCGTTCCAATCACGCCATCAATATTTATTTGCAAAATGACAGGAGCCGTACTGCTGACACTTTCTCGCTTACCTTGTGCGTTGGGGAGAATTTCTTCAGTATTCACAGTAGTCAGTTTGTGATCGGATGTTCCACTTGCCATGGCTCCAATGAGAACAGAAATAAAAACAAATCCTAAGCAAAGCCCAATGACCACACAAAATGAAACAAAGAGCGCTCGAATGGCTGAATAAAGAATAGAGTCACGCATATGCAAACCTTGAAAGAGTTGAAAAATTCCTTTATAATCTAGTGTCGATTTTAGGAAAAGCTTATAATTAATAAAAAATTAAAAATTACTGCATATAAATAAAATTAAACAAAGGATAAACTAATATGAATCTCCGTCTCGCCTTATCTAATATTTATTTAGGAGCACAATTTAATCAGTTTATTAGAGATGCGGTTCAAGAATGTGGATTACAACAAAATGTCGAGTGGATCAAAACTTGCCGCAATCGAAAAATTGCGCAGGTTGCGAGTCAAGTTTTTGCTTATTTGCTGACTCTTTCGCTTGTCGTGCTGGTAGGGAAAGCATTAGTTCCTCGTCGATGGTTAGCTTTAAATGCGCATGTCCAGAAGTTTTTAACTGATCCAGCCTCTAATGTCTGCTTAATAATAGGAAGTATTCTATCTTTTATTGGATGTATTTGTTTAAAAAGTGTAGCGGATACAATCTATCAGGATTTTATCAAATTGACTCTTGTGCAATTAAGGAACGTTCCTGAGGCTTGGAATCTTATTCAACGATATGGAAAGCAGGTGACTGATTTGGATTTAGCAAAAGAAGAAGATAAAAATTTAAATTTGACAGATGCTAAATTAGAACATATTGCCCAGTGTTTGCCTGATTTAACTAATGTGAGAATGCATGCTGATCAGCTTTCCATCAATGGCTTTATGCAGATGCAACGCGATTGTCCGAAATTAAAAAGATTGCACCTAGAGGGAACTTGCTTGCTGAACGGTTCAGAATACGGAATATTTGAACAATTTCAAAAATTAAATACGCTTTCGATTCAAGATGCTGTGCATCTAAATACACAAGGATTTCAATCTATTTGCTGCTTATTCAGTCATTCTCTGCGTAGCCTACATCTCACGGCGAATTTATTAGATAGAGGTGCCATTCATACGCTTTGTCAAATCCCCAATCTGCGTTTCAATGAATTGAAATTATACTCGTCTGCTTTGGAACCTTTAGATTTTTTACTTTTAATTCAGGCTACAAAAAAAATTGAAGGTTCTATTAGTTTGAAATGCGAGAGGAATCAAAGCCATCAAATTCCTACGTTGATAAGAGCCTTGAACAGTTATCACGGTAGCTCTGATGGGGAATGGACGTGGTCTTATAGGGGCTCAATCACGACTCTTTATTTTGAAGAATACTCATCAGATTCAGATTCGGACGATGATTAGAGAAGATGATTAGAGAATAGGTGCAATTAATCTTTTTTCTCATTAAACTCTAAGACTTTCGACCTTTACCGATGAGGTGTAAGATGGTATTTTTCAAACCTTTTTTATGGACTTTAATTTTAACAGGATGGTCTTGTTTAACTATGCTTCTACAAGCTGAAGAGAAAAGAGAAGACAAAGCACAAGAAACAGAACAAGTGCCTTTGATTCCGCGCAAACTTTTGTTTGGAAATCCCGAAAAAGCGGCTCCCCACATTTCGCCTGATGGCACTAAACTCGCTTATTTAGCACCAGATGCGGAAGATGTGCTGAACGTTTGGTTGCGCGATTTGCAAAAACCGGGACAAGATCGTCAAATTACGCAAGATCATAAACGAGGCATTCGTTCTTTTTTATGGCAATTTGATCATCAGCATATTCTCTATATCCAAGATAAAGATGGAGATGAAAATTGGCATCTTTACCAAACTAACATCGACACGCAAGCAACCAAAGATTTAACGCCTTATGAGGGTGTTAAAGTGGAAGTTTTTGCTTATGATCATCGTTTTCCACATGATATGTTAGTTCTGATGAATAAACGTGATCCTACTTTGTTTGATGTGTATCGCTTGAATTTGCAAACAGGCCAATTGCAGTTAGATACGGAAAATCCGGGAGGTGTCATCGGATGGAGCGCAGACCATCAATTGCGTGTGCGCGCTTCTCAAGCTTATGCAGAAGATGGTTCAACGTTGATTCGTGTGCGTAATCAAGTGACAGATCCTTGGCGCGATTTTTTTAAAGTGGATCCTACCGATGTGGTGACACTGTTAGAATTTTCACCGGATAATCAAGCCCTTTATCTGATTACCAATGTGGGTGTCAATACGACGCGTCTAATGAAAGCCAATATTGCGACAGGGGATCAGACTTTCGTTGTAGATGATCCTCAATATGATATTTCTGAAGTAATGGTGAATCCCACGACTTATGAATTAGAAGCGGTGGGAGTAGAAAAAGAACGGTATGAGTGGATTGTGTTGGATCCACAATTAAAAGCCGATTTTAACCATCTTGCACAAACTCTTAAAGGTCCTTTTAGAATTACGAGTACCGATTTATCTAATCAAAACTGGATTGTTGCCGCACAATCAGACCAACGTCCTACGCATTTTTACCTTTATAAGCGTCCTACGAAGAAACTGGACTTTGTCTTTACTACGCAGCCAGCACTTGAGCGTTATCGTTTAAGTCCTATGCAGCCGATCACCTTTCAAGCACGTGATGGATTGACTCTGCATGGTTATTTGACGTTGCCAGTCGGTCAAAAACCTCAGCATTTGCCTACCGTGTTGCTCGTGCATGGAGGTCCCTGGGTAAGAGATTCATGGGGATTACAGCCGCAAGTGCAATGGCTAGCCAATCGTGGTTATGCTGTGTTGCAAATCAATTATCGCGGCTCGACAGGTTATGGTAAGGCGCATTTGAATGCAGGGAATCGCGAGTGGGCAGCCAAGATGCATAACGATTTATTAGATGGCAAAGAGTGGATGATACGCCAAGGTTATGCGGATCCACAAAAAGTCGCCATTTATGGAGGCAGTTATGGAGGGTATGCTACCCTTGTAGGATTAACTTTTACGCCTGATGCATTTTGCTGTGGTGTGGATGTTGTAGGACCCTCAAATTTAATTACGTTGTTGCAAACTTTCCCTCCGTATTGGAAACCTTTAAAAGCGAGTATGGATTTACGTATCGGTAAGTTGGAAACAGAGGAAGATTTTTTAAAATCTCGCTCACCACTATTCAAAGCGGATCAAATCAAGAAACCGTTGTTGATTGGACAAGGCGCAAATGATCCACGTGTGAAGCAAGCGGAAAGTGATCAAATTGTGGCAGCGATGCGAGACAAAAAGTTGCCAGTTGATTATCTCTTATTTGCTGATGAAGGGCATGGTTTTGCACGGCCTGAAAATCGTTTGAAATTTTATGCAGCTGCAGAAGATTTTCTCTCGCGTTATTTAGGTGGACGGCGCGAACCTCCGACTGCGGGAGAAAATTGGGACAGCTTAAAGCGTTAGGTTGTTTGCATGTACCATAAACAACATCCCTTCCTGGCTTCGATTAAGGCACGTTATGCGTTAACGAAGCTGGGATCTCAAAAAAATACGCAGCACTTAATCTTAGACTTGAGAGGCTCAGGGCTATCTTATGAAGTAGGAGATAGCATAGGGGTTTATCCACGTCATGATCCTGATCTGGTTGCTAAAACATTACGCGCTTTGCAAGCAACTGGATTAGAAATCGTTCAGCATAAACAAACAGGAGAACTTTTCCCTCTAAGGGAATTTCTAACAGCTAAGGCTAATATTACCGATATTAGCCCCAAGCTCTTTCGTGAAGTACATGCAAGGCAATCCAATCTCGATAAAAAGCATGATTTGGAAGAACTCAGCCAAGAGCATAATCGTGAGGTTTTTAAAGCCTATTTAGAGAAACATGAAGTGTGGGATTTCTTGTTATCGCATGCAGAAGTGCATTTTACTCCTCAAGAAATGGCAGATTTGTTGATGCCTTTATTGCCTCGTTTTTATTCGATTGCCTCTTCACCTAAGCATGTAGGAGAAGAAGTGCATCTCACAGTGGCTTCGCTAGAATACGAGTCGAATGGTCACAAACGACGTGGGGTGTGCACGCACTACCTGTGTGAATTGGTAGAAGTAGGAGAACCTGTCGTGCCCATTTTTGTGCAGCCTTCGCATAGTTTTCGGTTACCGGAGGATCCACATCAAGCAATGATTATGATTGGACCCGGAACAGGAATCGCGCCTTTTCGTGCTTTCTTGCAAGAGCGTTTGTGTCATCACCAGTCAAAGGGGAAACATTGGCTTTTCTTTGGAGAATGGCGGCGGGAATATGATTTTTTCTATGAAGAAGATTGGGAAGAATTGGGGAAATTGGGTCATTTGCGCCTTGAATTAGCCTTTTCACGTGACCAAGAGCATAAAGTGTATGTGCAACATAAGATGTGGGAGCAAGGAGAAGAATTATATCGCTGGTTGCAAGAAGGGGCCTATTTGTATGTGTGTGGGGATGCTCAGCGTATGGCCAAAGATGTGGAGGCTATGTTGTTGTCCATCGTGCAGGAATTTGGTCAAAAAGAAGAGCGTGCAGCCCGAGAGTATGTCAAGCAGCTGCGTCAGCAGAAGCGCTATCTGAGGGATGTTTATTGAAATTTAAGGATGAGGATAAATTCAAATTGTATCCTCAATGTACTTAGCAAAAGAACCACGGCTCTTGATTTTGCCCTCTTTCGATTGCTGTAAGGATTTTCTCAATTCATCTTGTAATTGTTTCTTTTTGAGTTTTTTTGAGTCTGTTTTAAGATAAATATGTTCTTCTTTTGAAATATTAAAGTTTAACTTTTCTATATTTTTTCTCATAAATGCTCCTAAAATTATTCAATTCAAGATTGAGAATTGTGGACAACGTGGACTTCGTGGACGACGTGGACCTTGTGGACATAAAAATGATTTAACTAGCTGAATTTGAATAGTTTTTTTGTATAGGTTCACAGTGAACCTATACGTTTTTTTAAGATTTGTGTCCGCGAAGTCCACATCGTCCACCAAGTCCACAATTCTCAGTTTTAGACTTATGTAACAACTTTTTATTGGAAAGCAAAGACGTTTAAAATTAAAAGATCCCGTCAAAAAATAGGTTTTTTGGTGGCAACCACATGAAAGATATGCCAGTGTTTAAATTCGCCTTCCTTGGTGAACCCATCGCGATCTTCTTCTCCCCAGTATTCAATGATGAAATGAGGTTCTAAAAGCTGTAATAAGTCTTCTTTAGAATGGAATGTCATATTAGAGTCCTTGCTCCAACTATCGTGAGGACCAAAAAACTGCCCTACAAATCTTCCATTTAAATCCAAAGAGTTAATGATTTTCTGCCACACATCAGCGAAGTATTGAGGCTGACAAAAAGGGAGAGCATAACTCGCATTAATCAGTTGAAGATTTTGCGGAAAAGGATCGGTCTCAAAACTTCCTAGATAAGGTATTAGCTTTTGTACACTATCTTCTAAAGCAGCGGATTTTTCTACTAAAGTCAGCAATCCAGCTGGTTCATTATCTAATGCAATCACTGTCCAGCCTTTCTCTAAAAGGTATAATGTATCCCGACCTGTGCCACAACCTAAATCGAGTGCAAACTTCTCTAATCCTGGATCATATTTTAACGACTCAAGTGCCCATAATAAGGCAGGGCGAGGCATGTTGATAGATTTCGTGATTTCATAGTAGCTATCCCAACTTGGAGTAGTAGCAAGGAAAGGCGTGAACATAACCATCTTAGAGGTGTTCCTCAGTTGTGACAATCGCAAACGCTTGGGCGCCATCGCCACAGCCAAAATCGGTTAATCCTTCCCCAGAAGTCGCGGTAATTCCTACTTGCGAGACATCTAATTGCATCACGCGTGCAATATTTTGACGCATTTCAAGCAAACGTTTCTTAAATTTGGGCTTTTTGGCTTCAATTGTGACGGCAACATGAGAGACTTCTTGTTTACCTAGTGTTTTCATGGCTTCCGCAAGATAAACTTCGCTGTCTGTAATCCCATCTTTTAGACAAAGATCGTCTGCAATATCACCTAAAATCAAAATCCCCGTTAAAGAACTGATCGCATTACAGATTGCATGAAAAACGATATCCCCATCAGAGTTAGCATTAAAACCAGGAGCATCATCAAATATTAAACCGGCGATTACGCAAGGTTTAGAAGATTCGGGAGGAAGAAACCGATGGCTATCTTGACCGATTCCTGTACGCACTCTGATACGTGTTGTCATGATGTTTAATTCTCCTTATTATTCAAAAAAATTAGCATAAAAAACCTTTAAATAAAAAGAGAAAAATGGTCATGCTATTTGTAGTTTAAATGCTTATTTTAAGAATCTTTCTTCATGTCAACTATTTATATTGCAAATACAAATTTTGAATTTGAACTGGCAGGAATGCAATTTCCTTCGTTAGAACAAAGCTTATCGTTGCACCCTTTATGTCTTCAACTGCAGTTTTTGCCCCTTTTATACGCTCAACCTCAAGATCAAGTTGCTGTGACAACATTACCTAGCCCTGACTATTTGGCTAGTTTGCTTCAATTGGGGTGGTGGTCTGATGGGCTTCCACGGCTTGTTCCTTTGCACTTGCATGAACAGTTTCAAGGTAAAAAGTGTGTCTCATGGGGACCTTCCAAGCTTGTACAAGCATGGAGTCAAGCACGCCATATGCACTATGCCATTCCGACAGATTGGGAAATGATTCGACTGATTAATAGCAAAGCCTTTAGCTTTCGCTACTCATCCTTGCCAGGAGCCACTCTTATAGCCAATGAGCAAGAGTTGACAGCTTGGCTACACCAGCTAGAAGGTCCTAAAGTGCTTAAAACTAGTTTTGGATTATCAGGTCAAGGCAATTGGATTCTGGAACATGTAGATGTGACTCCTCAGTTATTAGCTTTTTGTCAAAAAGAATGGCAGCAAGGACGCGCTCTGATAGGGGAACCTTGGTTGCAGCGTGTCTGTGATTTTAGTACGCAATGGATCATTCATCCAGAAGGACAGATTGAAGAAGTGGGCGCCACGCGTTTTGAAACGAACGCACAGGGAGCTTATCAAGGAACATGGGCAGGGCCGGAAGAATCCTTGTTTGCTTCTTATTTGCCTTTCTTAGCCCAACATCGACAAGTAGCCAAACAAGTGCTAAAAGACATGGCTGCAAGGGGATTTTTTGGCCCTGTCGGAATAGATGCCTTATTGTATCGTTGTCCGCATATACACTCTATTGAGTTGTATCCCCTTGTAGAAATTAATGGAAGGCAAACAATGTCTCTTGTGGCGTTGCGCCTACAACAACGTCTTTGTCCTCAGCAAGTGGTTTATTTGACTTTCAACCATTCTGCAGAAGGCGCGGCTCTTTTACCCCTTTCTCTAATCGATGGCAAAGGCAAAGAAGTGAGGTTTCGTCGACAGCTAAGAGCTACTATAAAACGACAAACGACCTTAACGACAAGGACAAACGACAAAAAGGACTAAAGTCGTTAGTGTCGTTTGTCCTTGTCGTTAAGGTCGTTTCTGTCGTTAAGGTCGTTTGTCGTTTTGTCCACTAAATCTGAAATAGCAAAATGCAATTTTCCTGAAACAAACTCTTTAGTTTTAGGGGAAGCGAAGCGCAAACTTAAAAGCATCTGTTCTGCCAAGCGATCCATTTTTTTGTTGCCGCTTGAGTGTACACGTTCATACCAAAAAATTTCCCCTTTTCTTCCATCTAATTGCACCTGAAATATCACTTCATGATAAAGCGGAGAGTCTTCCGATAAGCGGTGCATTTGGTTGAGCTTGGGATCAGAGCTTTGTAAGGGATATTCAGCTAAATCGCCTGCGATCGTTAATTGAATCAGAGGTTCTTCTAAGGGAATAGAAAGGGGAGAATGCCAGATGGGCCAAACGTTTTCTTCCCTATATTGCAAAGTATTTAAATTCAATGCAAGTGATGGTTCTAAAGAAGACTCGAGAGGCATATGGATCCAATCAATTGCTGGAGGTAAGAGACGTAAAGGAGGAAAAGGAAATTCCTCTTGCTCAGGCGCATTTAGAGTGATTTTGGTCGAAATCGCATGAGACAATGCATGATCTGATTGCACTTGAATGGGAGGAAATACAAAAGAAGAGGAAAATTGAAAGGGACTTACATGAAAAAGTAATAATCCCCCTAAATGCAGGAATAAAGCGATAGCAAGGGCTTTGAGTAATTGAGGATTAAAAAAATTTTCGCGCTCTCTGAGGCGTAAAGTGAGTCCAAGCGCATTTGATAATTTCTCTAGTTTAAGCATAAGATGGGTTACAAGCGTTCTTGTGCTAGATCTTGAGCATCTAGCGGTTGGTAAACAAGCCGAATGCGGGAACAGCAATCTTGTGCGACCGAAAACAGACGCAAAAAGAGTCCATATTCTACACGACGATCCACACTTAATACAATTGTTGGTTCATGCCCGCCATTTTGCTCTTTTAGATGCTGCAGTTCTAATTCTAAATTTTGTTGAAGAGAAATGAGATCAACAATCGCTTTTTTAGAACCTAGATAAATGACATTTTGAGCATCCATGACGAGCAATAATTGAGTCGTAAGTGGCGCAGAATCTTTTTCCAAACGAGGATTTTCAATCATTAAAGATTTCAAGGGAAGAATGTCAGAAGTGACAATAAAAAAAATGAGCATGAGGAAAATGACGTCTACAAGTGGCGTCAAATCAATTAAAGCAGTCGAAGGTTTAAGACGAGTCTTAAACTTCATAAATAAGCCTCTTCTCGATCTAATAATAAATCGACGATTTCCGCAGAGGCTGTTTGGATTTCTAACACAAATCCCTCCACACGGCTCACAATATAATTATAAGCCAATACAGAAGGAATAGCCACTACAAGGCCTGCAGCTGTAGTCACTAACGCATACTCCATGGCTTCTCCAATACGTGTAGCTGAAATATCGACGAGTCCACTCAAGCGCATTTCGGCAAATGCTTGAATGAATCCCAGGACAGTGCCAAGTAATCCAATTAAAGGAGCAATATGTGCAATGATCGACAAAATTTTGGCATTTTTTTCTAAGCGCGCCACTTCAATAAGACCGGCGATTTCCATAGAAGATTCAATTTGTTCTTTACCACGGTTATGTTTCAGCAATCCGGCTTTAATAATAGCCGCAATAGTTCCACCTGTTTGCTCGCAAACCTGAATCGCTTCGACTAAATTGCCCTCTTTAATGGTTTTGCGCATGGCAATAATGAATTGATTCGTGTTAATTTCGGAGCGTTGCAATTGCATTAGACGTTCAATAAAGATCGTAAAACTGACAATTGAGCAACCGATAATAATCATTAAGATTAAGTTCCAATTTGAGCCATAACTAAAAAAACTGGCTAAAACGGCTAGATTAAGTTCCATCATAATGTTCCAACTTTGCTTGTGCTTTTTGGGCCCATTCTCCGCCTTTACGAGCTGTTGCTTCTAATTGCTTATGCGCTAGCTCAGGCCTGCCTTGTAATTCATAGATTTCTGCGCGCAAAAACATGGCTTTGATGCGTAAAGCCGAGATCACGTCATCGTTGATCACTTTTGATAATAAACGCATGGCCTCATCTAATTGATGTAAAGCTTTATAACACATGCTTTGCTGAATCCAAAGATCTAATTTCTCGTCCGGACTCAACATTACTTTGTCTCGTGTTGCTTTTTCGGCTTCAAGATAAGCATGTAAAGCGGTCAACTCATCTTGTTGTTTCTGTGCTAATTGACCTTTTTTGTACCAGGTACGCATTAATCCATCGCCATGCGTGATTCCGGCTTGTTCATAATGAGTTAAAGAAGCTTCTAGGATTTGCCTTGCTTCGTGCCATTTTTCTCTTTCTTCATATGTTTGAGCAAGTTTCAATTCAGCTGTAGCCCATATTTTAGGATAAGAAGATTCGTTTCCCATTCCTTGCTGAGCCAAAGAATGTGGAGTTGTAAATTCTTGAATGAGTTGTTTAAACACTTCTTCTGCATATTCAAGATAAATTTGCCTTTTTCCTCCGGTTGATTGACGTGCAATGGCTAAATTAGCCTGTGCTCGCTCTAGCTGTGCTTGATAACGGATATGAATAAAATAAGGAAGGTCATCCGGCGGAATACTTTTTTTTGCATAAAAATCGTCAAAAGCCGATTCAGCTTGTTGAAAATCCTCAATAGCAGCCGTCCAATCTTGGCGATAGAGCAATTGATCTTGTTCTGAAACATGATCTTTTGTATGGTCTAGTCCCATTAAATAATAAGCACATATGATAAGAGGATGATGGGGAAAAAGCACAGGCATGGCTTTCAAGTGTTTAATAGCTTTACGTTGTCCACGCAGGTAATCACGAGAAGAGTATAAATGAAAATAAGCCAAAGGAGCATAAGGGCTTTGAGGATCGCGCAAATAGACGTTTTGTAAATACTCTTGCCTATGTGCAGGTTGTTTTAAATGATCGGCGCAGAAAGCACGCCAAAACCACACTTCGCCTGTATCGGCTTTTGAATAGTTCTGCAGTAAATTCACAAAAATAGTTTCGGCTTGTAGCCATTCTTCTAGCTGAATGCAAATTAATCCTTCTAGTTTTAAGCATAGTTCTCCCCAACTTGATGTAGGATCAAGAGTGAATCCTTGCTGCAGGAAGCGCTTCGTTTGTTGTAGGCAATCTAAATGGGTCAATTGTAAAGCTGTCCACCCGAATAAACAGTAAATTTCTTGTGGGTTTTCCATTAATTTCAGAGAAGAGGGATGAGCCAACAGCTTTTCCAGTCTTGTCCAAGCTTGCAGAGCCTGATGTTGATAAAGATCGGTCAACGAGAGATATTTGATTGCTAGAATAGTTTCAATGACAGTGATTTGAGGATTAAGCCGGATCACTTGTTTAAAAGCCTCTGCTGCTTGTTCAAAATGAGAATGGGAAGCTTGTAAATTTTGTGTTTTTTGGTATTGAATGGCTTCAAGGAAGTCATTAAAGCCCTTAAGAAACCAGGCTTTGGTATGCAAGGGTGATAAAGTGTCTTGTTCAAGGTCTGCAAGCAATTCTTGGTAAATTTGACAGCGCGTTTGATAAAGAGGGGCTGCTTCAGCTTGTTTAAGTAAAACTTGTCTTTTTTCTATAGGTGTCAACAAGGCTTCTTGTTGAGCAAGCCATTGACGCGCTTGTTCAAAAGAAGAGAGATTATTTAAGCGCTTGGCTTTGATTAAATAAAAATCGCCTAATAAGAGCGTATGATCTTCTTGAGAGTATTTTAAAAGATGTGTTAAATGATTTTCTGCTTGAGATAACGCATTTTGAATTTGATCTTGAGAATTAGCTGTTAAAGCTAATCTAAGATAACTGAGGATGATATTCTTTAAAAGAGGGCGAGATTTTTTAGGATAAGGCGAAGACAATAATTGCTCAAAACGTGCAATGGCTTGATGATCGTTTTGTTGAGCTAAAAAAAACATGCCTTCCAAATACATTTTTTGTGGTTGGAGAGGTGAGTTTAAAGGCAGAAGCAAATTTAACTGGTTTAAAGCATGCTGAGCACAATCCAATTGACTTGTCATTAAATAAATTTTTAAAAGAGATAAATGCGCTAAATAATAAGGGAAAGAGGGACTGTTCTCTTTAAGAATGGCTTCAAATGCTTGTTGTGCCTGAATAAGGTCGCCCAATAGAAGGAAAAGATGACCTTTTTCTAGATGAATGAAAGGAGCAATAGTAGAAATAAGAGAACATTGTTGCAATAAATGTAGAGCTTGTTGCTTTTCACCTAATTGACGATAAGCAAGGCTCATCAAATAGAGGCGCGGATCATAAATAGGAATATCCAAAGAAGATAGCAAAGTCAACGCTTGTTGAGGCTGATTTTCTTCCAGATAACAAGTTGCTAAACGCAAGGTCAATTGAGTTTTTAAATCGTGTTCAAGGCATGTATTCAATAAAATAGCATAAAAAGGAAGGGCATCCCCATACAGTTTTTCGGCAAATAGACGTTCAGCTTGCTTAAGGGTAGGCGTGCCTTCTCCTTGTATCCAAAAAGAATAGATGAGGCATCCGCTCAGTAAAAGCTTGTTGAAAAAGGATTTAAATGAGAACAGAAACATAGTCATCTGATTTGCAAGAAGTAAAAATCTAAAGCCCATTAGTTTCGCTAAGAAACATCGATTTGTCAAGGGAATATTTGTAGCGCAGACTAAAGTCTACGCTACAAATATTCCGTTATTCCATCATCAACACTTTGGTTTGTTGGTCATGATGAGTCCATTTAAGCCAAAAAAGGATCAAAAAGCGGTCATTTGGCTAAAAAGTGCATAAAAATTCACTTTTTTGAAGAAAATTGTTGCACAATATGTTCAAAGGTAATATTCACTTAGTTGTCAATATATAACTCTAAAAGGAGGAGTTCTAAACATGTCACTTAAAGACACTTTTAAACAAATGCGAGAACTTTTAGCTAACATTACATTAGATCTTGAAAAAGCTGAAAATGGCAATAAAGCTGCTTCTCAACGTGTACGTACAGGAACAGTTAGATTAGAAAAAGTAGCCAAATTATTTCGTAAAGAGTCTATTTCATCTGAAAAGAAAAATAAAGGTCAGAAAAAACCAGCTAAATCTGGTGGCTCTGCTCCTAAAAAAGCAGGTGCAGCTTCTAAAGGAAAATCAGCTGCTAAGGGCAAATCAGGTGGTTCAAAATCTAAATCTGCTTCTGTGAAAGCGAAACCAAAAGCTAAAGCTGCTCATGCAATTAGATCGCGTCAGCTTTCAGCTAAACGTGCGACAGCAAAATTGCCTAATCGTCGTTAGAACTCGCTAGTTCGCAAAATAGGTCCAAGTGTCAAAGGGAGGCAAAAACCTCCCTTTTTCTTTTCTTAAAGCCTCAAATTACTTATTCTCATACCAAAATTAAAAGATAACGGGATTTTTATGGCAAATCAGCAGCCTCGTGTAGCCCAAGTGCATATCACAGAATTTTCTAAGGAAGGCCATGGATATGGGCGATGGCAACGACCGGATGGCACATGGATCAAAATAGAAGTACCATTTTCGATTCCAGGTGATCATGTAGAAGTTCTCTTATATAAGCGTCGCAAGGGAATGTACCAAGGTAAACCACAAGAATGGCTGCAATTGTCTCCTCAGCGTATTACACCTCTTTGTCAGCATTTTGGATCCTGTGGAGGCTGTCGTTGGCAACAAATGGCTTATGAAGACCAATTAAAACAAAAAGAACAGTGGATTCGTCAATACTTACAGCCTTATTTGCATGAAAATGTTAAGTGGCATCCCATTATTCCTTGCTCTCCTCCTTGGTATTATCGCAATAAAATGGAACTCACTTTTTCGAGCGATAAAGCAGGTCAACGTTATTTAGGACTTATTCTTTATGGGACACGCGGTCATGTTTTTCAAATGAAAGAATGCGATTTGACCCAACCTTGGGTTGTTGAGGCTGTGCAAGCTGTTTCACGTTGGTGGGAATCTTCAGGAATAGAAGCCTATCATTCCGGACAAGATAAAGGGGCTTTGCGCACATTAACTTTGCGAGAAGGGCAACGCACAGGTGATCGTTTGGTGATGTTGACTGTTTCTGGGAATCCTGCTTATGCGATTTCACGCCAGCATTTACAACAATTCATTGCGGTCTTACGGGAAGCGATTGAACCTCGAGTAGAAGAGCAGAAGTTATCTATTTTCCTACGCATTCAACAAATTGCAAAAGGAAAACCTACACAATTTTATGAGATGCTACTTTATGGTCCAGATCACTTTCGCGAAGTTATTTATTTGAACAATCCGGCAGGGGACATAAAAACTCTACAATTTCGCATTAGTCCTACAGCTTTCTTTCAACCCAATACACAACAAGCCGAGCAGCTTTATGCGCGTGCTATTCAATTGACACAAGCTTCAGCAGACGATCTTGTTTATGATCTTTATTGTGGAACAGGGACATTGGGAATTTGTATGGCTCAACATGTTAAACGCGTCATAGGAATTGAGCTGACACCTGAATCTGTTTTAGATGCACGTGAAAACATTAAATTGAATCAATTGGAAAATGTGACAATCCAAAAAGGAGATGTAGGACAACTCTTACCGGTTCTTTTAAAGGATAACCAACAGCGTCCAGATGTGGTCATGGTGGATCCTCCACGTGCTGGATTAGATGCTAAGGCTCTCCAACATCTTCTTGATTGCCAAGCACCCAAGCTCACTTATATTTCTTGCAATCCCATTTCGCAAGCTGCTAATTTGGAAGTTTTGATTAAAGGGGGGTATCGGGTGCAAGCTGTGCAACCGGTTGATCAGTTTCCACAAACTGTGCATGTAGAAAATATTGTTATATTGACGCGTTAATTTGTGTCATTTTACAAAAACTTGCGTTTTATTTTGATTTCGTGCAACGCTTAGGGCGCGAATCATGGAAAATATCTGAATATTGAAAATTTTAAACTTAAATGAGGAATTATAATGAAAGCCAAAGTTTATTTACTCATGACGACTTTTTGCCTTGTTTTGAGTGGTCGTTTATTTGCCCAAGGAGAGGAACATGTTCCTCCACCAGATCAAAGTTTTTGGCAAACACTGGTGATGATTGGAATCGCATTTCTCTTTTTTTATGTGATTTTGTGGCGTCCGGAGCAAAAAAGGCGCAAGGCTTTAGAAGAGCAACGTAATGCTCTTAAAAAAGGAGACCGCGTTGCTGCAATGGGAATTATTGGAACGGTGATACGAGTAGGAGATCAAACTGTTATTCTCAAGATGTATGATGGAGCTAAACTAGAATTTTATAAAGCGGCTATTTCGGATATCTTGCCTGAAGCAGAAGAAGGAAGCAAAAAGGTAGAACCTTTACCTGAAGATTAAGAATGATGTTTTCTCTTTTCTCTCTGTGGTTATTTTATTAATTTACCACAGAGTGCACAGAGAGAAAAGAGTTTTATGCAGCAGCGGGAACATAAAGCTGAACAAATTTTTTACCTTTTAAGACGAAGGTTTCTCTCAGCTTTGATTGAATATCTGGAGCATTTGCCGTGAAAATGTTATCAGTGCTATTCTTTTTTGGCCATATTTTGATGTGTGTTGTAAAAAAGTCGGCTGTAGACTGAGCCACATAATCAGGATCTATGTTTGAAAGAGCTTGTCCTAGGATTTCAAAGGGGTCTGAATCATTCTTCACTTCTAGACCTCTTTCTTTAAGCATATCTGCTATCTGTTGTAAAGGATCTTCAGAATAACCTACTTTTTCTTGATCTTTTGATGGTTTTTTCTCAGGTTTAAAAATCCCTTGTGCGTCTTTTAAACGTAAAAGCTTTAATTGATCATCAAAACCTTGTTCCCACTTTTCACTATTTGCATATTCCTGCTTTAAGCCATTTTCAAAGTGAGCAAAAAAAGGATTTGCTTCTAACGCTTTTAGAGAGATACCAGGAATATAGTTATCTATAAGTATCTTACCTAATCCTATTACGCTTTGAATCAATTCAATGATCTTTTGATAAGTCCATATATAAAGGTGAGTACTTCCTTTTTTGAAAGCAATTTTATGGCCCTCAAAACTATATTCGTGAGGTTTATTGGAAGCATTGCCTATGTACCTTAAAATCGGACAAGCCACAATATCAATAATCTTTAGATTTATTAAAGGGTTCAGCACATAGATATAGCCTAAATTTGATAAGCGATTTTTAGTTAAAGGAGTCCCTTTCACTGAGTCATTAAATAAGCTGAAAATAACAGATTCAACGGGGGAATATAAACTTAAAGGAAAGCTCAGAATAACTTTAAAAATACATAAACCTATTTTTAAATATTTTTCTAAGCGACTATAATATAAAGCGTTTCTTTCTATTTGATGTTTTTTTAATAAAGCTTTTCTTGCAACTTGTTCGACTAATTTACCCAATGTATGAGCATGATTGACATGTTGCTCAGCTAATGCAAGCTGAAATTCTTCGGTATTGCTTGCAATTAACCATTGCGCTTTAGTTTGTGGGGGTTGTTTTAGATTAGCTAAATTTATCCCCACTTGCATACAATCTTGCTGGATTTCGTCAAATGAGAGCTCTTGCCATTTAAGAAGACGAGGTTTAATAAAATTTTCTCTATTTTTTTGCACTTCCTCTTCAAAATAAGCTTTTTGTTCCTCCGCGGATTGCTCAGGAAGTTTCAAAGCCGTTATCCATTTTTTTTGATATTCACGCGCTTTACTCACCTTTGAAATTTTATATGCTTGATAAACGGAGGCGATGGCATGTCTACAACGCTTACTCATTATCCTTTGAGCGGTTGTCACATCTTCCGGAAAAAATTCTGGGAAAGTCCAATCGACAGTATGGGGAAAAGCCTTACGAATAAGTTTCTCTAATTTTTCCACTATTTTAATATCAGATCCATATCCGTTGTTATTTAATTCTTCCTTCCAACTCTCTAGACCGATAGGATCATTATCATCCCATTCTCTATCATTAGCTTGCGCTTGCTGTCTTCTTTCTGAAACTAGCGCTTGCTGTCTTCTTGCTAATGGCCAAAGCACACTGAATATAGTGAGCACTCTATAAGATGATTTAAGAACATAAAAAATAAGACTGCTGCTAGCGGTTAAAATTTTTGTAATTCTACAATCAGCATTCGCCCGACAGACAAATTCATTATAATAAAGGGGATCTCTACGGTCTGGTATAAGAGAAAAGAGATTTAAAATAGAAAGGTGATTGAGATTTTTTATATCGGTGTTAATGGAAGCGTGCCAATTTTCTAACTTTTTTATCCGGTCATTATACGCTTTTTTTGCCTCTTTGAAGTCAGCCTTTAATATATCTAGTAATATATCTAGATGATTTGGTGCTTGTTGGCCCGGCACTTGCTGAACTGGCGCTTGTGGTGCGGCTGGCGCTTGTAGAGGTGGTGGTATTTGCTGAGCTGGTTCTTGTGGGGGCAGCACCTGCTGGACTGGTAATTGTCGACTGGTATAAATATTAGCTAAATTTGAATAAATTAAGCTTCCTTTAGGTATTTCGCTTGCTGACTTAGTAAACCATGCCACCCCTTGTTTAGCTGCTTTAAGGAACGATTTATTAGAATTTAATTCCTTCTTTGGCTTTGGATTTATAAAGTCAGCCTCTAGCGGATCAATATGCATAGACAACAAGCTGGAAATATCTAACATATTTTCACCAAGGATTCATTTGAACTTATTAAGGGAATTTTATAGGTTTAATGATATTATTAAAGATTGCTATGGATATCCCGCCAACCTCAAATGATTTTCGATTTTTGCTGATTAACCTCATCTTAACTTATTGCCGATTTAGATTCGATACTCTATTTTAAAAAAAAATTAAATGATTTAAAATCAGTATTTTATGACAATCAAATTTGATAAATATTTCATTTGGGTAAGAATTTTGGTTTTCACATTCAAGAAAAATAAACCTTATTGCGGACAGCTCAAGGCTTCAAAGTTTTCGTATTTTGGAATGGCGACTATGATAGGATTCAACAAAAGCTTCTTCTGTTGGTAAGAAAGCATCTTCTAAACTTTTCTTCATTTTGGTAGCAGTCAATTTAGTTACATGAATACCAAGGTGCTTTTCGAAAAGTTGACAAGTGGATTCTGGGAAATAATCTAAATTTAGTTCCTCTGCTGTTTTGGCTAGAATTTCAAATGGATCAATATCAGGATTTAGGGGATCCTTTTGAGAAAAAGCGGAGGCGCGCGTATCTTTTATACGTAATTGATTTAGGCAAGCCTCTAAATCTTTGATACGTCGCTTACAGTTTAAACGTTGCTGTACTAAGTCTTCATTAATGCGTACCATGCGAGGATCTTCTGAGGGTTTGCGATCTAGACGCAAGACGCAATTCTCCACTACTTGAACATTTATCCATAATAAGGCTTGCTCAAATCCGGCCATTAAAGTGCAAATAGGCAAATACATGCGTAGTAATTTGATTTGAATGCTGAGTTTATAGCCGGCAAAGCTATATTCATGTGGTTTATAGATCACGCCCACGATGTATTCGAAAATAAAGATAGCAAACAGATCCAATACTCTCAGATTAATTTCAGGAAACATCAGATAAGTTAATCCCAGATGAGGGATTCGTATATTAGTCAGGGGGATTTTGTCTTTAGATAAATCAGTGGTTAATTTCTTTAAGAAAGGCAGCATAGCATATGTAGAGAAAAAAGGGATCACTAAGATGATTTGGATCAAGCTAGAAAAAATACTCGCTACGTTCTCTACGCAACGAAAGCATAGTAGTGAGCGCTCCATCGAATTTTTTGAGAGTAAGGCCTGTCGAAGCACTTGTTCCTGCAATTTAGCTACTGTTTCTTGATGCTTGATCCATTCAGTTGCTAATGCAACATGGAACTCCTCTAGTTGGATTTTATTTGTCCACTCCTCTTCATTTTTAGGAGGATCTTCCAAGGCAGCTAAATGAATGTGTAAGTTGGCAAAGTATTGTTGGGTTTCATCAAATGTTAAATTTTGGCAATGCTCAATATGATTTTTAATCTCGGGCAAACTTTTATTCACATTTTCTTGAAATTCTAGCTGTCGCTTATGTAAAAGAGCTTTAACATCGGGAGCTTCGATTGATCCGTCTGCATTCATTTTTATCAGGGGAAGTTTTAGCTCTTGCATCCACGTCTTTTGCAAACAAAGTGCTAAATAGATCTCATGAATTTGAATGAGATACTTGAAGATACAAGCTGTATATTTTGAGCTTTTACTACCCATTTTATGCGCGACTGTCTGTAGTCTATCTCCCGCTATTTCTTGTAAAGTTTTCCAGCGAATTAAAATTTTTGTGAGGAGAAGAGCTGAGCCTTTAACGCCTAATTTAACTGAATAGTGAAAGCCTTGATCTTGAGCCGTTTGTTGATCGTGTTTGAGCTTGCTCCTTAAATTGTCCATTTGCTCTTGAATGGATTTTATTTCAAGCGCATAAAGATTTGTTCGCTGATGATCCGGAATCTCATTTTTTAAAATTTTCCAACGTCTTTCCAGTGCTATGAAGTGACGAGATTCTAATTTCACTAGACACCATTTAATAGCATTGAAAAGGATATGAGCCACAGAACTGACAATTTTAGAGGCTTCACGACCCTGATCTAATTGGGCTTCCATGTAGTCATGTTGCTCTTCCGATAAAAAATTTCGAATAGATGTTAAGAAATTTTCGCGGTTAATATAAAAATATTTTAAGGATTCTAAAACTTTTCTCTGCAAATTGCCGTAATCTTTTAAATTATCCATCCATTTGAGATAGATGGTTTCCCAACTTCTGACTTCAGTTGCAAAGCTTGACAATTTTTCAGCTTCCGGAGCAATAACTTCAGCCTGTTTTTGGACAAGGTTAAGTTGTGACTCTATTTTTTTAGCATTAAGAGAAACTAAATTTCGGTTTTGCTGGAGCGAAATGCGCTGTTGACCGGCTTTTAAATTCAAAGTATGCGGTCTTGTTTGCTGTCCTTTTAGATGGGAAAGAATATGCTGAGAGGGAATTTTTAAATTGGTTAAATTTCCGCGATGTACCAAACTGTTCTTTTCATGACTCCCTCCTTTGTTTACGGTAGGTGTGGCTGTGCCATTCACGACGTGATCATTATGTTTTGCTGTAGAAAGTGGAGTAAGAGCCATGATTAACCTAAGCTTCATGCAATCTTAATTAAGAGTTTGCAATCTACTATAAATGAATGATTTAATAATTACTACAAGTATTTACCTATTGTTGTAAAAAAATGCATTGAAATTCAAATTAAGCTTCGCGCTATTTAAATTTTTAAATGAACAATGTAAAAAACAAATAGAAAAAGAGAATAAATGTATTGTTACTTAAACTTTTATGAATTTAGCACGATGAGAGCGGTAAGAATCGATAAAGTCTTCATCATCTAATGTGAAGCTTTTTTCAATTCTCTCTTTTAATTGATGAGGATTGACTTTAGTCAACTCAATGCCTAGATTTTCCTCAAAAAATTCCAAAATGGAAGGAGGAAAGTAGTTAAAATCGACATCTTTTAAGGCAGCTGCCAGGTTTTCAAAGGGATCAAATTCTTGTTCATTCTCTCTTTGTAAGGGGGCATCTGGCTGAATCATTGAGCGTACATCTTGTAGACGCAGTTGATGCAGACATTCTTCTAAGTCTTTGATTCGACGTTTATAATTTAATTGCTGCTGTTTTAAATTTTCTTGCATTTGAGTGAGATGTGTATTGACATCTATAGGTTGCGCTTGTGGAATATAAGTTCCTAAGCTGTAGGTTGACCATAAAATTCCTTGGGCTGAGTAGTTTATCAAGGTATATATCAGAGAAGCAAATTTAAACCAACGAATGAGAAAGCTAATTTTATATCCTTCTACGCTATATTCGTGTGATTTATAAGTAAACCCGACTAGATACTCAAAAAATAATAACAAGACGTTATCTACTTTTAAATTGATTTCCGGAAACAAAATAGCAGCAAATCCAAAACCGGGAATAATCGCTCCTACATCAGTGACAAGCAGTTGCAGCAATGACCATATTTGACTCAAAGCCCAGCTAGGAATAGTCAGAGCAATTTGGATAACGGAGAAAGCAATGCTGATCAAACTTTCTATTCCGTGATACATTAAAAATCGGCTTTCAACGTGATGCTTGGATAACAAAGCCTGGCGCATCATCTGTTCTGCCAATTGAGCACTTGTTTCTTGGTAATCGACCCATTGTTTAGCTAATGAAAGACAGAAGTCTTCTGATTGAATTTTTTCCCTCCATTCTTGCTGATCTTGAGGTGGAGATTCTAAACGATCAAAATGCACGTGAAGGGCGGCAAAATGTTGCTTAATCTCTGCAAAATCCATCTCTTGGCATATTTGGATTTGCTCGACAATAAAAGGTAAGCTTTGTTCAACTTTTGCTTCGAAAGCAGCTTGACGTTGACGTAACAAAGTTTGCATATCAGCAGCAGAGTTCATCACCGGCTGTTGGCCTACACACTGATAATAGGAGTGAATCAAATAACGACAGTAGCGTTTATCACTTAAAAGTTGTTTCCATCTTTCAAAGTTTTCAGGGAGCTCTAAGAAAAGGCCTACTGTTTTAAATTGCTTCTTCACTTCTTTCAATGACGCGCATTGTGCCAAGCTATCCAAAAAAGCTTGCGCCTCTTCTTGTAATTCTTGTTGAGCTGCTTTAGAAACAGATAAATCAACAATAAGGCGTGGCTTTAAATGGTGAATCCATTCACGTTGGAGATGACGTGCTTGATAAAGCTCATAAATGTGATAGAAATGTTTAAAAATGTTAAAGGCACATTTACCGCTTCTTGCCGCTATTTTTTTAGCGGAAGTATCAGAAAGAGAAGTCAGATGAGTTAAAGCGTCTGTGAGTGGTGAAACAACAGCTTTGCTCAAAATTTTGCCTAAATTATTGATGCCTTTGCTTTGAGCCGATTGTTGCTCTTCTAGGAGCTGTTGTCTTAAGCTATCTAAACGCTCTTCAATCGCTTTAGTCGATTCTTCCGAGGTCGTAAACTGAGAACTTGAAACAGCATGCATTTGGTGATCTAAATCTCGATAACGATTTTCTAACTCTCTTAAATCTTGAAGTTCCTGATTGAGGATAAACCATTTCACTGCATTCAAAAAGACGTGAGCAGTTGCTCCAGTGATTTTAACAGCTTCGTTACTGCTATCTAAGTATTCACTTAAGGTTTCTGTTTGTTCACTAGATAAAAAAGGCGCTAAACCCGTCACAAAGTTTGTGCGGTTAATGTGAAAGTATTCTAAAACGTCTAACCCATAACCTTGAAAACGCCCATATTCCTTTAAATCCTTCATCCATTTTTTATAAGTACTTTCCCAAGTTCTAATGTCTTCTGTAAGTTTTTTCTTTTTTTCTGCAAGATTTTTAATAACAGATTCATTTTGTTTATGAATTATTGTTGGATTTTGTTGAAAATCTAAAAACAAATTAGTTTGATCAGATTGTAAAGGAGTTACCTTATCTTTAAGAAGTATGGGAGGTTCTTTTTGCGTATTCGGTTCATGCAAAAGGGATTGTAATTGCTCTGGGAGTAAAAGAGGAGGGTTTTTTACAGGAACGGTAAAACTACTAATAGTAGGAGTTTTTGTATTTACTGTAATTGAATGAGATCCCATTACTAACCTAATAAAAAATTTTGTAATTTAATTATAACATATATTACAATATAAATAAAACAAAAAAAGATATTAAATTAAATATTTAATTATATAAAACAATTGTTAATAAAATTGGTAATTAATAAAGATTAGTTTATTTTAGAGATGCTTTTTTCTAGCATTTAATGGACAGAAGGACAAACGATACCAAGGACAATAAGGACCTTAAGGACAAAGTGGACAAAAGATAAAAAGTCCTTTTGTCCACTTTGTCCTTAAGGTCCTTATTGTCCTTGGTATCGTTTGTCCTTCTGTCCATTAAATGCTAGAAGAACGAGAAGTCTCCACATTTTGAATAATTTGAGCTAACAGATCATTAAAAGTTTTTTGTCCATCTGCTAGCGATTCGATGGTATCTGCAAATAGAGCTAAATTCAGGATAATCGTTCCCATAATACTCATGATAGAAAACTTATCTAAGGCGGCAGTTTGTGCAATCCACACATAGCGATAGCTCACGCGACCTTCTAGTTCATTTAATTCGAATCCTGGAAGGTCAAGAAGTTGATTGAGGAAAAGCAATAAGCTCGACACTTGACTTAAAGCTAAATTTTGGATCTTAAACGGCAAGTCGATGCGAAATTGAACACGATAAGGAAGCGAAGCAGCTTGAGGAAGGGCAAATTCAGAACTCACTTTCTGTTCATTTGCAATAATTTCCACAATACGCTCTCTTTTCTTATGATCGAGATCTAAGATCACTAAAAGACGATTAAAGGGAATTTTGTGAGTGGCAGGTGTCACAGCGCATTCAAACGATTCTTTTTCTAGTATGTCTTTTAGTTGATCTAAGATCATAAATTAACCTATTAAGTTTTTAAGGGTTGGATTAAACCAATCTCTCTTGCAGCTTGTTGTTGTTGGATAAAGCTTACGAGGCTAGCATCATCTAAACTGAAAAATTTTTGCAAAGTTTTTTTGACTGCCTCGGAATTTTTATCTTTGCTTAAAGCGGCTTGTGCAGCTTTCAAATCTAATCCTAAATGCGTTTCGAGCAATAGCTTGACCTCTGGGTTAAGAAGTTCCAAATCGCATGCTTGAAAAGCTTCGTTAAAGGCACGTAATGTATCAAATCCCTTTTCATCAGTAGAGTGCTTTAAATCTGCTTGCTGCACAAAATCTTGCCAGGTAGCTTGTGTCAATTCAGTTTGTAATTGTTTAGCACGCTCTGTCCATTCTTTGACTTTATTTTGGCTTTCTTCAAATTCTTTCTTAGCTTTTTCATATTCAACTAATAACTTTTGATGTTTTTCATTATCCGTTTTATGCAAAGGATCACTAAGAGCATCTAAAAGTATTTGTGAGATGGCTTTCAATTTTTTGTTTTTTGCTTGATGGGTATAATCTTGGATAGCTAAACGAAGATTTGCCCATAAAAGCTTCAATTGAAATCCTTTCATCATCAATTGAGTTGTTTGCGGTTTCACCCGGTAAGATTGGTAACAGCTTGCGCCGATCATGCCTAATCCTACAGCAAATGAACCTGCTGAAAGAACTAAAAAGATAATACCTATGCCCCCAAAAGGTGTTGTTGCTAGTCCAATAATCGCTAAAGTTGCACTTATAGCCAAAGAGACAAGAGATAAATTAAAGTGAATGTTCAATCTGACTTGTTTAAGACCGAGAAAGCTTTCTTCTATTTCGTGTTTCTGTTGAATCATTTGATTAAGAGCATTCTTTGTCGTTTGTTCTAGCGTTTCTTGATGATCGATATAAGACTGTAACAACTTGTCTTGAGTTTGAGCGTCAGACTTTTGAGCATCATACCACGTTTGAAATTGATTTTGGACGGCTTCTGGGTCGGCTTTCCATAATTCGAAATTTTTAAAAAGAGTATGACGAGCTGTTCTTTTTTCTGCTAATTCAGTAGCCTTTTCCCATGTGTCAAAAGAGGAGAAAATTTCTGGGTGCTGTTCTTTTGTAAATCCCCACTTTTCTAGTAATGCTTTTGCTTCTAAAAGCTGTTCCTGCACTTTAGAATCCATCTTAGAATCCTTCTTAAAATTTAGCACAATGTGAGGATTTGAAAGGATCCTTTCCACAGTATTCATGGCATGATCAAAAGAAGCGCGTTGTTGAACTTCAATTTTAGGTGCAAGATCTTGAAAATGAGGTCTAAGCTTGAGTAATTTTTGATGAGCAATCGCTTCCCGTTTAGTCAGCAAATCTTGTGTTCCTTGAATAAGTGTAGCTAAAGATTCTTGGTATTTATCGTCAGTTTCTGCCGGAAGGAGTAAATCCAGACGAATATGATTAGCTAAAGCTTCATCTTCAGGTTTGTTTGCCAATTGAATGGTAGACTTTGGCAAGCGCGCAGAAAGATATTGTTGAAATTCTCGTCTCCAATCCGTAACTGTTTGCGTATTTTTTTGGGCCTGTTTTAAGGCTAGACCTACTAAAACGACCCAAAAAACATCAAGAGTCCAGGACAAGCCTGAAGCAGCCATAGCGACCCCCGGAAGGGTTCCTGAAGTAGAATTAAGGGCTGTGTTAGTAGCAACCAAAGCCAGATAACTCGCCTCTAAGCCAAATTTTAATTTTTCGGACGCTAAATTCTCTTCCTCTAATTTCAAGTTCATTTCCCATTTTGTAATTTTTTTGCTTTCTTCTAGCGATAAAGAAGAGAAGTTGGGATCTTGCTTAATCTTTTCTAGGAGAGAGCGAGATTGCTCTAACATTTTAATTTTACAAATGAGCATGATGCCTGCGCTTCCTATATCAAGCGCAGCAATGAGTTTTAAACCTAAATTCCATACATTTTGAAATTCTTCAAAATGCTCAAATCCATGAGTTTCGAACATTTCGGAAGGTAAGACATTTTCGACAAATTCAATCCCATCTTTTACGACTTCTCTGGTTGTATCGACATAATCGAGTCCCCAAGCCTTCATGGTGTCCACTGCTTCTACTACTTTTTGTGGTTTCTTTGTCTCGCCCATTTCCACTAATTGCTGTTCAATTGGATTAGACTTTTTGTCTAAAATTTTTTTCAATTCCTCGATGAATTTTGAAATGTCTATGTTGGCTTGATCGATTTTCTTTTGTTCAAGAACTTTTAATTGCTCTTCAATTTGTTGAGTTTGAGCTTCTAATGTAGGTTGAGTTTCATCCGAAGGATCTTTAATGAGTGGTGCTATTTCCGTATAAAGTTTATGGATGTCTTGAATAGTTTCTGGCGTTAAATCAGGAAAAGGCAATTGAGCCAGTAATTTTTCCAGATGTAATTCATTTTCCTGTGGTTTTGTAGGAACTTCTACCTGAGGATTTAAAGGGGATGAAACTCCATCAATCATAATATACCTCTATATACTATAAAATTAACACTGATTAAATATAGTTTAACTATATCTAATTATAATTATATCATAGTAATATAAAAGTTTAGTAAATTAATTTTAATTTATTGATAAATAGAGGGAGTTCAAAAGCTAGTGAATACGCGAAGCAAGCGTTTGGAGCGCAAAAGTCCTCTTTCGCTTTCAATGGGGCGAATTTTCCGGTCCATTCCTAAAAAGCGAAAGAGGACTTTCGCGCTCCTGAGTAACTAAACATTGTTATTAGCTCGCTCTTTTAAAGTGTTTTTTAGTAATTGATCAAAGTATACTTAAAAACACTGGTTTTATCTGTGCGGAAGCACTATTACTGCATTAGCCCAGACCGAGCGCGCTTAGCGCTCGTTCTGGGTAAATAATGCCATTTGATTAGCACTGCGGTTAGCAGTGCAACTATTTGGCGCCCTTGTAGTACTGCTAACCGCAGTGCAATAGGTTGTACATTAAATCCCAGAACGAGCGCTAAACGCGCTCGGTCTGGGCTAATGCAGTGATAGTGCTGCCGCACAGATAAAACCAGTCTTTTTAAGTATACTTTGACCAACTACTAAAAAGGTCGCTGTTACTTTTTGATATTAGCAACGAAGTTGCTTGGGGGCTCTAAACGCTTCGCGTATTCATCGAACTTATTAAATTTTAACTGGTTGAGTAGTTATAAAAGAATATTTGTCTTTTTATTTAGCAACACGAAATCCGGTATAAATATCAGAATAATCAGGGGGAATGGCCAGACGTTCAGACACGCGAACGCCTTCTGCTAGACTATCGTAGCAGCCCCCTTTAACAATCTTGTAGGTCGGATGATCTTGATTTTGATCTGCTACCCATTCCCACACATTGCCACTCATATCATAGGCGCCGGTAGGACTCTTAGCATCATGCGTCTGAATGGGAGTGCGATCTTGAGTAGTTAAAGCCAGTGTATTCATACCATTATAAAATCCGATGGGTGTGGTTAACACTTGTAGATTGCCTAAAGGACGCGTGTTATCGCGATAATTAGCCCAGCTACGATCGATCGTATCTTGTCCAAAACCATATTTGAAACGTTTGAGCTTTTCTCCTTTAGCGGGTAAAGACATTCCGGCAGCTTTTTCCCATTCAGCCTCTGTAGGAAGGCGGTACCCCTTATCTTGACAATATGCTTGAGCGCCATACCATGTGACTTCGATCACAGGATAGTTCTCTTTACCAGGAATAGGATGAACAGTTGACAACTCACCTTGTTGACGCGTGCTCAATTGAGCAAGAGAAGTGGCTTCTAATGTTTTACAAAGAGGATGACCTTCTTTATCTAAAAGATAGCCTGGATGATTTTTATCCCATTGTATCGTTTGAGCTTGAAGCGCCTGGTTAAGCCAATCTGCATATTGTCCATTTGTGACTTCATAAGCAGCTATCGAGAATGCAGGAATGTCTATTTCTTTGCCGGGACGCTCATTTTGTCGATTATCTGTAAAAGGATCCCCAATGATAGCAGGTCCGGCAGGCACGTCTACAAAGGTGTCGCCCGGTGTGTAAGCGACTTCAATGAATGTGCGATCTTCTTTTTGACGTGTGAATGTGAGGGGATCAGGAGTTTGATAGTTAGGAATAGGAGTAAAAGTCACTTGAAAGCGTCCTTCTGACTGCAAGGGAATAAATGTGGATTTTTCACGAAAACGAACCACTTTCTGTTCTTGAGGTTGATCGAGGTTTTGCAAAGTAAAGCTGCCTTCTGTCAAATTCGTGACCACTTCAATTCCGCTTTTTTGAGGCTGCTGAGTTTGTGTGGAATTTGGAAGCCCCTCTAAATCTTTCTGCATAGGTAAATCGGGCATTTGGGGATGAGCGGCGCGAATGTTGGCTTTCTTCTTATAATGAGCTTTAACTTGTGGAGTTTGATTATCAGAGACAGAAACTTGCTGAGAAGTAGGCTCTGCGATCAAATCAGGATTAGAGTTGGTAAAATTAAGTAAATAATTACCCGGATCTAAATCTGTAAAAGTATAGGTGTAACCTAAACCTTGTCCGATCACGGCTCCACTTTCAGTCGTTAAAGTAAAAAGAGCTGTTGAAGTATCTGTCACTACTTGCACACTGCCTTTATGTGTAAAAGAGGGGAGGTTGAGAATCAAATAGCGATCTTTTTCAATGGTGAAATGTTGATTGCCAACAGGTTTGAAACGATCAGGAGTGGTATAAGATAACGTATAAGCACCTACAGGTAAAGGACCACTTTGCCAAGAAATTTGGCCATTAACAGGAATGAGTTCAGCGGTTATAGGCATTAGATCATCTTGTTGCGGCTGTAGAGTAATCGTTAAAGTTTTTGCTTGACTAGGAAGAGATCCTTTTAACGTCACATAACCTACGTTGCGTTGATAAAATAGATCAATTTGTAAATTTTGACCGGGTCCTATATTAAAAGGCATTTGAGGTGATGTGTAGAAGCTATAGCCTGGAATATCTTCTGCGACTAGCGAATAGTTGACGCCTGCCGGAATCGTGATATTGGTCATTGAACCTTGTCCAGCATAAATGACACGCCCTTGTTGAATGATCTTCCACTTGACATTTTGATTCGTTTTTACATAAAGGAAAGCAGGTCGTTGAATAGGTACGCGGGGAGGAGGGAAAGCCAATCGACCAGGATTAACTATAAACTGCGCAATTTCAGATTGATCGATAAATGAAAATTGATCGGTTTCTATTGAAGAAGGAAGGCTAGGATGAATAGTTTGATCGATTTTAACAACCGCACTAGAAGTGAGCTCAAATTCACGGGGAGATACATGTTCAAAAAATTCATCCGTATTGGGAATAAGAAACTCAATGCGATAATGTCCTTCCGGCAAATGGGTGATCACAACCGTTCTTTCGTTACGTGAATTACTACTGTTGGCAACAAATTCATCTTTTTTAGGATATAAGGTGCGCTCTTGATTTTCATTGATCAACCAGAAACGAATGCGATCCAAACGTTGTCCTTTTTGATCTGTCTGATAGGTGACAATGACAGTTCCCATTTCAGGAGATAATAATTGTCCTTGCATCTCTTGTTTAAATAAGAAACAGAAACTTAAGATCCACAAAAATAACAACTTAAAATGATGTTTCACGATTCATCCTTTATATCAATCCTCTCAGATTATTTATGCCAGAAGTTTTAAAATCCAAAAAAAAATTGAATTATGCTTTAATCGTTGATAAATCTTTCGTTTTTAATGTTTTATGATAAGTGTCAATTGTGTGTCCTTGATCATTTATGCTTCTAAAATGCTGCTGAGAAGCATCCAAGCTTACCACCATGAAGTGTCGAGTAGGTGAAAATTTAGCCAAGTAAGAGGGGATACACCTTGCACGAGGTTGACGGGGATGCTCTACTCCCCAAGCGCCATCGCCTAAATACACAATACCATCAGGATGAGGACGATTTCTTAAAAGCGGGTGTGTTCTTTTATAAGCATGGTCATGATGCTCGAAACAAGCTTGAATGCCTCCTTTTTCAAAGAGAGGAACCCAAGAACGACGAATGGCAAAGCTTTGGCGATTATGAAATTTGCGGCAAGAAGGATAAGCGGGAACGTGGTAAATGGCAAAACGATGAGTGGTGGCTTGACGCGCTTGAAGCGCTGTTTGCAGCCAGCGTGTTTGTGGACCTGCAATGGAATTAGCATGTCCGGAATCTAAGAGAAAAAGGCTCAAATAAGAGCCAAAATCCATGACGTTGTAAATTTGCTTACCAGGCATAGGAAAAAGCATGCTAAAAATGGCAGCTTTGTAAGGAGGTTGATTATAATGGCCCACGACATCATGGTTGCCAATAGCTGCGATCACAGGAATTAAGCGATCATCAGGTGTAATCATGTTAGTGTGCCATGTTTTAATCCAGGTAATCCAACGTTCAATATTTTGAAAAAGATCTCGTGCAGAGCCTACAGCATAGGCAATGTCGCCTCCTATAATGGCAAATAAAGGATCCGTTAGAGCTGCCTGTCGGCATGTATTTGCCATGAGGTGAATGCCATCATGGTACATATCACCACCTACAACAAAATGGATGGGATGTTTCAAGTCAGCCGGCGCAGTGCGAAATTGATAATCTTCTTGATAAGGGATGACTCTAAAAACATAGTCTGTATTAGGTTGTAAACCTTGTAATTCGACACGATGGATCAAATATTTGGAACTCTGAGGAAATTTAAACGTTTCTCCCCTTACTTCTGTCCATGTAGTGGCATCGTCTTTTAAACAATAGGCAATACGACTTTGTGGTTGTTGGAGTGGACTAATCCATTGAATGGTCATGGTGGTGTCGGGTTGACGTTGCCAAGTTAAGTAAATCGTATCCGTGACAAGGTCTGCCCAACAGGAGAAAGCAAAACAGATAAATAGACAAATCCAAGGACGATAAAAAGAAAGTGATATAAACATGAAGATCTCATTTTGAAAGCGCTTCCTCTGTGTTTCTCTGTGGGTGCTCTGTGGTTATTTATTAATTTACCACAGAGTACACAAAGAGCACAGAGAAGAGAAATAATTTTAAGATAAACTCTGGCTTAGTTCCGTTGCTAAAGACTCCAGAATGCGATTACTACGATTCACAAACTCATGTAAATGATGGGGCTCCATCTCACGTTGGGAAAGAAGGGCAAGTTCATACACTTCGTGCACAAGTTCTTTCGCTAAATCTGGTTTAGTGCGATCCAATTTGCGAATTGCTTCTAACAAAGGATTATTGGTGTTCACCACAAAAGTACGTTTTCCCAAAAAAGCCATCTGTTGATTGCGCTCTTCAGGATCTAAACGCATCAAATAATCACGCATGCGGCGTTGCTTCTCGTCCATCATAATAAAACCAGGAAGCGAATCTGTTGCCAAACTTTTGGCTTCTATTTCAATTTGATCATCTGCTAGCTTCTCTCGGACGAAATCTGCAAGCTTGACTGCTTCTGTTTTGCCTTCAGCGTCTAGAACGGTTTTTTCACGATTCTTATCCACAATATTGTCATGAATTTCAGCATCGATGCGTTGGAAAGTAACAGGGCTGAGTTTGCCTTCTAAAAAATGCATCAAATAAGGATCTAAAGGACTATTAGCACATAAAATTTCAGTATTTTGCGCACGATAAATCTGCAGAATATGACCCGCATGTTTTTCATCCACAGTATACAGAATTTTATCTTTCGTTTTCTCACGATTACGTTCCAAATAATCTTGTAGCGTTGTCCAATTGTGATCCGTGTCCCTCCAAACTAAAAATTCTTTTGCACGCTCATAGAACTTATCATCTTCTAAAATACCCAATTTGACGACCAAAGAAACATCGGGCCATGCTTTAAAAAAACGCTCTTGATCTGTCTTGTACAGTGTGGATAAGCTATCTGTCACTTTTTTGGAAATATGACTAGATAGCTGACGCACGGTGCGATCCATCTGCAAATAGCTGCGCGATACATTCAAAGGAATATCCGGGCTATCAATGACGCCTCTCAATACCATTAAATAATTAGGAATAATGTCTTTACAGTTATCAGAGACAAACACACGATTGGAGTATAAGCTCACGCTGCTTTTATTAGGATCAAAGTCGCGGCGCATTTTAGGAAAATAAAGAATGCCTTTTAAGCGGAAAGGATAATCGACATTTAAGTGTAGCCAGAAGAGAGGATCTTCGTCTGTTGGATACAAATAGCGATAAAATTGCAAATAATCTTCTTGCGTGCATTCTGAAGGAGATTTAACCCAAAGTGGGGCGCGCTCATTAATGCGTTTACCGTCCAAATAAATGGGATAAGGCAGAAAGGAACAATAGTGACGCAATATTTTTTCGATATAACTCGGATCTAAACATTCCTCATGCTCTTTACCAATAAAAAGGGTGATTTCTGTTCCTCTTGTCTCACGCGTGCCTCTTTCTATTTCATAGTCTGATGATCCATCGCAACGCCACAGAACAGGTTCTGCACCTGGTTTATAAGAGAATGTATTGACTTCGACTAAATCAGCCACCATATAAGCGGAATAAAAACCAAGCCCAAAATGACCAATGATTTGATCTTGCTCGTTATTAGATTTATATTTGTCCAAGAACTCTTCTGCGCCGGAAAACGCAATTTGGGCAATGTATTTTTTGACTTCCTCGGCATCCATTCCAATTCCATTATCGATAAATTTAAGCGTATGCGCTTCTTTATCAATTTGCACATCAATGCGAAAATCTTGATCTTTGATATCTAATTCGCCTTGATCACGTAGAATTTTTGTTTTTTGGATGGCATCACAGGCATTGGACACTAGTTCACGTACAAAAATGTCACGGTCTGAATAGAGCCATTTTTTGATAATAGGCAAAATATTTTCACTATGAATTTCAAGAGTTCCCTTTTCCATGTTTCACCCTTTTTGAATAAGTTTAATTTTAAGTGTTTAATTGTTAATTCTATTAGGTTTTATGTCAAGGTTGGATGGCAATGCAGGAAATTTCAACTAAGGCATCAAGAGGTAAGCGTGCCACTTGAATCGTTTGTCGTGCAGGGAGAGCGGTTTGAGTGAATCGCTTCGCATATTCTTGATTCACTAAAGCGAAATCATTAAGGTCTTTCATAAAAACTTCACAACGCACGACATCTTGAAAAGAGCATCCGCTCGCTTTCAAGATAGCTTCTAAATTATCTAATACACGGTTGACCTGCAGAAAAATATCGGCTTCCACTAACTTGCCTGTAGCAGGATCTATAGGAATTTGACCCGATACAAATATAAAAGGTTTAGCGCATACAGCTTGTGAATAAGGACCTCTAGCCTGAGGAGCTTGATTTGTTTCAATTTTTTCTAACTTAGACATGTTTATCCCTCATCGATTATAGGTTGGAAGGGGTATTTTAAATAAAAGCATCTTTAAAAAGAATAGATGAAAATAAAAAATGGTTAATTTTTACTTTAAAATTTAAACGAAAATAGCTACAAATATGCTTTATCGATTGCTTATATACAGATAATTCGTGTAATTTGTTCTTTCATTTTTTTATCAAATTAAAATTTAGCAAACCAGGCAAGCACGCATGAATTTATTAAAAATTACAGGGGGAACTCCCTTAAAAGGACATATTAAAGCGGCAGGTGCTAAGAATGCGATGACAAAACTTTTGGTGGCGTCTCTTTTATCCGATAAACCCTGCACTTTTTACAATGTTCCTAATATTGGGGATGTAGAAGTCACAGTCGCTCTATGCGAAGAAATTGGAATGGATGTGAAATGGGATCGCGAAGCAGGCGTGATGCATGTAGTGACAAAAGAATTGAAGACGTCATATGTGCCACAGCGTTTTTCAGGATCAAATCGCATTCCGATTTTGATGATAGGCGCTTTGTTAGGGCGCACCGATCAAGATATTATTGTACCTACTGCAGGAGGATGCTTAATTGGACCACGTCCTGTAGATTTTCATATTCGTGCGTTGGAACAGCTAGGGGCTGTGATTGAATATCGTGGAATGAAGCGTGAAGGGGCTTATTTTGCGCATGCGCATAATGGACTTAAAGGGACACTCATTACACTGCCTTTTCCATCAGTAGGTGCAACAGAGAATACCATTTTAGCGAGTGTGACAGCTAGAGGAACGACAGTCATTAAGAATGCAGCGATTGAACCTGAAGTGGTAGAATTGATTTTATTTTTGCAAAAATTGGGAGCCATTATCACAGTAGATGTGGATCGCTCGATTCGCATTCAAGGGACGCGACGTTTCTATGAAGTGGAGCACACAGTGATTCCTGACCGCATTGAAGCAGCATCGTGGGGAATGGCTGCCATCACGTCTAAAGGACGTGTTTTTGTGGAAGGGGCTCAGCATGTCAACATGTTGACATTTTTGAATAAGCTGCGTGAAGTAGGCGGAGGATTTGATGTAAAAGGCACTGGCATTGAATTCTTTTATGATGGTCCTTTGCAAGGAGGGTTGCATCTTGAGACGGATGTTCATCCCGGCTTTATGACAGATTGGCAACAGCCTTTTGTCGTTTTACTAACACAAGCTTCAGGATCGTCTGTCGTTCATGAAACAGTTTACGAAAATCGTTTTGGGTACACAGAAACATTAAGTGAAATGGGAGCAGATATTGCCTTGTTTAGGCAATGTTTAGGAGGCAAGCAATGTCGCTTTGCTTCGCAAAGTTTTTGTCATAGTGTCATTATTAAAGGTTCTACACCGCTTGTGGGAAGAGATATTCGTATTCCGGATTTACGTGCTGGTTTTGCCTATGTGATGGCCGCATTAATTGCTTCTGACACAAGTACAATTTCAGGTCTACATTTCTTAGAGCGAGGTTATGAATCTCTTGTGCATAAATTAGAAGTTTTAGGAGCGAATTTCAGCATAGTGAAGGGTGAAGAGAAAGTGGGGCGATCAAAAGAAGAAAAATTCTTGGAACCTGTTTTCACTTAATACTAGAGTGGTGGACAAAAGGACAAACGACACAAACGACATAAAGGACCTTAACGACAATGTGGACAAAAGGACAATAATGACATCTGTCCACTTCGTCGTTAAGGTCCTTTATGTCGTTTGTGTTGTTTGTCCTTTTGTCCACTAAAATGCATTGCTCTGCGCTCAATATAAATTTAATGTCTCAAAATAAGCATTTTATGCTATTCTATAACCTATCCTTATTGTTTACAAATAGCATGAAAGAGTGGTATGTCTTGTCCTTTATTAAAAATGGCTCCTATATCTGTATGGCGCTCTATCTTGAGAAAGAATTTCACACGTGTCGATCAATTTGCTGATTTTTTAGAATTAAATGATGCACAACGTGCTCAACTCATCTTAAAACCTCATTTTGCTTTTCAAGTGCCTTTACGCCTTGCTGAAAAAATGCCTAAAGGGACTTTAGATGATCCCCTCGTGCGTCAATTTTTACCTTTGCAAGCAGAACTTAAGCACCATCCAGATTTTGTTTCTGATCCGGTTTGCGATCAGGCTTTTCAAAAAGAGAAAAAACTCTTACATAAATATGACGGACGCGTACTTTTAGTATGTACAAGTGCTTGTGCGATGCATTGTCGCTATTGTTTTAGGCAAAATTTCAGCTATGAAACAGATAAAACCTTTGAGAAAGAACTGGCTTGTATCGAACAAGATTTGTCTGTGCATGAAGTGATTTTAAGCGGAGGCGATCCTCTTTCCCTTTCAGATGAAATGCTTGCTTATCTATTGGAAAGCTTAGCGAAACTACCGCATATTAGGCGTATTCGCTTTCATACACGTTTTCCAATTGGCATTCCTGAGCGCATCGATGACAGTTTTTTAAGTTTAATAGCGGTTGTTCCTCAACAAGTCTATTTTATCATTCATTGCAATCATCCACGAGAATTAGATCAAGATGTCCTTCAGCATTTGAATGCTTTACAGCGACTAGGCTGTATCATCATGAATCAAGCTGTTTTGTTGAAAGGAGTCAATGATGATGTACATACGCTGAAGCAGCTTTGTGAACAACTTTCCAATCATGGCATACTGCCTTATTATCTCCATCAATTGGATCGTGTGCAAGGAACTGCGCATTTTGAAGTGGACGAAGAGAGAGGACGATTTCTTATGCAAGAAATCGCCAAACAACTACCAGGCTATGCGGTGCCCAAATATGTGCGTGAAATAGCCGGAGAGCCATATAAAACATTAATTAATGTTTAATTTCTTAAAAATAAATTACATACGATTAACAAGAGGAACTCCCAAGATATCTAAACCTTGCTTTAATACGCGTGCAGTGGCTTCACACAAAAGCAAGCGTTCATTTTGCTGAGGGCTGCCTTCTACGCGGCAATCGCGAAAAAAAGCATGAAATTTTTCAGCTAATGTATATAGATAATCTGTCAAACGATTAGGAAGCAAGTCATTTGCGACGAGATCTAATGCTTCTTGAAAACGTAAAAGATGTAAACCTAACTCAATTTCTGTTGGATGCTCTAAATGAATATGAGTCGTTTCCACTATTGTTAGAGGATCAATATTGATTTTTCTTTTAATCCCTGCTGTACGTACATAAGCATACATCAAAAAGGCTGCTGTGTTGCCTTCAAAGCGCAACATGCGCTCATAACTAAATGTATAGTCGCTTAGTCTATGGTTAGAAAGATCTGCATATTTAATGGCTCCAATGCCTAAAGCATGAGCGAGTTGTTCTCTTTCATTTGTTTCCATCTCCGGATTACGTTCTTGCAAGATTTTGTCTGCATGCGTGATAGCTGCTGTTAATAAATCCATGAGACGCTCAGTATCTCCGGAACGTGTGCGAAATTTCTTGCCATCAGCTCCTAAAACGAGTCCAAAAGGAACATGATCAACACGCACTTTCTTTGGATCCCAATAGCCAGCTTTCTCGGCTGCTTTGAAGATCATCTGAAAGTGAGTGGCTTGTCCGGCATCTGTCACATAGATTAAACGCTCACCCTTTTCTATTTTGATGCGATGGTAAATGGTGGCCATGTCTGTCGTATCGTAGTTATAGCCTCCATCTGATTTCTGTACCATTAAGGGGAGGGCTTCACCCTCACGATTTTGAAAACCTTCTAAGAAAATGCATTTAGCACCATCTGAAACTTCGACGAGTCCTTTGCGTTCGAGATCTGCCACAATTTCTGCTAAATAAGGATTATAATAAGATTCTCCTCGCTCAATCAATTTAACATCGAGTAAATCATAAATTTCTTGATAAGCTTTACGCGAGATGTCACAAATGATTTCCCACGCTTGACGGGCTTGAGGTTGCCCTTGTTGTAAAGCAACGACCTCTAATTGTGCACGGCGTTTAAATTCAGAATCTTCATCAAATCGTTTTTTAGCGGCTTTATACCAGTTTACCAGATGGGTAAGATCTGTTTTTTGTTGACCAGTTAACACGTGCGGAACTTCTTCTTTCATATACGCAATGAGCATTCCAAATGCGGTGCCCCAATCTCCAATGTGATTGTGGCGGACCACATCGTGGCCTAAAAATTCAAATAGACGCGCTAAGCTATCTCCAATGATCGTGGAGCGTAAATGTCCCACATGCATCTCTTTGGCTACATTGGGAGAAGAAAAATCAATAATCACGCGTTGGGGAGTTTCAGGAAGATCAATGTTTAAATGTACATCACGTAATAAATGATCCACGGCTTGTGATAAGAAATCAGAGTGAAGGGTAATATTGATGAATCCCGGTCCGGCAATCTCTAGTTGTTGAATCAAATTGTCTTGGCGATCTAAAGCTGCAACAATTTTTTCGGCAATTTGTCTTGGCGGCTGTTGCAGAATCTTTGTTAACTTCATGGCTGTATTGCATTGATAATGGCCGAATTTACTCTGGGTACTTGGCGTCACTTCAGTGGGGATGGCCGCTGATTGCTCCAAGAGCTCAGGAAAGGCTTGTATAGTGGCCTGATGAAATTTTGTATGTAAAAGAGAAATTAAACTTTTCATAATTCCTAATCGATTTAAAGCTTCATATTTTCTTATCATAAGAAATTAAGCATTTAACAGAAATCAAAATGCGTGCTGATTCAGTGACCCATATAAATGAATTATCTTTTATGAAAAACAGCACATAAAGTGGGACGATGCTGTGGATATTTTTTAACTGGCAACGTCGCTTTTGTTCGGCCTTAATTTGACGTTGGATATATGGTTGTTCTTGTTTTAAGCGACGTTTTTCTTTCCATCTACTATCATAAGCTTTTTCAGCAGCCTTTATACGATCAGATGAACGCTTTTTAAATAGTAGGTTATTTTAATTAATTCCGATTTTAAGTATAATGTATTTATGTAATGTTGAAATAAATTCAATTTTTTAAAAATTATTGTTATTTATTTGTGTTTATGATATAATTTAATTATAATTTTTAAGTTTTACATAGGTGAAATATGGTTGACTCTCTCAAATCTATTCAATATGGGCTAGAGTATTGTGCTTCTAAATGGTCTAGTTGGATGAGAAAAACGACTAAACCGTCGAGAGAGTTACTACAAATTACGCCTAATGGGGAACCGGTTAATCAAGAGCAAGCCTCTCTTTTTCCTAATGAAATCATAGCGAAGTTTTTGGAAGAGTGGGCGGCGTCTGTTAATCCTCAATGTTTAGATAAAACGGCTCTTCGGCCTTTATTGCGCATGGCGCGTGTGAGTAGAGAGTGTTGTAGTCTAGTCGATCAATGTCTCCAAAAGATTTACGCTAAGGAATTAGGAAGTTATAAACCAGAGGGAATTAGTTGGGCTCAAGCGTTGAGTCTGCTTTATAATTGGCAACAGCAAGTCGAAAAGGGGACCTATTTGACGACGGCGAAAGAAGCGCAAGGCAGTTTTTCACCTGTTAAATGTCATTTGCCTGTCAAAGAACCAGCTTTAATGGATGATCAAGTAGAAATTGAGGGAACACGTCTTTCCTTGACGAAGAATTTACTTATAGCGGGCGTCAATGAAGAAATGACAGGAGGTAAAGTAAAATTTAAAGTGCTTTGGCGACAACCTCTACGCAATCAAGATAAACATCTATTTATTTCAGTGGATAAGACATTAGTGGCAACGCAACATCTCTTAGTGGAGAATAAAGAGGGAAAAGAGCGACCTGTTTGTCGTTTTGATGTACGGAGCGTTAAAACAGGGCATCTTATTGGTTCCATTGTCCTTTTTCCTGAAGAAGGCAAAAAGCGATTCGAATTGGCGGATATTGAATTTAGTTTACAACAATTCGCTTATCAAAAAAATGGGGAGCTTTGGACGCGCGATTATCAAGAATCGCCTCAAAATAATTGTTTAATGCTTAAAGCATAAATAGATTTCATTATTATTTTTTATCAATTCCAAATCATTTGTGTCTAATTTCGAGAAAATTAGCTTGAATGTTATTACTTTACAAGGTAATCTAGCCTTCAGCAATTTGTAATCCAATCTTAAAATTTATCCATTCGGTAAAGGGGTTTCAATGACAAAAACTGTCATAACAGACGAACTAAAGAAAGTGTTAGAGCAATTTCTGGAGGAAAATCGACCTGCAGAGTTAATTAACACCTATTTATGTTTTGTTGAGCATAAGTTCAATTTACAGCCTGTTCTTTTTCCGAAAGAAAAAATTATTTACCAAAGCGCGGAAGATGCCGTGCATCAGCTCGAGCGGGAAGATAAGCTCTGGCATGAGACCGAAATTAAAATTGGATTTGGTCAAGCTAGCGTGAACGCAGAAACCAAAAAAATTTATATCTGCCCTTTCACAGGGAAAGTCTTTGGAGATAATACACATCCTAATCCGCAAGATGCCATTTATGATTGGGTGTCTAAATGTCCGGAAAATACAGAACGTATTGGTGGATTGCGCGTCAAGCGCTTTTTTGTGTCAGAAGATCCGGATGTGATCAAGAGCTATATTGATAAGACAAAAATGAAAAAAGAAGCTGTTAAAAAAGTCGTTTATTCATCCGTATTGAGTGGCAAATTGTTTAATAGCAAAGAAGCAGTAGTTGAAGACTTCAAACGCAATTATTTGAAAAAACTCTCTGTGGTGGAAGTACAAAATCAAAATAAATTCAAAATAGAAGATCATTTTTTAGCCTTTATTCAGAAGCAACTGGTGGAAGATAAAGTGACTGCCTTTGTAGAAGCGTTGGCCGAATTTGATGAATTTATGCCTTACGTTGAGCGATGGGTAGAAGCAGAGGATTAATTCACTACGTTTCTCATTCCGCTCAAGAAACATTTGATTTAGGGCTCAGGCTGGGACAACAAATGCCTGTTCCGATTGTCATTTGTTTATTTGGAGAGCTTGCAGCGGGTAAAACCACTTTTATTAAAGGACTGGTGCAAGGCGCAGCGCAATTGGATCCTTCTATCGTTCAGAGTCCAACTTTTACTTATTTGCACATTTATGAAGGACAAAAAACGATTTATCACTTCGATCTCTATCGCTTACGCGATATCGACGAATTCTTAAGTATGGGTTTTGATGAATACTTCGATGCGGAAGGAATCTGTTGTATTGAGTGGTCAGAACGCATTGCTGCCTATGTGCCTCCAGATAGCTTGCAGCTCTCGTTTGAGCATTTAGAAAAAGATCAACGTCTCATTACACTAACATCCTCTAAAGGATTAGATTTTTATGCCACAAGCTAAATTCATTAAAACGGCGATTCTACCTAAGGATTATCCCGTGATTCGCAATGAGGGTGGCGACATTTTGCCTGAAGTGGCTGTGGCAGGGCGTTCAAATGTGGGAAAATCGAGTTTGCTCAATCATTTGTTCCATACGAAACATTTAGTGAAGACCTCTTCTACTCCAGGCAAGACGCAAGCTTTAAACTTTTTTACTTTAGACGATAGGTGGGCTTTTGCAGATCTTCCCGGCTATGGTTATGCCCAAGTTTCTCAAGAAGTGAAAAAGCAGTGGGGGCCAATGGTGAAAGCCTATTTGGAAAAAAGAGAATCCCTAAAATTGATTTTATTTCTTTTGGATATCCGACGGGTTCCCAATGCAGATGATTTGCAATTTCTCGATTGGGTTGTCCATCATCAAAAAGCGATGATTTTGGTGTTGACGAAAGTAGATAAAGTGAAACGCAACGAACGTCAAGTCAACACGAAAAAAATTTTAGAGGCTTTAGGAGCGGGTAATATTCATTATGTTTATTACTCGGCTGTTGAAAATCAGGGAAGGCGAGAGCTTTTTGCGATGATCAAAGATGCGCTGAAAGATGAAGAAGATGTAGCACAAGGATAGGTCCATGACTGATATTGAGAAACAAAAATTTATTTGTATTGATTGCGAGACAACAGGACTAGATGCTCAGCAGGATCGCATCATTGAAGTGGCTGTCATGTGCTTTGATGCGCACACGATTTATGAGCAGATGGAAACGTTAGTGAATCCCGAATGCCCGATTCCTGAAACTTCTATTGCTATTCATCATATCACGCCTGAAATGGTTCAAGATAAACCCACGATTGCTCAAGTGCTGTCTGATATTTTGAAAATGATTGGCAATCATATTATTATTGGACATGGAGTGGGTTTTGATATCGATATTTTAGCAATCGCAGCTGAACGCCATGGAATTCCCTGTACGTTGCGTCAAAATCGCTTTTTAGATACCTTGCGCATGGCACGCTTATATGATGGATGTCCGGTTAACTCGCTTGAGCAATTGCGCAAGCATTTTAATATTCCTTTAGAAGGGGCGCATCGTGCGATGAGCGATGTCATTGTCAATCGAGAAGTCTTTAAGCATTTAGCTAAACGCTATAAAACCACTGAGCAATTGTTCGAAGCTCTTTCGCGTCCGATTCTCATGACTAACATGCCTTTAGGGAAACATAAAGGACGTCCTTTAAAAGAAATCCCTTTGCAATATTTACAATGGGTGGCGAACAAAGATTTTGACCAAGATTTGCTTTTTTCTGTGCGCAATGAGCTGAAAAGGCGCAAAAAAGGTAATCAATTTGGTCAAGCGAGTAGTCCCTTTGCTAATCTTTAAGGAGCATTTTTATGACACAAGAACACTCTACATCTGTGGAAAAAGGATCATTTGAAATTAAAGTTGCCTTGGCTGAAATGTTGAAGGGTGGCGTCATTATGGATGTGACGAATGCTGAACAAGCCAAAATTGCTGAAGATGCCGGGGCTGTCGCTGTCATGGCTTTAGAACGCATTCCATCTGATATTCGCGCTCAAGGGGGAATCGCCCGCATGTCCAATCCGGAGCTCATTCAAGAAATCCAAGAGAGTGTCACGATTCCTGTCATGGCAAAATGCCGCATTGGCCACTTTGTAGAGGCGCAAATTTTGCAGGCTTTACAAGTCGATTTTATTGATGAAAGCGAAGTGTTGACTCCGGCTGATGAAGAAAACCATGTAGATAAACATGTCTTTAAAGTGCCTTTTGTGTGCGGATGTCGTGATTTGGGAGAAGCCTTACGTCGCATTGGTGAAGGGGCTGCTATGATTCGCACTAAAGGGGAAGCAGGAACAGGTAATATTGTAGAAGCGGTTCGTCATATGCGCACAGTTAATCGCGAAATTCGCCGTTTAACCACCATGGACCAAGCAGAGCTCATGGCGGAAGCGAAGCGTTTAGGAGCGCCCTTTCATTTGGTGCAACTAGTGGCGCGTACAGGAACATTGCCTGTGCCCAATTTTGCTGCAGGAGGAATTGCCACACCAGCCGATGCGGCGCTCATGATGCAACTGGGAGCTCAAACGGTGTTTGTAGGATCCGGTATTTTTAAATCTGAAGATCCGGCACCACGTGCACGTGCGATTGTAGGAGCTGCCACGTATTATCAAGACCCGGAAATGTTAGCTCAAATTTCGATGGGATTACTGGATGCAATGCGTGGATTAGATATTCGTCAGCTGAAAAAAGAAGAATTACTGGCGCAAAGAGGTTGGTAAGACGGCATGCGTGTAGGGGTACTAGCTTTACAAGGAGATTTTTCGAAACACGTAGAAGTGTTGCGTTCTTTGGGAGTAGAAGTGCAAGAGGTGCGCAAACCGGAAGAGCTAACGATGTGCGAAGGATTGATTATTCCCGGCGGAGAATCCACGGTGATGTTCAAGCAAATGCAATTCATTGATATGTCTAAGCATTTAGTGGCATTTGCTAAGCAAAAGCCTGTTTTTGGAACATGTGCCGGCTTAATTTTAATGGCGAAAAATATTCAAGAATCGCCGCTTCAACCCCTGCAACTGCTCGATGTAACGATTGAACGCAATGCCTTTGGGCGACAAGTGGAGTCTTTTCAAGCTTTCGTGCCTTTAGAATTGACGCCTGAACATGTGAAAGTTTTTCCGGCTTTCTTTATTCGGGCGCCTCGTATCCGTGCGCATGGACCTCATGTGCGTGTATTGGCGACTTTTGAGGAAGAACCTATTTTGATCCAACAAGGACATCATTTAGGCGCTTCATTTCATCCAGAACTCACCACAGACCCTGTAATTCATCAATATTTTCTTGAATTAATCAAGAAAAATCATGCTTGAGCGGGTCCGCTTAATCCGATTTTTTCTTTAATTTTTTGCCAAATAGTGCTTGTATCAATCGGAATGATTTTTATAGGCACTGGTTGACGTGGTATATTACCGTTTTCAATTTCCTTTTTATATTCTTCCCAGTCACGGGCGAATTCCTCAGCATTAAAAAATGTTCCGTGCGTTTCTTTATATTCTTGACATAGTCTATTAAATTCTTCTGCTTCGAAAGTCTTTGCTGCTGTTTGGGCGGTTTTTAAATCTCCTCCTATTACACGTGGTTTTGATGGTGTGGTAGAAGCGGTAATATGCTGCTGAATAGTTTGAATAAAAGTTGTTATTCTCATTTAAGCTCCTGGTTTTGTTGTTATTTTTATTAAAAATATCTATGTTTTATAAGTTTATTTTAATTTTAAATTATTAATTTGTTTTAAATTAATTGTTAATAATTTATTTTAATTTATATGAATGAAAGAGATAAACACAGAACTTTTAAACGTTGTTGCATCAATCCAAGGCTGAGGGTTTGTGGACATGAGTGGACAAGGTGGACTTCGTGGACGAAGCGGACATAATGAAATGATTTAACTGGTTGATTTTATGATATTTGGATAGCTTTCGCAAAGCTTTATGTCCACGTCGTCCATGAAGTCCACCTTGTCCACTCATGTCCACAAACCCTCAGCCTTGGATTGATGTAACGACATCATTTTAAGGTGCCAAGCGTTCGATTAACCATCTCTCTTCTTCTAATCGATAAGCAAAGCGATCATGCAAACGATGTTCTCTTCCTTGCCAAAATTCAAAACGATTAGGTAAGAGGCGATAACCTCCCCAATAGGGAGGCAAGGGAATTTTTTGTCCGACATACAGCTTTTCATAATGCTGATAAGCGTCTTCTAATACTTCACGAGAAGCAATCACTTGATCTTGCTTGGAAGCCCAAGCCGCCACTTGTGTTTCACGGGGGCGTGAAGCAAAATAAATTTCTGATTCTGCTTGCGTCAACTTTTCGATTTGTCCACTGATGATCACTTGACGTTCGAGTTCACGCCAGAAAAAGGTCACGCATGCAAAAGGGTTAGCCGCTAAATCTTGCCCTTTACGACTTTCATAATTTGTGAAAAAGACAAAACCTTTGGGATCGATCACTTTCAACAAAACTGTACGGCAAGAGGGACGTCCTTCTGCCGAAGCTGTGGACAGTGTCATCGCATTAACTTCTAGAATTTGTGCCTGCTGGGCCTCATGCAACCAAATTTTAAATTGAGAAGCGGGATCAACATCCAGCTGATGAATGTCTAATGCTTTTAAGCGATATTCTCTTCTCAATTCTTGAGGATTAAACATATCTTTTACGATTGAATAATGCTTGACACACGTTTTACTATAGAATATGAAGTAGACTTTAACCTAGCAATTCAGCTCTAAAAAAGGCAAGACATTAAGGAGTCTCCAATGGTAGATAAGCTCTCTGTAAAAGACTTAGACCTCAAAGGAAAGAAAGCTTTGATACGAGTCGACTTTAATGTTCCATTAGAGAATGGTCAAATCACCGATGATACACGTATTCGCGCTTCACTGCCTACCATTCAATATGTATTAGACCAAGGCGGCTCTGTCATCTTAATGAGTCACTTGGGTCGTCCCAAAGGACAACCCGATCCTCAATTTTCCTTAGTGCCTTGCGCCAAACGGTTAAGTGAACTTCTGCAACGGCCTGTGCAAATGGCCCCCGATTGCTGTGGTCCCGACGTCGAAAAAATGGCGCAACAACTCAAACCAGGTGATATCTTATTATTAGAAAATCTGCGTTTTCATAAGGGCGAAGAAAAGCCGGAACAAGAGCCTTCCTTTGTGAGCGGGTTAGCAGAATTAGGTGATGTTTATATCAACGATGCTTTTGGGACGGCTCACCGTGCCCATGCTTCAACTACGCTCATTGCGCAATTCTTTCCTGACAAAGCGGCTGCAGGCTTTTTGCTTGAAAAAGAAATTGCTTATTTAGGATCGACACTCTTGAATCCCAAACGTCCCTTTTGTGCTATTTTGGGAGGAGCTAAAATTTCCACCAAATTTAAAGTGATCGAGACCTTGATGCAAAAAGCAGATGTCTTATTGATTGGCGGAGCCATGGCTTATACGTTTTTGAAAGCAGAAGATATTCCAATAGGGCACTCCTTGGTGGAAAATGACTTTCTTGGCGTAGCGCGTCAATTGATGGGAGTCAGTGCTCAATCGCGTTGTCGTTTGCTATTGCCCATCGATTTGATTGTAGCGCGTGAGATTAATGCACAAGCGGAAAAGCGAATTGTTAAAGTGATTGAAGGGATTCCGGAAGGTTTTCAAGGAGTCGACATTGGACCGGAAACCATTCAACTCTATGCGCAAGAAATCAAACAAGCGGCAACTGTATTTTGGAATGGTCCTTTAGGCATATTTGAATGTCCTCCTTTTGATCAAGGGACCAACGCGATTGCCCAAGTTTTGGCTGAACATTCAGCAACAACGATTGTGGGCGGGGGTGATTCTGCAGCGGCAGTTGAAAAAGCAGGTTTGGCAGATCGTATGAGCCATATTTCAACAGGTGGAGGCGCTTCATTGGAGTATATTGAATTTGGTAAATTACCAGGCATTGATGCCCTAACTAATAAAACTTCTCTCGTTTAGTAGATAACTTAAGAAAAGTATAAAGAAAAATTTACTTGTTTTTTTATAGGAGAACATAATATAATTTTAGAAAAACTTATGCTATTTGGATCGATCTTAAAACTATTTTAAGAAAGAGCTTGATTAAATAAAGCTAAACGCATATACCTTTTAACTTCAAAGGCATTTTGAGAGGCTAATTGTGCATCTTGGTTTCGAGGCTTATATAGGTTGGATGATGAATCACCTTAGAACTCGACTTTTTCTCTTCCTCAAATTACAACTCCATTTTTTTATTGAAAGGTGTTTTTTCAAATCTATTAGAGAAAAGATGCTAAAAGTTTACCGTTCTTAAATTTTAAAGAAAAGGTTGACATGTCATCCGAGACATCTGGGAAGTCCCCTGAGTTTAGTCCGTGGCGGAGCTATATATGGCCCGTTCACCATTATGAGCTCAAAAAGCTCATTCCGATGCTTTTAATATTCTTTTTTATTTCTTTTGACTACAATATTTTAAGGACACTTAAAGACTCTCTGCTTATCACAGCCAAGTCTTCTGGTGCCGAAGTCATTCCCTTTGTCAAAGTGTGGGCCATGTTTCCGGGCGCCATTCTCATGACATTGCTCTTTACTTGGTTATCGAACCGTTTGCAACGCGAAACGGTTTTTTATGTCATGATCGCCATCTTTTTAGGGTATTTTGGGGTTTTTACCTTTATTCTTTATCCTTTACGCGATTTGATTCATCCGCATGCCTTAGCGGATCATTTAGAAAGTATTTTACCGATTGGTTGCAAAGGGTTAGTGGCGATGTTTCGCTACTGGACTTTCACCATTTTCTATGTCATGTCTGAATTATGGGGAAGTACCGTTTTATTTGTCCTGTTTTGGGGATTTGCCAATCAAGTGACGAAGATTGGCGAAGCCAAGCGTTTCTATGGATTATTTGGAGTCGGCGCTAATTTTTCCGGGATATTTGCCGGTCAAGCGTCTGTTTTTTGTTGTAACTATACTCGTCAAGGGGGCTTGTTACCTATAGGAGAAGATCCTTGGCATCAGTCTTTAATCATGATGGTTTCTTTGATTCTCATTTCAGGTTTTGTGGCGTTGGCTTTGTTTCGCTGGATGAATACGACCGTTCTCACTGATATTCGCTTTTATGATCCGAGTGCTGTTAAAAAAGAAAAAGAGGTAAAAGGCAACCTTTCGCTCAAACAAAGTTTTGCTTACTTATTGCGTTCGAATTACCTCATTTGCATTGCTGTGATTGTGGTTTCCTATAATTTAGTCATCAATTTGACTGAAGTGATGTGGAAGCATCAAGTGAAAGAACTCTATCCTAATCCCAATGATTACACGCTTTATATGAATCATATCGTCTCTATTATTGGAATCGTCGCCACTTTAAGTTCATTATTCGTTTCTGGGAATGCGATCCGCAAGTTCGGGTGGACCTTTACAGCTTTGATCACACCTGCGATTCTTCTCATCACGAGTATTGGATTCTTTAGTTTCTTCTTTTTAAAAAAGGCAGATCCTGAATTAGTCGTTTCTCTATTAGGATTTACCCCGCTTGCTTTAGTGGTCTTCTTTGGTTCTGCTCAGAATGTTCTGAGTCGAGGGGCGAAATATTCTGTCTTCGATGCGACCAAAGAAATTTCATTTGTGCCTTTAACTCCGGAATGCAAATTAGTTGGAAAAGCGGCTATTGATGGGGTATGTTCACGCTTAGGAAAGTCCGGAGGATCAGTCGTTCATCAAAGCCTACTCCTTTTATTTTCTACTATTAGTGCGAGTGCTCCTTATGTGGGAGCTGTTTTATTGGGAGTGTTGATTGTGTGGGTGATTGCGATTCGCTTGCTTGGTAAACAATTTAATGAACTGACCCGAACAGATTCTGTTCATGTTCCTCTAGAACCAACTGCCGCTCCTATGCGTCCTTCACCTGTCAAAGTTTTAACCGAACATCCTTTATTGACAGAACAACAGGCTGTTTAAAAATAATTTAGACACTTTAATAATTATATTAATTGTTAAAGTGTTTTTATTTTTTATAAAATTAATTATTGAAATTTAATCCCATAGAGTGTATACTATTAACTTACAGAGGATTTTAAATGACTTCTTCTTCACAACCTGAGTTCGGCAGATGGCGAGCTTTCTTTTGGCCCGTTTATCGTCACGAGGTGATCAAACTTGTGCCGATGATGCTGATGCTGTTTTTCATCTGTTTCAATTATAGTATATTACGTAATGTCAAAGATGCTGTTGTGGTGACGGCCAAATCTTCAGGTGCTGAAGTCATTCCTTTTATTAAGGTCTGGGTACTTTTACCCATGGCCATTCTATTTACTTTAATCTTCACAAAACTTTCTAATCGCTATAGTCAAGAGAAAGTGTTTTATTTAACCATTTCTTTCTTTTTGATCTTTTTTGGTGTTTTTACTTTTATCTTTTATCCTTATCGAGATTTTGTTCATCCTCATCAGTTTGCCGATTATTTAGAAACGATTTTACCTGCCGGTTTTAAAGGTCTTATTGCGATGTTTCGTAATTGGAGCTTCACCATTTTCTATGTGGTGTGTGAGTTGTGGGGGAGCATGGTGCTGACGGTTTTATTTTGGGGATTTGCCAATGAAATTACCAAAATTAGTGAAGCACGCCGCTTTTATGGTATGTTAGGCGTCATCGCAAGTTTTGCGGCCATTATTGCGGGGGTGGGAGCCAATTATTTGACTAATGATCAAAGTTGGGAGCGTACCTTAGAAATTCTGGTGACTACCATTATTTTCTTTGGTTGTTTGACCATGGCTATTTTTCGCTGGATGAATAAGCATGTTTTGACAGGTGCGAGTTTTGATGCCTTGCATAAATCGAGACAGGATGTACAAGCACAACCCAAGAAAAAGCTCTCCTTGCGCGAAAGTTTTGCTTATTTGTCTAATTCCAAATATTTGATTTGTATTGCGGTACTGGTTATTTGTTACAACTTGGTCATTAATTTAGTCGAAATTGTGTGGAAAGACCAATTGCGACAGCTTTATCCCTCTGCGGTTGAATATAGTCGTTATATGAACTATATGACATCCGGTGTGGGAGTCATTGCGACTTTAACCTCTCTTTTCATGTCGCAATTAATCGCGCGTTTTGGATGGACACGAACGGCTCTCATTACACCTGTGATCATGTTGATTACCAGCGCAGGTTTTTTTGCTTTTATGCTATTCCGTCATGATTTAGCAGAACCTGTTTTTGCTTTGACCGGAACTACCCCTTTAGCGATTGCTGTGTTCTTTGGGGCTGCTCAAGTTTGTATGAGCAAAGCATGTAAATATTCTGTTTTTGACTCCACCAAAGAGATGACGTTTATTCCTTTAAGTCATGAATGCAAATTAAAAGGAAAAGCAGCGATTGATGGTGTAGGGTCGCGGATGGGTAAATCAGGAGGTTCTATTATTCATCAAGGCTTATTGATGATTTTTGCCACTGTAAGTGCCAGTGCACCTTATGTGGCTATTATATTATTTCTTGTGATTGCAGGCTGGATGGCGGCCGTTCGTTCGCTTGGCAAACAATTTGCTGAGATTGTAGGTGAGCAAGGGCGCGCAGCAATTGGGGAAGGTTCTGCGGATAAAGATGCAGAAGACAAAACCCAAAAACTCAAGCCGGTCAAAGTTTCTTCCTAAAAATTTTAACGCAGAGACGCAAGAGGCGCAGAGAAAAACAAGAAAAATAAGGGGAACCTTGCAGTTTTTTATCTTGTTCTCTTGCCTTTCTCTGCGCCTCTTGCGTCTCTGCGTTAAAATTTTAACGACACCGTAAGTAGTGACGATTATTTTATCTTCATTTACAATCTTAATTTTATATTTATAATAAATTAAACATTCATGCTTATAATTTAATTTTATTAATATTAAAAAGGTGAAAAATATGACTGCAGAGATTAACAATCAAAAAGCTTATTCACAAATTTCCTCAGAAACAAATCCTTCTTTCCCTGCCTCTAAAGCCATGCAAGGACGACAGCTGTCTGTTCTCTATGGATGCCAGCTCATTTATCACGCTATCGCGCAAATCTTTTATTCGATGATGATGGGTTTAGCTCAAGTCATGACGTGTTACCATTATGAACGGCAACAGAAAGTGAAAAGAGAAGAAGAGAATAAATGGGCGATTGTGGTTTATAATCCACAAAATCCTGTACAAGCTTCACTTGAAAAATCAGTGGTGGAGGAAGTCAAAAAGGCCAAAGCACATTATAAACGAGCTCAAGGCGCGCTAGAACATGTGTTAAGCTTGAAAGCGCCTGGAGTTCCTAGTGTAGCTGTACATGGGGTTGAGCGTCTTTTCATTCCTTATCTTTTTCAAAATCAGCAGCAGCCTTTAATGGCTGATCCAAGTCGTCCAACAGTGCAAATCTCTTTTACAGAATATGTTGTAAAACGTGTGCAACACCTTTCAAAAGAAGAGTTACAGCCTGAATTAGCGGCAATTTTTATAGAGCATCAACAGCTATTTAATGCCCAGCTTCCTGCAGATAAAGTAAAAACGCTTTTTCAAGAATCCATGACATTGATTTGTTTCTTAAAACAAGCGACCAGTCAATTTACGACTGCTTTACCGGAAGAAGACTTACACAAGCAACTGACAGAAATTTTCGGTGCTATTAACAACTTCTATACACAACAAATCAAGCCTTTTCGTTTAACTAAAGGATCTACAGAGAATAAGCAATTACAGAAAAATAAAGCGACTTTTGTGAAGCAAATCACTAATCAACAAAATATTTTTAAAAAACCTTCTTCGGATCCTTATATCCGAGATACTTTAAGGCCAAACGTTGCAGCTTCTTTGGCTGTTTTACAGCAAAAGCAAGCGTTATTAAAAACAGTACAATTAACCACTCTTTAAAAGGGAGAAGCAGGCCAAGGAAAGTCTGGTGGAAGAGCTTTTGCTTGGTCGATTTTTTGCTTCAGTTTATGATGCAATCTTTTCGCTTTTTGCGCGATTTCAGGGCTGACCTCTCCATAAAGTAAGTTGGTGAGCTGTCCCGGGTCTTTTTTTAAGTGATACATTTCATATTCAAAATGACTACCATCTTCTGAATAATACACGGCATATGTCCAATTCTTTGTTCGAATCGCGCGAATATGTCCTCCTGGAACATCTGCCGGTAGAAAAAACACGTCATCATAAGCAAAAAGAATGGAATCTTGCACAGAAGTTGCAGGATCTCTCAGAATGGGAACAATGCTAGTTCCACGTCCATATTCATTGTGTTGGGGGACATGCGCTAAATGGGCGAGCGTAGGCAATAGGTCTAAATGAGAATAAAAAGCATCGGTTGTTTGTGGAAAAGGAAATAAGAGAGGATTGGAGATAATTAAGGGGACATGAATCATTTCCTCATAAACAGCATAGGATTTTTCCCGCATCCCATGAGAAAGTCCAAGCTCTCCATGATCTGCTGTACGAATAATAATGGTGTCTTTTGCGAGATTAAGAGAATCCAACGCATTTAAAATAGTGGCAATATGTTGATCGACAACCTTATGTAAATATGCATAAAAATTGACATAGCCTTGTTCCGTATCCCCTCCTTGAAAAGGTGAAATGGCGTCGTAAGCATTACGTGCTTTGAGCTGTACGGAAGGTTTAGTGGTGAGGTCATCCTTGAAGTTGGGTGGGAGGTCAATACCTAGATTGATAAAATCTTCTTTTTTGAATCCTGCTTTTTCCCATAAATTGGGATAAACCCATATATCATGAGGATTCACTAAAGAAATAAAAAGGCAAAAAGGTCTGCGTTCTTCTTGCGGCATGCCCGAGATTCTTGTCAGATAATATAGAACACTTTCTCCATATCCAAAAGTTTCATTCGGATCATCTTTTTCCCATCCTAAGACATAACGACTGTCATTATCAGCATAGCCTGCTCCTAATGTGGAAAGACCTGGAAATAAAGAGCCATCAGGATTTAATTGGAATTCTTGTATGGCATTTCCTGCATCAGGTGGATTCCACCCCATCAAGCTGTATTGTTTTCTTAAATGTGCAATATCATCTTCAGACCAGAAATTACCCCCATTGACAGAGGGGCTTAGATGCCATTTTCCCTTCCATATAACTTCGTAACCTGCTTTTTCAGTCAATAATAAACCAATGTCCATGAGTTGTTCATCTGAAGGCAATCCTTGAGGAGGAGCAGGAGTACGTGGAACTTTGTTAATGGGGTAGTATTCACTGGTTGTGAGGACAGCACGGCTGGGTGTGCATTCGCAAGCAGCTGTATAAGCATGAGTGAAGGTGAGTCCATGTTTTTTTAAACGCGTAGTCGCGGGGAGATTGGTTTCAGCCCATCCTTCAGGCCAATGCATGGCATAGCGTTCTTGGTCGGTCAAGATCACAATAATATTAGGTTTCTTCATGTGATGTAAAAGATGAGCAGCGGGCGGTTTCTTTTCATGCTCAGATGAACAACTCATCAATCCGAGTAAGAGCAAACAGGCAATAGCTTTAAATAGACCATCAAAATATTTTGTTTGCGGAAAGATGAGGGGATAGAACAACATGATTTCTCTCCTTAGAATATAAAAATCATCCTACTTAAGGAGGGAATTTAAACCCAATTCTTATTTGAGTTGGCGTATAATTTGTTGTTCAATGAAATAAAGTTCGCATAGCGCCAAAATGCCTAACACAATGAAGCACCAAAAAATGTATAAAGGCATGACCACGTGGAACGTTAACCCTAAAAGCACAAAAAATTGTAGGGTAGTGGTAATTTTGCCTGACCAGATTGAACGAAATTGAAAATTAGACCATGTAGAGCGCAGAGCCAAATACAAACCAAAAAGTAGCACGGCAAAATCACGTGAGATTAAAGCCAACGCTTCCCATCCTTCGATTTTTCCTTCATACATCAATACACTGACAGCAGAGAAAACAAAAAATTTATCCATCAGAGGATCTAATAAAGCACCAATTTGACTGGTCATGCGAAAACGACGAGCCAAATAGCCATCTAGACTATCAGTTGCCATAGCCAACACAATAGCTAAACCACGATAAAAAGCGTTATCCCAAATAAATAATAAAACAAGAGGACCGCGAAGAAAGGATAACAGATTAGAAGGTGTTAAAAACATGGTAAAAACAGCTTATCAAATATTTTACTAAAGAAATCATCATTTTTTCAGACATGCCTTATTCTATCGTTTTTAAATCTTAATAGCTATCGAAAAAATGTTAATCTTTTTCTCTTTGATTAGCGAGGTAACAAGTATACCAATAGGCTAAACCTATTAGGCTTAAGATTAAAATAACGGCAAAGAACCAATGGCTGTAGCGATCAAAATAAAATAAGAGGGCATCAAAGTTAGCTCCAAAATGGTAGCCAATTTGAAAAAAAACAGCACTCGATATCAGACAGGCAATGCCATCTCGCAGAATAAAATGCCCAAAAGGCATATGAGTTAATCCCGATGACATAAAAAGAGCATTGCGAATGCCTCCGGGACAAAATCGACCGATAATGAACGTAAAAATGCCAAATCTAGCGTAGTAATGGCGCAAACGTTCAAGTCGATTCGGTGTAATAATGTATTTGAAAGGACGAATATGATACAGACGAGGACCTAACAAGCGTCCAATCCAATAAGCTTCCCAAGCCGATAAATAACAACCTAGAAAAATGACAATATAAATTTGTAAAGCATGATGAGGAATACATGTAGCAGCAATCGCTCCTCCACCTAACAACATGATATCTTCGCTGATGGGAAGATTTAACCCTCCCAACAGCAATAAACCAAACATAATCCAAGGGGCATAATGCGCATGTGTACAAATAAAGGATAAAATGGATTCCATGTTAAGATAGACTGGGAACTGGTTGTAGATCGCTATTTTTTAAAATGAGATCTCCTTTTAATTCCACAAGATTGGTAGGAGCCGCAATTTCTGCTTCGTATTGAGCGACAATATCTGCTATTTTTAAAAGAAGTTCTTGTCGCAGAGCAGGAAAAGTGGCTCCGGAAGTGATGGACATATAAGCAGACACTTCAATCGTTAAAGCAGAAGGACCAAAATCGATGAAAAAAACTTCAATCTTCAAATGTTGATCAATATGCGGATGTTTAAGCAGCATGAGTTTAATGCCATCTAAAATGGATTTAATACATTTGATATCGCGATAGCGCAATCCAATCGTGTGGTGAAAACGTTCGTGACTCATGCGCGAAGGGGTCATCACAATAGTTTGTGTAAAAATAGAATTAGGAACATAAATGGGTCGTTTTTCAAACGTGCGGATGCATGTCATGTACCAACCAATTTCTTCAATATGTCCTTCAATCTTGCGTTCGGGAATATTGACCCATTCTCCAATGGTGAAAGGTTGTGTCATATACACCATCAAACCCCCAAAGAAATTGGCAATCACTTGCTGGGAAGCAAAAGCTAAAGCCAATCCACCAATTCCTCCAAAGGCAATCAATGTCTGCATATTGCGCCCTGTGACATCCATGAGAAGGAACAAGGTCACAAAAATAATGCTAATAGTGGCGAGTTTGCTAATTAAATCCAATTTGCCTGGAGTAAAAGGAACTTGATGCTGCTCACTCAATTCCATCATGGCATGAACCACTTTATGGTTCCAACGTAATAAGAACCATCCAAACGCTAAAACAGCCCCTATACTTAAAATCAGGTGGGTATTGGTTAAGTGAAATGCAAAAAAACCCACGCTGAAAATGTCAATGGCACAAATGGCTGCTACAAACCATACGTAGTAATATAAAGGTTTACGTAAAGCGGAGATAAAACTTAGCGACCAAACATTTTGTTTTTTCTTAAAATAATTGCGCAGCTTGGTTAGTAAAGTTGTGGCAAAAAAATTGAAAATCACGACAAAGAGAATAATGCCAATGATTTGCACCAAGATGCCATAATTACCCTCCAAAGCTTGAGCGCACATATGGAAAGCAGATAGGGGTTTCTGTTCTTCATTCATTATTAACTTCCTTATTTTCAACTTACATCTATAAGAATAGCGGTTTTAGAAAATAAAGTCGAATAGGAAAGACTTCTTCTCTGTGCTCTCTGTGTACTCTGTGGTATTACTGATTTTTACCACAGAGTACACAGAGAGCACAGAGAAGAACAAAGAGTATTGAGGCTAGGCTTCTTTTGCCATTAAAGCTTGTCCTTGACGTTCATCCCAAGCTTTTTTAAGAGTATTCATGCGCTTATTTGAAATCCCACCTAAAAACTCCATGGCTTTAAGCAGTCTGGCGCGTGTGCGATCTTTACCCAAAATGCCGACAGAATCAAAAAGAGGCGGTCCTTGTGTTTTACCCATGATGCTTCCAAAAAGAAGAGGCATGATGATTTTTTTATGATTTACTCCGAACACTTCTGCTACTTCGCGTGAAGCTTGATTAATGCCTAAACTGCCCCAATTTTCCAACTCATCCATGCGCCAAATAATCGCCTGGATTAAATAGCAGCATTGTTCTTTGGATAGGTCTTTAACCGTAAACAAACCTTCGTGATAACGAATATGATTGATAAAAAGGAAATCAAATAAGTCCATAAAATCGCCAAAAGTCTTGATACGCGCATGGCACAGAGGCATCAAATGCTCCATAAAAGCATCATTGAAGCTCCATTCCTTCATGCGTGTCCATAGCTTATCAACAGGGATATTTTGAATGAGATATTGCTGGTTAATCCAATCAAGTTTTTGTACATCAAAGACAGCTCCGGACACACCAATGCGTTTATAGTCAAATTCTTTGACAATCTCTTCAAAACTATAAATTTCGCGATCGCCTGTCATGCTATACCCCATCAACGTCAAAAAGTTGATGAAGGCTTCAGATAAATATCCACTATCACGATAGAAGAAAATAGAGGTAGGATTTTTGCGTTTTGACAACTTTTTGCCATCACGCCCTAGTAATAAGGGCATATGCATGAAAGTTGGAGGCGTCCATCCAAAAGATTCATACAGCAGAATATGTTTAGGTGTAGAGCTCATCCATTCGTCTCCGCGAATGACATGCGAAATATGCATGAGATGGTCATCTACAACGTTGGCCAGGTGATAAGTGGGAAACCCATCTGATTTAAGTAGCACTTGATCATCAATATCTGCCCAAGGAAAAACCATTCGCCCTTTAATGGCATCTTCATACACGCATTCACCGGTTGTAGGCACTTTTAAGCGAAGCACATAGGGGAGGCCTGCTTGTTCTCGTTGTTCAACTTCCGGGGGCGTCAAATGACGGCAACGGCGATCATATCCTTGGCGGATGCCTTGTTTGGCGGCGATTTCGCGCATTTCATCTAGTTCTTCGGCTGTGCAAAAGCATTTGTAAGCTTTGCCTTTGTTGAGTAGTTCCGTGGCATATTCTTTGTAAATCTCAAAGCGTTCAGACTGACGATAAGGACCATAAGGACCGCCGACATCCGGACCTTCATCCCAGGTAATATTGCACCATTGCAAAGCAGTATAGATGTTTTGTTCATATTCTGGACGGCTACGTGTACGATCGGTATCTTCGATGCGCAAAATAAATTGCCCTTGGTGATGACGGGCGAAAATCATGTTAAAAAGCGCCATATAGGCGGTCCCCACATGGGGATCTCCTGTAGGAGAGGGAGCAATACGTACACGAACTGACATAGCATGTATCCTTTGTAATCTACTTAATTGAGAAGAGAACACTATTTTCGCTTATTGTCCGATAGATTTCAAGTTGCTTATTTACTGTAACTAGGGCGTGTTCTCAAATTCCTAGTGGACCTAGATTTGAATTCTTTTCTTCTAGGCTGCAATGTCAAGATTGGGATCATATTAA
>JASBUW010000179.1 GCA_030147755.1 Parachlamydiaceae bacterium
CAAATAATTAACATTTAAATGAGAGCATCTAATCTAGGCCACAAATAATGTGTGAATTTTGTTAAGAATAAAAATATCATTATAGGTAATAATTATGATTGATAATAATACTAACAATCAAAGTCATATCCATCAAACATCTGTAGATTCTGCTCAGCAAGCAAAAGAATATCCTACTCTCAAATTCGCTAATAGAAATGAAATTTTAAAAGGTTTGCAGCCCAACGAATTCTTTATTAGCCACGACCCTGATAAAAATATATGCGTAGCCGTCAAGACAGCAGAAGGTCCTAGGCAATACACCTATCTAAAAGGAACTGCTGGCGGATTCCTTTATTCTGATGGTCAAGAGAAGCCTCTACATGAAATTGTGGATCAATTTGCTCAAAAAGGGCTTAAAGAACAAGATGTAAATTCATCTCTTCCCCCCTCTCCTCGTTCAGCAGAATCTCCTCCTCGAAGTCCCCCCACCACTCCACCTATTCAGCCTGCAAACACTTCTTCTGCAGACACACAAAATGGCGATATCCCCAATTATTTACCTGCTCACATATGCAAAATTACCACTCCGGTGGGATGGGTGTATGCAGGGCAAGTAGAATTAACAATTGGTAAGGAAAAACACGTGCTTATGTGCGCTTCCAGTATTAGTCGTGGGAATTATCAACCTCTCCATGTTATCAATGAACAGGGTAAAAAGCAAACTGTGTATGTCTCTGCTGAAGAACTTCAAACCATTCTTAAGACTTCCGGTGAAGCTTTTCCAATAGGCGCATCGATAGAAGAGCAGTTAAAAGTTATTACTGAAAATAAAAAACTACAAATACGGGCAGAAAAAGGATTGCAAGCTCTGGATCAAAAGGTTCGTCAGTTACAACAGAGATTTTGTCTAACAGAAAAACAGACAATGAATTTGCGCTCCTTATTGGCTATTCCTCAAAGAAAGGACCCTGAATTCGAACAACGCATGAATTTTACAAACCCTAACGCCGGTTTAGATGCGCTTGAAAAATGGGTAGATGATCATCAAACTCTTCCAGTTGACAGTAAAAACACGATTAAACAAGAAATTAACGCTCTTAGAGCAGATATCAAGCTGAATGTCTTATTTAACAACGTGCAAAGCAGAATTGTAAAGGAATTATCTATAGCTTTTGCCTCAGAAAAAATTACGCTAGGAGAGGTTGATTCAACAGTAGTGAAAGCCTTCCACTTTAGGTCTACTGAATATTTTGCTGAAAATTTCGTACAAGATGACGGCAAAAAAATTGAGGGGAAAACCGATCAAGAAATACAAGATATGATAACAGAAGGCTTAGAGCAAATTCGTGCGGATATTAAAACAGCTTGGAGCAATCAAGTACAACGACTAGAAAAGCCAACACCTAAAGAGCTTTGCGAAGAACTACAGATTCCTCGTAATTTTACTCTATTACCAGGATTTTCTTGGAAAGATGAGAGTGGATATGTTTTTGCTAGAAATCAAACCTATAGCAATTCGCAAGATAATTATTTAGTGCCTTTCAGTGAAAGTATCTCTATTTTTAATCGTCGCAAAGCTGCTGAACAATTATCTCCCCTCCATGTGACAACGATGGCAAGTGAATATAAAATTCATTTAATGCCAAAGACAGAGCACATGGAAGAAATGCTCGATAAACTTCAAAATAAATTACGCGCTGAACCTGCTCTTAAAAAACTGATTAAAGCTTATAAAGTGCTAACAGGTACCGTCCCTGCAGATGGTAAACCTGCGACTTTAAGACTTGATGCAAAAGGAAAACCATTACCTAAAATTGTCATTTATACCACAAATAAAGACGAGGCTCAAAAACTGATTAATGTCATCCATGAACTATTTAAAGATGACGTAGAAAAAGGTGAAGGCCAAACTCCACGATTAAATGAAAAATTAAATGATTTAGTTTACTATGCACAAGGTTCCGCAGATCTCAAATATGCTGCTCAAGAGCAAGGCATAGCCGCTGATTTATTTGAGGGTGATTCTGAAGAAGGGTTAGTGCACTTTAAATCAAACATTCGCATGAAACATTGGCCAAAAGAAGCAGAAGTAAACGGAGACTATCGTCTTCGCCTTCCAGAATAATGAACATTGGGCTCATCTAGGAGCTTGTTTTATATTCGAAAAATTTTCCACCAAAATTCCTATAAAAAATGGGAATTTTGGTTTATTTTTATATTTATTTTTACCAAAATCTCCATTTAAAATAGGAACTTTGGTAGAACGCTTTTATGACTCATTCTTATGCGAGCCTTTTCTATCATCTCATTTGGTCAACTAAAGACAGACATCCCTGGATACAAAAAGATATTCAATTGACTTTATATAAATATATAGCTGGTATCATTTCCAATTTAGAAGGACAACTCATGGAGATTGGTGGGATGCCTGATCATGTTCATCTTTTAGTCAACCTTAAACCTCGCACTTCAATACCTGAACTTGTACGGTCCATTAAAAATTCTTCAACTAAATGGATAAGACAACAACCAAACGGTCATTCTGCATTTACTTGGCAAGAAGGATATGGAATCTTTTCTGTCAGTTTTTCAAATATAGAAGCTGTGCGAAAATACATCAAAAGCCAAGAAGAACATCATCGTAATCATACTTTTGAGAATGAATATTTGGATTTACTTAATAAGGTAAAAATTCATTATGATTCCCGTTTTGTCCTTGGGTAAATGAGTCGCTAAAGTAGCACTGCTAACCGCAGTGCAATATGAGGTGCGTTAAATCCCAGAACGAGCGCTAAACGCGCTCGGTCTGGGCTAATGCAGTGATAGCGCTACCGCGCAAATGCAACCAGATTAGCATGGACAGCGATCGCTTGCACTAATGATGGTTAAAGTACTACTACGCAAGTATGATCAAGTTGATTATTGATAACATTTGCTTTGCTGTATTTGTGCAGTAAAAGTAATTAGTTATAGTATGCCTAAAAAGTTTGTCATTTGCACGGTAGCGCTTTAACCATCATTAATGCAAGCGATCGCTATCCAGGGCGTGTCTTAAAAATGATAGCGCCCTAGATTCGGAATTCTTTTGCCCTCAGTTGACCTTTCGGTTTGAGGGCAATATTGGTTTAATATTGCCCTCAAACCGAAAGTTTAACTGAAGGCAAAATAATCTCGAAGCTAGGATGCTAGCATTTTTAAGACACGCCCCAGGCTAACCTGGTTGCATTTGCGCGGTAGCGCTATCACTGCATTAGCCCAGACCGAGCGCGTTTAGCGCTCGTTCTGGGAATTTAACGCACCACATATTGCACTGCGGTTAGCAGTGCTACTACTGTTGCTGCCCTTGCAAGCGCGGATCTGTCTTCTTAATGATAATGCTGACATTTTTTTGATTGAACCCTTTATAACCTTCACGCCTTTGCAAATTCTCGAGATGGCTGCCTAGAGCTCCTTGAGCCAGGAAACGCTCTGCTTGCTCGGTTGTAATCAATCCTTGCCTCACTAAATGCTGGACGCGTTTTGCATCGACTGGCCAGTTCTCGCCTACTGTGAAAGCTTGCTTCAGGTAAGGAAAAGAACTGAAAGGATTCATCATCTTGATGCCTTGCTGATCTAAATCATGCGTCAACTCCTCAAAGAGGAACTGGGCTTCCAAATGATGCATACTCGCTTTTAGAATGGAATCTCCATGCAAAGCACACCATAGGCCAATCGTTCCTAACTGCTTGAGCTCAGGCAATGGCTCATGCGCAAAATCACGCGCAATTTCATCCGGTGCTAAATCGACATCTAAAAACAATACTAAACGACACACCGGATTCTCCATCACTTGTGCGCCCCATCCCGCTTCTTCTCCCGCATAAAACCGCTCACGGCAATGAAAACCCAATAACTCAAATAGCTGCACTAATTGCTTAAACCGACGACGCGAAGAACGAAAGGTGTGATGATCATGATTTGCCCATCCCATTCCTAAGCGATCTTGCCGATTTTTTTGCACTTGCCCTGCTGTATTACGCGCTTGCCAATAACGCCTCTCCCCTTCCAATACCGTCCAAGCGGCACGCTGTTGTCCCACTTGCTCAATCAATTGCTGCGCCAATTCAAGCGTCAGCTGCATGGCTTGCTCTTCATCTTCTAGTGCGCGTGGACGTGTCATCCAACGCTCCAACGCTTGCCCATACGCATAGATTTGCGCCGGTGTCTCTTCTGTAGGCTGAAACGTCTGCGTTCCTCTTCTTTCCACCACCCATAAAGCTGTCCCTTGCTCCAGACTCACTTGACAACGGCGAAAACCCCCAAATTGAGTTCCTTCAATTGGACGTTGCCAGCCATGTGTCATAAGAAAATCAGCAATGGAATCCACCGCAACTGCAATTCCTTCTTCTTTTATCTCAGCCGCCTGTATCACGATGCGGGGTAACTGTGCACCAGGATGCACAAAAATACGTAACCCATTTTCTTCTTGCTGTTGAACAAAACCGGCTTCCTGCAAGCGTGCTAAGAGCTCAGGAGACTCAACCGCCACCACGTAATCAATCCAATCCAATAAACGCGTACTTGTTTGCTGCAACAACGCTTTCTCTAGCTGTGCGATGGCGGCATTCGCTTGAGAGGCTTTTTGCACGAGATCCAATACGAGCTGTTCAGCTTTTGGTTGACATTCCCATTGAAACGCAGCGTTAATATTCATCGTTTATTCCTAGTGTACAACTTCTAAAACGGGAGAAGACATCACATCAGCTGCCCATGCAAAGGAGCTTAATTGTCCTTTTCCAGCATTAAAGGCATACGCTTCTAAAGGAGCAACTCCTTGATAAAGACGCTTGATATGATCGACATTTAATAACACAAAACTCACTTCCCGCAAAGACACGAGCATTTCGATAAAGTTTTCGTCTAACTCCGCATCTTTGATATAGACGAGCAAAGTGGGTGTACTCTTCGCCAACTGCTTAATCGCTTGAAATAAGCTATGCGACATTTGATTCACACCAGACAGCATAAGTAAGTTAAAAGGCTGCCTTTTTAAGATTTCCTGTAAAACAAACAAGTGTTCTTGATCAAACACTTTGTGATTCATGTCGCGCTCAAATAGGCGATGTGCAAGGTCTGATAAAGTTACACGTGCACATCCCACATGCTCGATCGCAATACCTGCTGCGACATTACAGAGCTGTGCCGCCTCTTGATAAGATAGCTGATTCGCCACCGCATAGGCTAACATGGCTAAAACGGTATCTCCTGCTCCTGTTACATCCTTGACCTCTTTGGCATGTACCGGGAAGTCATAACGTGCTCCCCCCTCTTCAAACAACGAAATGCCCGCTTCCGATCGAGTCACCATGAGAAGTTGTGATTCCGATTGTTGCAAAACTCGCGCTGCCACTAGGTCCAGAGAGGCATGTGAAGGCAAATTAGCGGCTGCATAGGCCTCTCCCAAATTGGGTTTAATAATCGTCGAGCCTTTATAGCGCGCGAAATCTTGCCCCTTAGGATCCGTAATCACCGGAATATTTTCTTTAATCGCTTGTTGAATGATCGCTTGAATGAGAGTAGGCGTCAGAAAACCTTTACCGTAGTCTGATAATGCTATCACCTTTACGCCTTGCAAAAGAAACGGAAGGTAATCGATGATTTGCTGCTCAAGCTGTTCATTGAGGGCCATGATCTGCTCATGATCAATGCGTACAATTTGCTGATTAGCCGCAATGATGCGGTTTTTGACAGGCGTGCGATAGGCCTCTTGAGGCACAATCATGCGTGTATCGATCCCCTCTTGCGCCAAGGCTTCACACAATGTTTGCCCTGCCCAGTCTTTGCCAACTCGCCCTAAAGCCACGACTTCGGCACCTAGAGAAAGCAAGTTCAAAATCACATTTCCGGCACCGCCTGGACGATGTTCTTCGTGTTGCACGTTGACAATGGCAACGGGTGCTTCCGGAGAAATACGACGCGCTTTGCCGATCGTATAAGTATCTAACAACATATCTCCCACCACTAAGATTTTAGCGGGATTCAGGCGACTGAGCATATTGGCTAATTTTACCATGTTTTTCCTGGGACTAAATGATTTCTCACATAATCAACAACACTATCTTCTAAACTCATGCACTGCACAGCATCTTTTAAAACTTGCTGGGTTTTCGTCATATCTGCACGGCTGTAATTTTGGTACTTATTGACGAGTTCCGTTGGCATATCGATATACTCGATTTGGGGCGCGCGATCAAGTGCTTTGTAAACTGCCTGTGCTAATTCATTCCAAGTAGAGGCACGTCCGCTTCCTATATTGTAGATTCCCCCTGCCTGATGCGTCAGAAAGTGACAAGTCATGCGTACCACATCTTTCACATAAATGAAATCCCGTTTTTGTTCGCCATCTGAAAATTGATGCGGCACTGTGGATTTAAATAAACGGACTTGTTCTCCTTTCGTGATTTGGGACACCATGCGTACAATCGCAGACGCCATGCGTCCTTTGTGCCATTCATTGGGACCAAAAACATTAAAGTACTTTAATCCCACAAGTTGATCCAACACCCCTTCATTGAGTGCCCATTGATCAAAGAGCTGCTTGGAAAATCCATACATATTGAGAGGCTCTAAAGCGTAGAGCTGCGTGACATCATCGACAAACCCTTTATCGCCATTGCCATAGGTCGCCGCTGACGACGCATAGATAAAGCGTTTCTGATGCTTAAGTGCATATTCAGCTAAACGAATACTGTAACGATAATTATTTTCGAGAAGATAATTAGCATCTGTTTCCATGGTATCGGAACAGGCGCCTAAATGAATAAAAGCCCCTACAAGAGAGTCTCTGCCTTCTAACCAAGGGAATAATTGAGATTTATGCAGGGTATCGACAAATTTCTTTCCCACTAAATTTTTCCATTTCTCATTTTGACGTAAGTCATCTACCACAAGGATATTCTGTACACCTAAATCATTGAGATAACGAATAATACAGGAACCAATAAAACCGGCTCCTCCTGTCACGACAATCATGCGATCATTATTAAGCTTCATCTTTGTTACTCCTTTAAAAAAAGGAGTTTAACATAGCAGAAGACCAAAAATTTGGCTAGTCCCTGTTTATGGTTTTAAGGGAATTTGCTTAAAAGAATGTTAGAATGATATCAAAGAGTACATGGATTTAAAAACTAATAATTAAAATAATATTTAAAAAAATCAATCCATAAAAATTAAATTTTAAATCAAAGTTATATTTTTTATTAAAAAAAAAACAACCCACTTATGATGCATTCACCATAGGTGGGTTATGAGAATAAATTAGGCTTTTCCTTCTAATTGTTTTATTGCATCCAAAGCTCCTTGTAAATACACAGAAGCCTTTGGATCTATTGGCTGTTCTTCTTTGTCTTCACCAGCTTTATCTTCTTCTTTGACTTCGCCAGCTTTATCTTCTTCTTTGACTTCGCCAGCTTTATCTTCTTCTTTAACTTCGCCAGCTTTATCTTCTTCTTTGACTTCACCAGCTTTGTCTTCTTCTTTGACTTCACCAGCTTTATCTTCTTCTTTCACTTCGCCAGCTTTATCTTCTTCTTTCACTTCGCCAGCTTTATCATCAGCTTTGACTTCGCCAGCTTTGTCTTCTTCTTTGACTTCGCCAGCTTTGTCTTCTTCTTTGACTTCGCCAGCTTTGTCTTCTTCTTTCACTTCGCCAGCTTTATCATCAGCTTTGACTTCGCCTGCTTTATCATCTACTTTGACTTCGCCTGCTTTATCATCTACTTTGACTTCGCCAGCTTTATCTTCTTCTTTCTTATCAGCTCCTTTATCCGCTTGATTTTTCGCACGATAATCATTCCAAGCTTGCACGACGTACTTCTGACCAAGGAAATGAATAGCTAGTGCAGCTACCGCATTAGCAGTAAGATAAAGGCGATCAAGTTGTAATTTCAAAACTTGATCTATTAAAATTGCTCCAGCTGAAGCTCCTAGAATTTTTACTCCCCACTTTACAGACTGTTCCAGCCAAGGTCTTTGATCAAAATGACTTTGAAGTTTAGGATAAGCAATTTGTGCTAATCTTTCAGCTAGGCAAATAGCAATTGTGCTGACAGCTGTTACAGAAGCAGCTAATGTGAGTTGATTATTTCTGATATGCACAGAAAGGCCATGCATAGTATTGGCAGTTTGATCGTAAATCATGCCTGCATACTTTCTAGAAGTATCTACAGTCTGATTAAACCAATTAGCTGCACTGAAACCACTAATGTTCATTATAACTCCTTTTGATAATTTTCTACTTAACTTCTCCATGATTCTTATTTGCTAACAGCTATGACAACTAACTCAAACGTGCTAGCTTTGTATAAGAAACATTATTTTAAATCTTAAATTTTTCTCTACCACCACCGCTTTATATAACTTACTAGTATTTTTTTGTCATTCTTGACTTTCAATTGAAGTGATATTCTCGGAGATGGCAAAAGATTTGCATACTTAAATTCTTATTTAAAGTCTCTTTCTACTCGCTTTTCCATATTTTTTGAAGTTATTTTTTTAGCATGTTCATTTTTATGAACCTCACAGACCTGATTAGACAAAACAAATAGATACTATTTTAACAACTAGTCCAACGTGGGTACAGGTAGGATATTTAAAAGAAATAGATAGAATATTTTCGACTAACTAAACTTGCTTCACACTTTAGTATGAAGCAAATTCAGTTATTTTTTGATATTCATAATTTAAGCTAAAAATTATGAACTCTTCCCAAATATACCAAATAATCCACCTTTTTTTTCTGTTGGAGCTACTGGTTGTTTCTTACTGTTCGCTTTAATAGTGCTATTCATGTCTTCATAAGTTTTATTTAGCTCTTCTTGAGTCTGCGTTAATTGAAGACTTCCCGCTTTAACGCGTTTCTTTTCCGCATCAATATCACCTAAAAGTTGTCTACATTTTTCATTCCACACTTTCTGTAAGTCTTTTAACTGTTGTGCCTGTTTCTCAATCATGACTTTAGAAAGTGGTGTTTGAATGACAGCTTCTACATCTAATAAAGCACGTAGTGCGTGGAATTGTTGTACAAACTGATTAAAATCATTTAGTGTACCTTGAAGAGTAGGAATATCTTCCCCCTTGAAAATGCTATCTACTAGTTTATTAGGAGATTCTTTTTGTTCCGTGAATTTTTTAGATTGCAAATGTGAGAGACCTATCTCAGCAGATGATAGACGAGTTTCAATGAGCTTTTTTATTATAAAAACATCTGGAGATTTGTTATCAACTGATAACTTTTTTATGTCTTCTTGAATGTCAGCTAATGCATCTTTCAATTGTTGATGTCGTTTATCCAAGCATTCTTTAGCGAAAAGAGTAGGCGGCTCTGAATCCGGCATGAGATAAACCTTTGAACTTTGATAGGAAGCCATTTGTTGTTCAAGATAATAAAGTTTTCCTAAGATTTGGACACGTGTCATAATTTCTTTAGGAAGAGCATCTGCATTTTCTACAGCTTCTGTCAATCTTGACTCTACTTGACTTTGCATTTTCGCAATTTCTTTGTTAAAGTTTTCGTTAACTGCACGCACAAATATTCTTTGGATATCCAAAAACGGTAGAAGCACTTTACTTCTCTCGATTAAATGCGCATTAATTGTATCTATATATTTTTCTTTCTTTTTGCATTCGCTTAACTCTTTTCGTCTTTCCTCATTGATAAGATGTCTTTTTTCATCAAATTTCCCTTGTGCTACTTGCGTTTCGCTAGTAAATTGCTCTTTTGCTAATCGCATTTGTTCTTCTAATTGACGCAGTGTTTCTTCTAATTTTTCTCTTCTTTTTTGCTCTTGTCCTGCAAATTCTTCTTTCAAGCGTGCTTTTTCTTCTGTTTTACTCTTAGCCATTCCAGCGCTCGATTTTAAATGTTCTATTGTTGCAAAATTGTTTGCAAGATATGTTGCACTCACTCTAGGCGCTATTTCCCGTTTTTCAGGTGAAGAGGGAGGAGTTACTCCAGGAGAAGTCCCAATGACGCTAAGAGCCGTTGGAGTGACGCTGTCAACAGAGGATGATCCTACAGCAAAACCATTATGACTTGTAAAAGAACCCGACAGGCTAGATCCAGGAACCTCTGGCATGCTTCTTGATAATGTTGATAATGACAATGGAGATGTTGATGTGGGCGATGTTGAGCTTAAATCCATAATAATACTCCTTTTATAAGTGAGCTTAAAAACAGCTTTACAGCTACTTTAAAGCCCAAAGTTTAAGTTTAAACACATTTTACTTCTTGAATATTTTTCTTTAGAATTGCTGGATTCTTTATTTTGAATAAAAAATTAGGCACAAACTTCAGCAACTCATTCTTGCACGAAAAATGGCTGGTCTATTGTTTCAAAGAATACTCGTCAAGTGAGAGAGGGAAAAAGGTGAAGTACGATAACGCTTTGTGTCACATCACAATAAAAGTCTATGCGAACCACTTTCTCAAACCTACATCTTAAAAGTGGCTCAGGCGGCACCTAAAAAGCGCTAATAGCTCAGATTGATGATAATCTTTCCTCTTTCTCTGCGTTCTCTGTGCCCTCTGTGGTAAAACTTAATAAATAACCACAAAGACACACAGAACACAGCAAAAAATAAGCTAATCTAAGCTATTAGCACTTTTAAAATACCCCCCACATCGGTAGATAACCTCAGCTAACTTGACTTTATCTTCTTAGTACCACACTTCCCCTCTTTTTTTCAAAAATATTTTTTAATATTTATCAACCACCTAAAAATGAATGATTTAAATCATCATCTTCTATTTCAATCCTCTCTATAAAAATGGACACTTATTATTTTTTAGGTCTGATAATACATAACCATCTTAATAAATTATCAAATAAATAATTTAAATAATTGAATTAGGAAAATCTATTGAAAAGAGATGGTTGTTTCCTGTAGAACAAAACAATTATCTTGATCATCACTAACAATTGATAGGGAGTTTTATCCAGTATGACTGCGCCAACCACTCGTCTATGCGGACCCATTACTCAGCGCGTAGCTTCTTTTTTTGATTTTGAAGTGCCTAATCCTTTTCCTTCCAACACACGCTTTTGTATAGGATTTACCGGCAATCAAGTCATCCTCATTGCGATGGTGGCCAATGCTTATTTCGCTTATTATGCTTATACATCAGATCAACCCAATCCTCAAAGGATTGCCTTTCATCAAATTTCTATGGCGGCTCTAGCACGCCTCTTGGTTGACAATAACGTGCTTCTTTTTAGAGTGAAAGGATTGCGTGCAATTGAACATCTTCTTAATTGGATGGAACGCTTTGGTTTTGAAGGCTACCAACTGTTATTGCAAGCCAGAGCAAATGTGAGTCATGAGAGTACAACGAAAATTTTAGCTCTGACAGGACTTATACAAGCGTGGTGTGCTTTTATTATAGCTGGACAAATTCCTGCTTTTTTCAAATTAGATCGCAGTCACCATTCGACTCAGCTTGATCAAGATAAACCTATTTTAACTCATTTAGTTAGCCCTGATTATAATTCTAAAGGTCAATTGATCCTCGATGGCTTAACAAGCCTAGGTGGAATAGGAATGATCGCAATAGGTCAAATTTATGGTGCGCATTACAAACATGAAGGCGCTGCAGAAGAAGTCGATTTATTTCTCACTTATTTGGGATCTTTCTTAGTAGGTAAAGGCATAGGAAACAGGCTTACACATTATGGTATTGAAAAATGGAGAGAGCTTGAAAAAAGTTTACAAGATCCTAACCGAGAAATGGTTAGTTTAATGGGAGGAGCCGGTAATAGCTTGCCTTGGCAAGCAAAAACGATGCGCATTGTGAGCAAAGCCATTCAACGTTTCGGAACAGAAATCGTTTGCTTATTACCGGGGTTAGTAGCTGATAAACCTTGGGCTGTCGCACTAGTTTTCGGTGCCGCAGGTTTAGGTTTAGGTTCCAATGGCCGTATTGCTAAAGAAAAAATTCAAACGATGACTACTGAGGAATTAATTGCTCGTCAACCTGATAAGTGGAGAGCCATCAATAGTGGTTATTATAGGGAGCAACGTAGCCTATTAGGGCGCATGACAAAAGCCACTACTGAGACTTTTTTTCCCTTTTTTAAGGGCAAACCCAATTTAAATGACCCCCTTAACCCAGTTGAAGCCAAACCAAATCTAGCTGTGCGCATTAACCAAGCCACAACATTTACTTTTACTGTGGGTTGGTTCGCTTGGTTTATGCGTGGAGTACTGATAGAGGCAGGAGCAACAGGAAATGAGCCCAATGGTCCTGCTACGATAGCTTTGAGCACCTTCTTAGGAAGTTTCACTTTATCTACAATCGTCAGTCGTCTACTCGATTACTTCTTCATACCAGGTGCAAATCGCCCTATCTTTAATGAAGCGTGTTATCGTATCTTGACTAATCCTTTATTTTTAATTGGTTTTTATCAATGCCTTGTTCAGTTGGTTCAAATTAGTAGCCAAGCGATTAATGGAGAAACATCTCAATTTAACTATGCATGCAGTGTATTTGCTCTTGGACTATTAGGAATCTTTTTCGGGATCAATCAAACCAAAGATTATAGAGAGCGCACCTTAACCTCTGCTTTAGCCCAAATTTTCTTACTTAGAGAAATCTTGTATGACCTTTCAGGCAAACCCAACTTGGTTTAAGGAGGTGATAGATGCAATTTTTGCAAGCACTAGTCCATGCTATTAAAGGAGACGACCCTAATGACTACAAACTTTTAACTCAGTTTTTTGATCAAACTAGAAATGATCAAATCTCTATTCACCAGTTGTACCAAAATGTGCGAGAAAATCAAGATGAAAGAATTACGGGAATTTTAATTCAGGTTTTTGGTTATCTATCGTTCCAGATTGTTCAAGCTAAAATTGAGCAAGCCAAGAAATTACAAGATCCGAAAGTTCAAGCTAAAATTGAGCGAGCTAAAAAGGCTCAAGCTAAAATCGAGCAAGCCAAGCAACCGCAAGATCCGCAGGGGCAAACTCAAACTGAACAAGAAAAAAACACACAAACGGTAAAGACAACTACAGATATTCTCGAAAATTATCCTCAAAAACTTAAATCAATTTTTGATGATGTTGTAGCCATACTACATTCTGCAGCAATGCTAGATCCTTCTCATGCTAAACTTGCGAGCGATCATAAATTCACTTGGTTACCTGCTAAGCATTATAGCAACTTTTCTTGGGGCCTTAACCACGCAGCAGATCCAATTAAACCGGACGAATATCTTCGTCGAGGATTGGTCCTTGGAGTCATCGCCTGGCCCATGCCAAAATCATTGGTCAGTTTATTAAATCTAGAGTGTATTCCCTATGTCAAGCAATGCCTAGATTCGTTGAATGCCAGATCTTCTCAAGCCATTGCCGATATCTATAAATACTTAACCCCTGCTCAACCAGGCATCTATTTACCTTTTCAGTTTACTTTACCTCGTCAGGAAGCAAATGTAAATTTACAAGCAGAAGAAGAACATTTAACAGAAAGTGAGAAAAACCTAAGAAGGGAAGAATGTTTGCTCAAACTAGCGGCTTTTGCGGGTTTTCCTGTCTTAAATTCTTGGATAGATGAAATATTAGCCTGGGGAAAAAAATATGATCAAATGGCAAAAGTTACCTCTCTTTTTAAAAAATTTAAACTCACTCATTTAATTGTTGATCAAACTTACTTAAATACTCTTTCAAATTCTCCTCACGTTAGCCTGAGAAGGAAATTACCAGTCCCTGCAGAATCTCAGCAAGCTGAACAAGTTTTCCCTGAACAAAAGACTCCTTCTTTTCAAGATTACCTTATTCAAAAATCGTTAACTTATCTTCAAGAAGAATTTTCTCTTTCCCCAACTGCTTATCAGGCACTCAAAGATTTATTCTACTCAAAAGAACCGGAAAGAATCCATCTACTATTCGTTGTCTATGCATTTAAAGCTCTCCATCGCACTCCACATGATTTTGACTATCATTTGCTCGAAATGATGACAGAATCCTATCATCACATTCCTCAGCAACCCGCTCTTGCCCGACTTTTTAAAATCTATGGCAATTTACTTAAGTCTGTCGATCCCATTACCGCTCACTATGCATATGCTTTTCTCGCTCTCTTCTTTTTAAAACATCGCTTTACAATGGAAATTAAACCTGCTCAACAAGCTCTGTTAATAGATTATTTTGCTCAATTAAACACTTCCGGGGTTGAAAGAACCTTAGCCGGCTTAGAAGAATTACTCCAACGACTTCCCTCAGATTCACACCAGTCTTTATCCACACTAGCGAGAACAGATCTTGCTCCTCAAGACTTTTTTAGATGTTTGGTTTGGGAGCTGTATGTGCGCTCCCATTTGCCTTCTATTTGTTGCAAAGATTTAATCGAATTGTATTCGACATTACCTCTTGAACAATTTAAACGAGTACGCTTATGCGTGCATCAATGGCTTCAGCTTTATCCCCAGTCACAAAAAAAACTGGGTTTAGATGAACAACTCATCTTGTTCGAGAGCACTTTACCCGAACCGGTTGTTGTAGGCCTGTTTTCTCAATCTTTCTCAGAAGGACTTACACTCCTGAATACTCATGTCTCAAAAACAACACCGGCCTATTCTTTTTTACATGCCACTTTATGCTTCATTTACTGGAATCATTATCTCAGTTTTAGCTCAAGAACTCAAACTGTGATATTTACCTCCATTCAAAGAACCTCAGTAGAGCATCGAGAACTGTGTGTGGACAGCTGGCTTACATTCGGGAGTTGTTTACCCGTCAAAGCACAGACATCTACCATACAAGCAGCTAGAGAGCAAGTTTTATATAAAGCTTATGAAGCCAAGTCCAAAACATGGATAGATTGTGAAGGCTTGCGTCAATGCCTTCAGCAACAGCCTTTTCCTCTTGAGCACCTCATGGATGTGCAAGTGCAGTTTTTGCAACGTGTGGAACATTTAATTCAAGGACCTGTACCTTTAATCACCTATCTCATGCTTGTATGGTATTGTCCTTTCTTTCCAGATGAATTTAATGATAAATCCACTTGTCTTAGCAAACTCATGGACGACTTACAAAAATTAAAAACATCTTCAAATTTAAAACATTTCAAAAACTTGTTCATTCATCCTGCTTGGGTTACACAATGCGATGATTTCACGAAAATTGACAATCAACACCTCTTGCTAAGTGCTATGTACTATTTTAATTTCCCCCATGCAAAAAAAGGACATCTCTCAAATTTAATCAATTATATCGGACCCATTAAATCAGCCATCACCTCTGCTGTTTTACCCGCTTTACCTTTTCAAGAAAACTTATGCGCACAAGCAGAAGATTTATTTAAGTGTGCAGGTAAAAATTTTCCCGCAGCTCGACAAAATAGAATCTATTATTACGCTGATGCCACCATGAATGGTAATATTCATGCAGGAGAATGGCATAGTATCGGTTATATGATGGAATGGAAATTGTCTGAATCCAATGGTCAACGACATCCTGTTTTTTCTATTGTTCTATGGCAATCTTTTTACCGATTACAAAGCCGAGAAATTCGTATTCCTCTCGAACTTCCTTTTTCAAAACTACGTCCAAAACTCCACCCTTTATTAGGAAAAATGCTGTTAACATTGGGAGAAGATATAGCTGATATTCAAAATCCTCAAGAAATTGCACGATTAGAAAAAGAATTAAGTGAATTGAAAGCTTTGAAAGTTCAACATAAGTACCTCATGCCAAACGAGCAAGCCAAGCTAGATCAAATTGAAAGAAAGCTGAATCTGCATGAATTTCTAGATCGGTTGACAACCACACAGGAAGAATTAGATTTTTGTTTAAAATTTTATAACGATCAACTGACTGTTGATTATAAAGCCGCTTTAGCTGATCCTTCACTTAAAAAAGCAGATCTTTTAAGTTTATTCAAATTCGTCAAAGCATTAAAAATTCAAACACGACAAGCACAAGCCGACTTACTACAACACACACAGGATTGGTCTAAAGATCCCTCTGCTTCTTCATATTCAGTAGAATGGTTAGCAGGACAGGGTAACGTTTATTGCACAGCAAATGGGCTGTCTCTTATACCACCCCCTTTTGAAACGCCCGCTTTCTATCGCATAGAAAACACAGCATGGGCACATGAATTAAATATTCTGATTCAACGGTTAAGAACCACAAACGAAGCTTTTGAAATTTCAGATTTACTTAAATTACCTTTAAGTGAAGATGTTGAAGAAACAGTGAGTGTCTCTTTTACACCTTATCTTAATCGCGATTTTGAGCCTGGTGAAGATGAGATTTCTAGTTATTTAGATCAATATCAGATTGAAATTCCCTCCTCTTTAGCACCATCTCGTTCTCAAACTCAATTATTAGACAAACTGGTTCAATCAGATTTAGAAGATCTAAAAGAGCATGTTATTAAAACAAGAGGCTTATTGTTAGCTAGGCAACTTTATACGCGAGGATGGGATGTCAATCAACCTCTCAAAAACGGAACAACTCCTTTAGTAACAGCCGTACAATGCCACCAAACTCCTGTCGTACTTTGGTTGTTGTTAAAAGGGGCCGATCCTACACGAGCAGATCCACAAGGCTTAACCCCTTTAGCAGCAGCTCAACTGCTAGAAGATAAAGGAAATATGGATTTGACTACAGCAAGAAAAAAAATTCCAATTGGGACTAATAAAGATATCTATCAAGTCAATGGCCGCAAGTGTAATTCTTTAGATGAAATCAAAGAAGCAAGAAAAGAATTAGAAGAGTCTGCTCTAACCTCACAAAAAATGGGGCAAGATTTGAAGAAACTCTTAAACGGAGTGAATGCAATAAAAGAACATTTTTTGCGTGTGAATGAATTGACGTTTAAATTCAAAAATCAGGAGGAAGTGTTCTATTCTTGTAAGCTCATGAACTTCTTGAACCATGACAATTTAGAAAATTTCTTGCGTTGGCAGTTGCTTAAGCTCAAGAGTCGGCATTATGAGTCTCAACTTCATTCTATCCCCCATGGACACATCTCAACCTTCTTAGGCATTGAAGAACGACTGGCTCCTCCCCATCTACAAACGGATTCTTTTGAAAATTTAGACTTCAAACAGCTTCTGTTGTCCACTTGCGAACCCTTGGATCAGCTTATGCTTCAACAAGATCCCCCTTTTAAATTACACATTAGTGACGCTAAAACTTTATATGAAGAATCGGCTATCTATGAAAAATTGTCTCTATCAGTACAAAACGATCCCGATTATCAACAATTACGGCGTTTCAAACCTATTGAATCTCCTTCTCAACCACTCATCGGAGGTGCATGTGTTAATAATTATCCCGTCACTTTTCGTGGTGGAGTGATTAATTGTGATATGTTTTACGCTGAACAAGACTCTGCCTTTATATTCTCTATTTTAGCAGATGGATGTGGAACAGGAAGTCGTTCGAGAGAAGCCGCTCAGCGCGCAGTAGTTGGTGTCGTGACTTATCTTCATCAGAGTTTAAATCATCCGCTTTATTCGTTAAAAACAGCACAAGAGCTTGCCTGTATTCTTGTGCGCTCTTTAGCCTATGCGCATGACAATATGTTGAAAGGGAGGGGCATCGCAGACGAATCCGGTACAACAACGATTAACATTTGCTTCGCATTTCAAGATGCCGAACAAAAAAAACATCTCATGACTGTTGGACTAGGAGATAGCAAAGCCTTCCTCGTGCATCTCAGCGGAAATTATGCGGTTGAAGATGTAGCAGATCGCCAACATAATAATCATGATATTAAGGATCCGGGAGGACGTTTAGGGCCTTACCGCGGAAATAACGGTAAATCAGAAAATATTCACGATCCCGATTTAAGAAATTTATCGATTTCGTGTTGCCCATTACCCGAGAAGGACTATATTGTATTCAATATGTCAGATGGTGTGCATGACAATTTCGATCCTGAAGTCTTGATGAAAACCCCTCATCAGTGTGATGAAACCCTTGAAGAAAATACCACATGGAAAGATTTAAAAGACAAAGATGCAGATAAATATCAACAACTTAAAAACGCTTATCAAAAGCAAACGTTAAGCAGACTCGTACGTGAAGCGATAGAACAAGGAAAACAAACATCTGATGAAATCTGTGAATATATCACTTCGTACTGCCATCAAGCCACAGAAAGCAAAAGAAAACCCATGGAAGAAGATTCTAGAGCTGGGGAATCTTATGCACCCGGTAAAATGGATCATTGCTCTGTTGTTGCATTTAGAGGCTAACAAACAAGAGCAAAACGCGCTTGCGCTTTGCTCTAATAGAATTCATGTATTTTTTGAATTATTGGCCATTCCCTGGTCCAAAATTCCAGCTAAAGTTAGCATCCGCTTGGTCTTTGACTTTGGGAGGTGTTTGCACTTTTTGACGGGAAGGAAACATGTTTGCAGCAAATAAAGTAGTACTTAAAAAACAGAAGCTTAAAGTCCAAATCAAAAATGTATGTTTCATAACTTATCACTCCTACATTAAAGTTGTTAAAATGAACGACTCCTTCACGTATTGAATGGTAATTATGTTCTTTTACTACCTTACACATCATTTGTCCATAAAAAATATTTTATTTTTTGCTATTTATTACGCTTGATCAAAGCTTGCAAGCTTAACATATGAAAGCTAGGACCCGTTAATTTATAAGGCTCTAGTACCAATCGGAGATTACCTATCAACTCACTTCCTAAGGCAATACCAAATAAACACACACCCATATTTCCAAAAACCAATAGCACACCTGTATCTTGATTAATCGCTTGATCGCTAATTGCTGTCATTTCTTTCATAAACATATAAGCGACCGATATAAATAAGGAGTTGTCAAATAACGTATAATTCAATTGATTAAATGCTCGTCCGTTTTGACCCGGTTGAAAATAGGCATCCGCTACCTTTGCCCCTAATGCAGATAGTAAAGTCGAAGCAATAAATAAGCTCAAAGTCACTTTTTCTTTTGGAATATTCCCATATGCACCATAGACAAACCATCCTGTGAAAGCAGCAAAGAATCCTAATGTGGCCCATTCATTTATTCTATTAGCTAATGTTTTGACTCTCCGCCCTTCTTGCTCGTTAAAGATTTGATTTTGCTCAATTTTTTCTCGATAGGCTTCAGGAGTTAAAATTTGAAAGCGTCTTAAAGTTTCATTGTGACGCATCCCATACAACCATCCCACAACCGCAAATACGCCTGGATGCGAAGAGGAAATGGCTGAAATGATCTCTACTGCCAAAGCAGGAGTAAAGTCAAAAAATTTATGTAAGGCTTTAATTTTAAAAGAATCAGGCTCCGATTGCTCCATTTTTTTTAACCAATGCCTCAATCCTTCCATACTCAGGTAACCGCCTCCTTGTCCAATTAAAAAATAGCCTACAGCTTGAAAAAAAGGAGTTAGGCTTGCCCGCTGAGCTAGATTAAATTCTCCAAAAAGGACACTTGCCGCTCCTGCTACACCGATGGCTGTATTTAACACACATATCTGCTTAAGACGGTCATAATCAGGTTGCAACAAATGTGAGACGACTTGCTCCGGATGATGTAAATCGTCATTAATATCCATTTCCTCTAAATTTGCGTAACCAGAGCGACGATAATGCTCTAAAAGAGGCTGACCCTGAGAATACCATAAAGTCAGTGTATCTCCAGCTGCATGATAGCCAATGATGGCAATCAAAGTATTGAGGAGTTGCTGCTCAGCCGCAGGAAAATTATCCATCAATTGGAGCATGGTTTCATACGTTGCAAATGCCCATCCCGCTAGCTTATCTTGTACAACTCTCATACGAGTTCCATGGACAGATGGAAAAAGACTTTCTAAAAGAAGACGCGTAGATAAACCCAGATTCAAACTATAAGCAGTCAAGACTGTAGGATCCGGCTCTTCTTCTTGCATCGCACGGTTTAAAAAAATGCTGCTCGCCACAATAGAAGCTGTACTGGCCGTAAACACAAAGGCTCTTAAAGGTTTTTGCAAAACAGTTCTTGTCAAACAATTAAAACGCAGATGATGTCCCATTGAGGAGATCCCAGAAGAAATCCCATGAGAAACGTTTTGTACCGCGTCTGTTCCCCACTGACAAGCATTAGAACAAAGACTTCCTACACTTCCTAACCAAGGCATGACGTTTCCTTTTAACTAATTTCTAAATCTTTATCATAAAATTTTAAGCTCAAGTCTACATAACCCGCTAAACGTAAGCGATAAGCTGTCAATTTGATTTTATTCAATAGCAGCAGCTGACATTCACACCGGTAACAAGTCACAACCGGTGTCGCGTGTTCTGCTGAACACAAGGGACAAATCCATAAATTTTCTAGCATCTCGTCCATGTTTGAACACCTTTCCTATGAATGTCTGTAAAAAGTGGATAACTAGGTGGGTAACTATTTAGATAATCGCCAAAAGTTTAACGCAGAGGCGCAAGAGGCGCAAAGGCACGAAGGAAGATAAGGTTGTTTATGATCACTTTTTTGCTTTTCTTCGCGCCTTTG
>JASBUW010000185.1 GCA_030147755.1 Parachlamydiaceae bacterium
TGAATAACAATTATATACCGAGAGTTCCTCGGAAATTTACGCTTGTGGAGATACATCTACTAGAAACAAGCTAAAACTTGTTGACTTAAGTATCATTGAAGCAAGAATTAATGAGTGGATATTTGTCCATAAATTATAGAACGGTTTATGAGTTACCCACATTCTTCCTGTTTCTGTATCTAATAGATAAATGTTAGCATAAAACCCATCGTTATTGAGTTTAAATTGATAACGACCACGCTGTGAAGGATTTTCATTGGATGAATTTTCACTAGCAAATAAACAAGTAGAAATTAAACAAAAACTCATTAATACGATTTTAAACATGTTGTTCTCCTGAGAATAATTTAATTAATTGTATACGCTAAATCTAATATGTGTAAATGCTTTATATATCCATTTGTAACTACTCAGAGAGTCGTCAAAAGTTCAACGCAGAGGCGCAAGAGGCGCGGAGACGCAAAGGAAAACAAGAAAATGATAGTAAAGCTAGGAAAGTTACATGAAAACTCAAATTTTCTATTTTGAATCTATCTTGTTCTTCTCTGCGCCTCCGCGCCTCTTGCGCCTCTGCGTTGAACTTTTGACAACTCTCTGAGTAGTTACATCCATTTACTTACGAATTGGATAAATTAACCCATTTTTCAAAGCTTTCCGGATCGACATTTTGGCCACTAATCAAAATCACTACATTGCCTTTCAATTCCTGATATTTGTTTAGGAATCCTGCTAAAGAAACGGCTCCTGATGGTTCTACAACCATATTCATTTTCTCATATAGCCACTTCATGGCTTTTTTGATTTCTTCGTCTGTCACTACAGACACTTCATCCACATACTTATTAAGAATGGGATAATTTAGTTCGCCAACAGATGAAGCACGCAAGCCATCTGCAATAGTATTGACATGTTCCCAACATTCTCTTTGACCTGATTGTCGAGAGGCATAGTAATCGCCTGCTCCAGCTGGCTCTACGCCATGTATAATGGCATCCGAACCGCTTTCTTTGAAAACAGTGCTACAACCACTTAATAAGCCTCCGCCACCAATAGGGCAGAAAAAATGATCTACTTTAGATAATTGTGTAAGAATTTCCAGAGCTGCTGTTCCTTGCCCTGCCATGGTGCGGTAGTTATTATAGGGATGCAAAGGAATGTAACCTTTTTTCTCTACTAGTTGCTTCACGATGGCTTCACCTTCTTCGTGCTTTTCTCCAGAGAATAAGATTATTGGGTGAAATTTCTCTGTGCCTTCCACTTTTATTTTAGGTGCATTACTAGGCATGATAATCGTCGCCGCCAGATGAAGTTTTTCAGCTGCAAAAGCCACTGCTTGGGCAAAATTGCCACTCGAGCGTGTGACAACCCCTTTTTCTCTTTCTTCAGACGATAATTGCATGATAGCATTGAAGGCTCCACGAACTTTAAAAGTACCAGTTGGCTGCTCATTTTCGCATTTAACAAAGATATTGCCCGGGAAATTTAACTCTTTCTTCAACTTATCACAAAGCACAAGAGGAGTAGGTTGTAAATGTTCTTGTATTCTCACTAACGCTTGCTGAATATCAGGTAAGGCCAAATTCATGAAGATTTTTCCTTATTTAAATAATTGTAAATGGATTGACGCGTCAATTGCAAAACGGTCGCCACTGCTATGACGGCTCCTCTTTGTCTAAAGCATTTCTTTTGATCTAGATAAGCCACGATAGCTTGTTTGTCAGCATAAGTAAGTTGTGAAAAGACAAGATGTTGTTGAATCAAATAATCTTGCACGAGTAACTGAATTTCTTCTTCCACTGTGCTAACGGGAGCGAGTTCTCCTTCGCCAACTGTTGAAAGTAATTCACTACGCATAAGAAGTGACAAAAAGCTTTGAAAATGCTCAAAAGCTGAAATATCAAAGTTTAAGCAAAAAGCTCCAATCATCTGCCCTTTATCATCCCGAATGGCTAGAGAAGAAGATTTCAAACGATTGCCACGTGGATTGACATTGGTATAATTGATCAATACATCCGGAATATTTTCATTTTTTAACAACCGTCGTAATCCCAGCTCCGAAGCACCCGCTCCTACTTCACGACCGGAAATATGTCCATTTACAATGAAAATAACCGAATGATCCAAATCACTAAAGTCATGAACGACGACTTCTAAAATCGAAGGAAACATCTGTCCCAATACTTCAGCTATTTGAATATAACGTTGAAAGAGGGGAACAGCACTCATGAAAAACCTTCTTTTTATTTACATTATGTAAATTTGTTTACAATTAGTCAATAATAAAATGAAATAGAATATTCTGTCCATTATGTAAAGCAACATGTTAAGATCTAGGCATTTTATTCTTTTAGGAGCTATTTAGGAGCTACAATGACAGTTGAAAGTATTAAATCTGCCTTACACACTACAGTCAATTTTTTAAATCAACCTCTTGTCAAAGAGGGGGTTAAAAATGTAGCAAGCGTGGCGACCTTTATATTTGGCTTAATTGAAATCTACGATATTTATCAAATCTTAAGAGGGCGTGCGATTTCTACTGAAGTGGATACACAAGCTCCTCAATGGGTGCAGACCGCACAGAAAGTGGCTATCATGTGCTCAAAGCTATCTTTAATTTTGAGTGCGGCTACTTCGCGTCTTGGAGCTGCCATTATTTCTAAAGTAGTGGGAAGCATATGGACGACAGAGCAACTAGAGCGCGTATTTGGACCCAATACCATTTATGCCATTAATCCCGGACATCCACGTCATGTCGCGAGCCGAGTAGCGGTGCTATGTGCTCTTCCAGCATTGTTGCAAACAACTTACTTAGCCACCTATTGGATGTATAAAAAAGCGACTCGATTACCTGAAGCCCCCGCGCCTGTTGATCAAAATACTTATTGGTTAACAGATGCCAAAATGCGCTTGATGGTCCTTTTTAACACCTTGACAAGTCGTCCCATTCTGCATATGGGCAATCAATTCAGTCAATTCCTTTTGCGTCATTAAAATGCCAAGCAAGTAAGTACACTGATGTAACTAAAAATAGGTAGGTATTAAAATGGTTCAGATCTCTCCTTTTAAACTTAACGAATCTATGATCAAATCCTGTTGTGGTTTTAACACCTTGGCGAAAGCCGAGGAATATATTTCCGCTGTCTATGATTTAAGATTAATGGGAAGTACTTTGTATGCGAAGGTACAAGGGAGTATGCCGGAACCTTACCAAGTGAAAATTGTATTAAAAGAGGAAGAATGGAAGGAGGGGAATTGCTCATGCCCTTCTGATTTTATTCCTTGTAAGCATATCATTGCGGTATTACTTAAATTTATTCGTGAAGGAATACAAAATTCAGAATCTGTTTTAAAAGAAATATTGCAACCTCTAGATGCGGACGCTTTGCGGTCTATGATTTTTAAGCTACTTGAGCAGCATCCTCATCTTTTAGATGATATACAACTTGCTCTTGTTAGACCACAGACAGCAAAAACACATGTTGTCAATACACAAGCGATCAAGCGAAAAATCAACTACTTATTGCATCAAGAATTCAACCATTGGGATGGTGATGACTTAGACTATCTTGTAGAAGATATTGAAATGTTAAGTCGACAAGTTGAGCCTTTTTTAGAAGCTGAAGACGGACGTAATGCTCTTGAAGTGATAAAAGCAATCGTGGAGCCTCTATTAGAGGAGGCATACACATTTATGGATTATGGTGTAGAGGATGCTTACTTTGACCTGCTTGAAAAACTGGAAAACTATTGTATAGAAGCTATTCTGATGGCTTCATTTGAACCTAAAGAAAAGAAAGAATGGTTGAAGAGTGTATCTAACTGGAATCAAGAGTGTGAGGAAGGAAACTTTGCTGCGGCTCTCGAAGCGATGCAAGTTGGTTGGGATTATCCTTTATTGAAAGCAGTTCTCAACAATCAATCTGATTTTGATGAAGAAGGAATAGAAAATGAGGAAGTCTATGAAAAAATAGCGATAGCAGCTTTTCGTGTTTTAAAACGACGAAAAGATTTCGAAAAATGCCTATGCTTAACTCATTTAGCCATCTTAGATGATGAGTATGCAAGTACGCTCATAGAAGCAAAGCGTTATCTAGAAGCTCAAGAATTTATCAAAGACAATATTCGAGATCCTCATTCTCTGACTGAACTCTCAAAGCAATTATATGATCATAAACAATCTCAATTGGCTTTAGATATTATTCTCCCCGTCTTTTTTCGCAGGAAAAGCAAGATAGTCATTACTCAAATACTTTATTAAGATGGACAAGAGATTTAGCTTTTGAATTGAAACAGCTCGATGCGGGTGTAAAAGCCGGCACACTTCTTTTTTCTTATTCTCCATCTTATGAAGATTATATCGCTTTACGAAAAGGAGCAGGAAATCGTTGGTTATTTATTAAAAATGATCTTTTACAACAAATACAGACTCCTTCTTCTTTTCATGTTTCAAGCAATGCAATTAAAATTTTGTTGCATGAAGACATGCTAGATGCCGCTATTCAATTAGCTGACAGGTTAGTTTATATTCCGGATGTCTTAATTGATGAGGCACTCACTAAACGACCTCTATGGGCTTTGTCGAAATGTCAAGAAGCAGCTAACCAATCTATTCAACGAGAAAGTCAATCTTATGATCAAGTCATGATTTGGTTGGAGCATGCTTATACTGCTGCTACACATGCTAAATTGATTTCTTCATGGACTAAATATATGCACATGCTTCTTCAAGAGAATAAGCGCAAGCATACATTGATTCCTAAACTAAAAGAATTATTAGCTAAACATACATCATAAGAGGAGATATTGATATAGTCGCTAAGTCTACAACAGCCCCTAAGTGGGGTAGACGTACAAAAGCAGAAATTCAAGAAGAATTCGAAGCGATGCAACAAGAGGCAGCTTCCACAGTTGCAACAAGTGCCAAGCAAAATGAATTAATGAAATTGCATGAGCAAGAAGTAAAAAAAGCTGTGAATGAAGTGGGTGTAGATAGTATTGCGCAGAAACTTTCTCATTTAAATCTAGAAATTTCTAGAAGTCTTTCTGACCTATCGGAGAAAATGATTGCAGAAGTGAGCATGCTATCTAAATTAAGAGAAGCTATTAGAATTGAACAGCAAGAATTAGAACGTTTGCATAAAATAGATGTGAGTCTTTTAGCTTTAGATCAATTAATAGAAGACTATCAAGCTAAGCAAACTGCACTAGAAGAAGAAATGGAGCAATCGCGCTCACAATGGGAAGAAGAACAAGAGCGTAAAACAAGAGAAATGAAAGAAGCAGAAGATTTGCTAAAGAAGAATCGTCAGCGCGAAATGGAAGAATATGAGTATAAAAAGAATTTAGAGCGCAAAAAAGAGCAAGATAAATATGAAGAAGAAAGGCGGCAGCTAGAGAAAAAAATCGTGAACAGCAAGAAGCGTTAGATAAGAGTTGGAAAGAGCGTGAAACAGCTCTTAAATCGCAAGAAGAATTAGCTCAATTGCGAAAAGAGGCTGTGGATTATCCTAATCGATTGAAAAAAGAGTTAGATAAAGCGGTTAATGATGCTATCAAGCAAACAGAACAACGCTTAATGCAAGAAAAAATCTTGCTTGAGCGTGATAGCGAATTAGAAAGAAAAATTTCAGATTTAAAAGTAAAAACTTTAGAAGAAACAATTGTGAAGCAGCAAACTCAAATTCAACTTTTGCAAACTAGATTGGAAGATGCTACAAAGCAAGTACAAGATATAGCGGTCAAAGCAATTGAAGGAGCTTCAGGAATTAGAACACTTAATCATGTGAATCAAATTGCGATGGAACAAGCCAAAAATCGCGCCTCTTCTCTTTAAATTTAAAGACGAATAACTTTAACGGCTTAGTCCTTTTTGACGGTCGTTTCTGCCTCTTAAGATCATTTGTCCTTTTAATTATTTTTCCCAAGCTTTTACACCTTCAAATTCAAAAATTCAACCGACAAAGCATATACTTGTTGACGTATATTCCTTTAAAAGAATATAGATAAAGGTAAAGTCGCATCATTATAGAAAGGGTCTGCTATGAAGTTGTTGCAAGTATATGAATGTTTCTGTGATGAAACACGTCTGAGAATTCTCAATTTGCTTTCCCGGACTCCTTTAGGAGTGTCTCATTTACAACATGTTTTACAATTGACTCAAGTGAAGATTTCGAAACATCTCGCTTATCTAAAAGAGCGCGAAATGGTAGAAGCGACACGCTTTGAAAATCGGGTGTTTTATGCTTTAACGAATAGTCAATCTCCGGAACTTACGAGTAACCTCAAATGTTTACAGGACTGTAGTCACGACTATCCTATTTTTAAAGAGGATCTACAAAGATTAAAAGCGATAGGAGAAGAGGTAAGCAAAATGAAAGCAAAAGTTTATCAAACCAAAGAACCATAAGGATAACTATGCGCTTATTAAGATGGATGCTGTTGGGAATGGTCTTACTGTTGATTTCTCCTCACTTATATGCTCAAACGGGACATGGCATGAAAGCGATGCAGAATGCCGCTCAAGAAAATAAACATTTATTTATTTTCTTTTATAAAGATCAAAATGAGCGCATGCAACGTGTGCAGAAGATTTTTGATCAAACGATGCAAAAATTGGGAGAACAAGCGCGTTTTATTAAAATTCAAGTGAATGATCCTGCAGAAAAACAACTTGTTGAGCAATTTGAGTTAAAACGTACTCCCATGCCTTTTACGCTGGTGTTGGCTCCTAATGGAGCAGTTGTAGGAGGTTTTCCAGCAGCGACTTTGACTGAAGTACAGTTGATGGCAGCTTTTACGAGTCCTGGAATGGCCAATTGCTTAAAAGCTTTGCAAGCAAAAAAATTGGTGTTTTTATGTTTACAGAATAATCACACGACCCAGAACGAAGCAGCTTTACAGGGCGTCAAAAGTTTTAAAGCAGATCCTCGTTTTTCAAGTGCAACTGAAATTGTCATGATGGATCCCTCAGATGCGCAAGAACAAAAGTTTTTAGATCAACTGGCTGTCAATCGTCAATCTTCGCAAGCGATCACTGTGTTTATTGCCCCTCCGGCAGATACAATCGCTCAGTATCAAGGTGCCACAAATAAAGAACGTTTTGTGTCTGATCTCCAAAAAGCCATGTCTAGTTGCTGTCCTGGTGGCTGTTGTCCCGGTGGTTGTTGTCCTGGTGGCTGTTGTGGTGGTAATAAATGTAAGTAGGGAGGTGAATATGCAATGGAAAACTTTAGTGTGGCGTGAGCTTTTGCAGCGCAAACACAAATTGATGACAAGTGGTCTTGCCATTATCTTGGGGATAGCTGTCATTGTGACCATTCATAGCATTGCGGTCTATTCAGAGAAAGCTGTTGCCAAAGAACTCGATGCTTTGGGTGCGAACGTGTTGATTTTGCCTTCTACAACCATGCTTGTTGATTACTACAGCGCTGATTTACATTCAGGAGAGATTCCGGAAGAATATGTCACGATATTAACCACGTCTAATTTGGAAGGATTAGATAATCTTTCGCCGAAGCTATCGATGCCTGTAAAAATCGGAGAGCATCAAGTCACCTTGACAGGCATCTTACCTAAGAATGAATTTCAAGGTAAAGCATGTTGGCAAGGAGCAGGCATCTTTTCTAGACCTAAAAGTTGTGGGAATGTGCAAGATATTTTTGGATTGACTAATCAACCCCCTAAAGAAACACTGGTGAGGAAAAGAGTCATCGAAACACTAGATTCTCATGAGATTTTGGTGGGTTCTGACGTAGCTCAAAAGCTCCAACTGCAAGAAGGGCATGAAATTGCGATGCTAGATCAGCCTTTTACAGTTTCTGCGATTCTTCCTCAAACAGGAACTATTGATGATTCGCGCGTTTTTGCTCATTTACATACGGTACAAGATTTAACCAATAAAGAAGGCATTGTGAATGCCATTGAAGTTGTGGGTTGCTGTGAGCAAATTTCAAAAGGATTAGTCGCTAAAATTAATACGTTGCTGCCTGATGCTAAAGTGGTGACCATCTCTCAAATTGTCGATACACAAATGCGCATGAATCAATTAATGAGAAGCTTATCTACATTGTTTCTTGTGATTATTGTGGCTATTGGGGGAGTCAGCATTGCGAACGACATGTACAATAATGTCTATGAAAGGCGAAAAGAAATTGGCACTCTTATGGCATTGGGAGCCAATTCAAAGATTGTATTGAAAGTCTTTTTTTTGAAAGCACTTGTTTTAGGGGTTTTAGGGGGAATTGGAGGATATATTTTAGGAACATTGCTCGCTATTATTCTAGGGCCATTAATCGCAGGTGTGCCTGTTTTGCCTATTCCTAGTTTGTTAGTGTGGTCACTTATTTTGTCTTTATCTATTGCTTTGATGGCGAGTTATTTTCCTGCGCGCTATGCGACGCGACTTGATCCTTGTGCCATTTTACAGGAGGTGTAAATCATGTTAAAAATCAAAAATGTCAGCAAGATTTACCGAAAAGGTCAGCAAATAATAAAAGCGATTGATCACGTTACTTTAGATATTCCACAAGGTGATTTTGTGGCTTTAACGGGTCCTAGTGGCAGTGGAAAAAGTTCTTTGCTTCTCATGCTAGGTGGAATGCTTTCTCCTACTGAAGGAGAAGTTTGGATTGAAGGGGAATCACTTTATGATTTGAATGCTGATCAACGTGCACGTGTACGTCAAAAGAAAATTGGGTTTGTCTTTCAAACGTTCAATCTCATTCCTTATCTCTCTGCTATGCAAAACGTGCAAGTGCCTTTATTACTTGTTGGTTTAGATGAAGAAGCGCAACAAAAGAGAGCGCAAGCATTGCTAGAACGTGTGGGATTAGGTGATCGTTTGGATCATAAGCCCGCTGAATTAAGTGTGGGTCAGCAACAGCGCGTCGCTTTAGCTAGAATGCTAGCGAATGATCCTTCTGTGATTTTGGCAGATGAACCCACAGGAAATTTGGATCCGGACATGAGTGCTCACGTGATGCAGTTTTTGACAGAATTGAATCAAGAAGGACGCACGATTGTTCTGGTGACACATGATCGTCAGGTAGCTCAGCAAGCAAAACGTATGCTAACGATAGAACAAGTTCACTCACTAGCATAATAGGTAATACGCGAAGCGTTTGGAGCCCCCAAGCAACTTCGTTGCTAATATCAAAAAGTAACAGTGACCTTTTTAGTAATTGATCAGAGCGTGCTTAAAAAGAATGGTTTTATCTGTGCGGTAGCACTATCACTGCATTAGCCCAGATCGAGCGCGTTTAGCGCTCGTTCTGGGTAAATAATGCCATTTGATTAGCACTGCGGTTAGCAGTGCAACTAGTCGGCGCCCTTGTAGCACTGCTAACCGCAGTGCAATAGGTTATGCATTAAATCCCAGAACAAGCGCTAA
>JASBUW010000187.1 GCA_030147755.1 Parachlamydiaceae bacterium
AGAATCGAGTATACGACCCCTTCCATATTTATCCAATATCCACCGGCAAGGCCTGTAGCGGAACGTGGGGAATCAATCCATAATAAAATGAGAGTCGCGGAAGCGACGACAGATATGAACGTCTCGTTAATCTATCGCTGCTACTGCAGCTCAATTATTTTTGCATTTTTAACCCCACGTTTCCGCTACAGGCCTAACCGGCCTTTCGCTTCACGCGGGGCTTCCCACTTTTGATCGCTGCCGCGATTAGCTACAATTGTCCAAACTTCAGTTTGCGTAAGGTGAGTTAATAAGACGCAAAGGCGCAAAGATTTTAGGACCATTTCTTTGCGCCTTTGCGTCTTACTTGTTCTTTTGCGTTTAAATTTTTGGAGCTCATGTTTTCTATTTACAATAAATATTAATTAACACATAATTTATTTTACAATTAAAAAATAAAGGTATTTATGTATAATTACGCTATTAATCACAAAACGTATGAATTAACAGAAAATGAATTAACAGATCGCTTAACTCACTTGGTAGGCATAACCAAATCCAGTCATTGGATTGGACGCGATTTAAAAGTTTGTCCTTCTTCTGTTGTAGGACGTTTTTTATGGATCATTGCTAAATATTTTGTTTGCTTGAGACAAATTTTCTACGGTGTCGATTTAGAAGAATCTAAATCTATTCTTCAACAGCTAAAGCCACAGCTTCAACAAAAGAATGCACAAGATTTATTTAATCAAGCCGTTTCCAATTTTAATACCATAGCCCCTCGCCATCAAGTTGAATTCTTAGAAGAAAAGCAAGTTGACATGCAACCAGAACCGGAACAGGTAGTAGCCCAACCAGAACCTGTCAAACAAGAACCGATTCAACCAGTTAAAAAACTAGAGGCTAAAATAGAAATTTCAAAGAATGGTTATGAAGTAAATGCCAAAATTTTTGATGCTATTTCGAATAGAGAAGTTGGTAAGATTGAGGGCACACTCTCTCAGTCCACAATACTTGGCCCGTGTTTTCACATTATTAGTATTGGATTGAAAGATCCAAATGATATAGGTAAAGGATATGGAACCTCAGCTTTTCGGCAATATCTCAATCACTTACAAACAAGTAACGACCCTCAATTAAAACAAGTAACTCATTATCAATTAGTTACTCATACATTACGCCCCGAACCTGTTGCATGCTTTAAAAAACTGGGTTTTAAAATAATAGAACCAAAAGATCACGTTCTGTGGGAGAATGTTACACCCATGGTAGCTGACATATGCGTCATGATGGTTAAAAAACGTGATGCAGACAAAGCTTCAGCAGGCGAGTGATCAACAAAAAAGGCGGGTTATAAAGACCCGCCTGAGAAATGCCTCGAAATGTGCAATTAAGGAGCTTTCACTTCTTCAATAACACCACAGGCAATTTTAGCTCCGGAAGCCCCGGCGGGCTGTGTTTTGTAATCATCTTCATCTGCGTGAATAATGATCGAACGGCCAATAATCGAATTTTCTCCTTCCAGGGTAATCACTTTATCCACTCTTTCGTAATGTGCGTACCCCTTTTCATCTGCTACCAGATTGCCTAAATCCCCTACATGGCGCTCTGGACTGTCAGGCCCTCCATGCTGGCGATTTGTGGGATTAAAATGAGCTCCTGCTGCAGAACCATCTCCGCTGCAATCCCCAAATTCATGGACATGGAATCCATGCTTACCCGGAGTCAAGCCTTCAATGTTAGCTGTAATTTTGACGCCGTCTTTTACTTTCTTAAAGACGACTTTGCCTCTAATTTGATTCTCTTTAAAAGGTTTAATCTGCGCGACAGCTTGTAGCGAAGTGGGCTTTCTCGCTAAAATAGGTCCCGCATCAGCAATTTCCTTATCTTGATCTTGGTTTTTAGCTGTCGGTTTGCGATGATCTGTACATGCACAACTTGTCAAAGCTAATAAACATGCCGCGCTTAATAAAGACAAAGTTACAAGGCTCTTAAACATATCCACCCTCATATTTGATGATCTATTCAAATATTCATTATTAGTTGATGTATCAGGACGCTTATTTTCGCACAACTAAAATAGAAGACTTTAGATTTTAGAGCAAAGCTCTAAATTCATCCTCACTCAAAATTGTAATCCCTAACTGCCTGCCTTTGTCTAACTTTGACCCCGGATCTGCTCCCGCTACAATATAATCTGTTTTTTTACTCACCGAGTCTGTCACTTTTCCTCCACGCTCTTTAATTAAACTAGCTGCTGCTGAACGCGTGTAATGCTCTAAGCTGCCCGTTAGAACAAATGTCTTTCCTTGAAAAGGATGCTCCGTAAACACTTGAACTTGAATAAATTGCGGCTTAACCCCTAAGACTAATAAACGCTTAATCTCTTCTAAATGTGCAGGTTGAGCAAAATAATGCACGACAGATTGCGCGACTTTATCTCCTATCCCCTCAATTTGTAAGAGCTCTTCTTCTTTCATGCGCATGAGAGTTTCAATATCGCCAGCACGTGCAGCTAACAACTCGGCTGTACCGGTCCCTACATATTTAATACCCAGGGCCATGATAAAACGCTCGAGCGTTACGTCTTTTGATTTTTCAATGCTGCTAAGCAAGTTATGGATAGACTTGGCTTTAAATCCGGAAAGTTGAGATACTTGCTCTTCCGTCAAGATATAAATATCAGCCGGCCGTTTGACAAATCCCTTTTGGACCAGTTGAATCACGACTTTTTCTCCCATGTGATCAATATCCATAGCATTTTTTCCGGCAAAATACTGGATACGTCGGATTTGTTGTTCTAAGCAGCCTTCTTCATTGGGACAGCGCACAGCCACTTCACCTGTTACACGTACAACAAGCGTTCCACAGCAAGGACAATGCTGCGGCATTTGCCACGATTGACTGCCTGACGGACGTTGGGAGAAATCAACGCTCACGACTTTAGGAATGACATCGCCTCCTTTTTCAATGGTGACAACATCTCCCACGCGTATGTTCTTGCGCTGAACCTCTTCCTCATTATGTAAAGTTGCACGTGCAATCGTACTGCCAGCTAAAAAAACCGGCTCTAGTTCGGCGACAGGCGTCAACACACCGGTTCGTCCTACTTGTACCGTAATATCTAGAATACGTGTGACAGCTTGTTCAGCGGCAAATTTATACGCGATCGCCCAACGCGGATTTTTACCTGTGACGCCTAAACGTTTTTGTTCTTTCCATTCATCTAATTTGATGACAATGCCATCAATGTCATAAGTCAATGAAGAACGCACTGTGCGTACTTGTTCTGCAAATTGCCAAATCTCTTCAATGGTTTGACAATAAGCGGTATAATCTAATACAGGCAATCCTACTGAACGCAAAAAGGGAACAACTTGAGATTGATGCGTTAACGTACCAGAAGATTCTTCTGCCACACCATAAAATACGATGGATAATCCCCTTGCAGCTGCTTCTTGCGGATCCAATAATTTGAGTGAGCCCGCGGCAGCATTGCGTGGATTAGCCCAAAGGGGTTCGCCATCTTGTAATTTTTGTTCATTGAGTTGCAGAAACATGGGACGCGGCATAAACACTTCTCCACGCAGTTCCATCACATCCGGAATATGATCACCATAGAGTTGTAAAGGCAAATTGGCAATGGTGCGTAAATTGACGGTAATGTCATCCCCTCGCTTGCCATCTCCGCGCGTGACGCCTCTCACAAAAACTCCTTTCTTAAACGTGGCTGAGATGGCAATTCCATCCATTTTGAGTTCTGCTGTGAAAGCAAAGTGTTTTTTTTCGACTAATTTTTGAATACGACGAATGAAATCTTCAATTTCTTCCTTAGAATAGGTATTGGCAAGAGAAAGCATGGGAATGCGGTGCGCAACGGTTTGAAAGCCTACTGTCAAGCTTTCATTGACACGTTGTGTGGGAGAAGAAGGGGTGATCCACTCAGGATGCTCATTTTCAAGCTGCTCAAGACGCTTAAATAAGAGATCATATTCCTCGTCGGAAATTTCAGGAGCATGCTCGACATAGTAAAGGCGATTATGATGCCAAATGAGTTGGCAAAGTTGATCGTAAGTTTGTTTGGTTGACATAATGTATCTAAAAAATCCTAGTGCTTAAATAAATGGGTTATACGTGAAGCGTTTGGAGTGCAAAAGTCCTTTTTCGCATTCCTAAGTGACCAAACATTGTTATTAGCTCGCATTTTAAAACGTTTTTAGTAGTTGGTTAGAGTATACTTAAAAAGACTGGTTTATTTGTGCGGTAGCACTATCACTGCATTAGCCCAGACCGAGCGCGCTTAGCGCTCGTTCTGGGATTTGACGCATGACATCATTGCACTGCGGTTAGCAGTGCTACAAGGGCGCCGAATAGTTGCACTGCTAACCGCAGTGCTAATCAAACGGCATTATTTACCCAGAACGAGCGCTAAGCGCGCTCGGTCTGGGCTAATGCAGTGATAGTGCTACCGCACAAATAAACCAGACTTTTTAAGTAT
>JASBUW010000199.1 GCA_030147755.1 Parachlamydiaceae bacterium
AATTTTGCAATCTAGCCTATTTAAGCTGCATTAGAAACAGGCCGAGACGGCCTGATTACCTTCTTTACCTCGACGAAAGGAGGGGATCTGAACGGTTACGAAAATACGATTCGCAACTTCTCCACACGCAGGCTAAAGACCGCGAAAACGAGCGCAGACTAAAGTCTACGTTATAAATTCTTGAGATAACGTCCTGTTAAAGAATGCGCGCACGCCATCACTTCTTCAGGTGTGCCTTTGCAGACGACATAACCGCCTTTTTCTCCCGCTTCTGGTCCTAAATCAATGAGGTAATCGGCGTTCTTAATCATGTCCATTTGATGTTCAATGATGATCATCGTATTGCCTTTGTCTACTAAACGATGTAACACTTTTAAGAGCTTCACAATATCTTCGCTATGAAGTCCTGTGGTGGGTTCATCAAGCAGGTAAAGTGTGCGTCCCGTTGAACGCTTGGCAAGCTCACGACTCAGTTTGAGGCGTTGCGCTTCTCCGCCAGACAAACTGGCGGTTTCTTGTCCGAGTTTGACGTAGCCAAGACCCACTGCAATGAGGGTATCTAAAATGCGTACAATACGCGGATGATGTTGAAAGGCGATACGCGCTTCATCGACGGTCGTATCCAAATATTGTCCTAAATTTTTGCCTGCATACTTCACTTCAAGGCTGACAGGATTCAGCCGCATGCCTTGACATTCATCACAAACCACTTTCACCGGAGGAAGAAAATGCATTTCAACACGGCGATAGCCTAATCCCCAACAGCCTGTACACATCCCTTTCCGATGGTTATAACTAAAATGCTTGGGTTGTAATCCTTTGACACGCGCCGCTGGCAACGTGATGAAAAAATCCCGGATACGCGATAACACTTCTACATAAGTGCCGACGTCAGAGCGTACGGTGTGTCCAATAGGATCTTGGTCAATGAAGATGACTTTATCAAATTGCGCTAAACCGGAAAGAGTTGCTCCTTCTAGGTGCACGGTATCATGCGAAAGACGTCGTTCTAGAGCAGGTAACAAGACTTGTTGCAATAAAGTCGATTTACCGGAGCCGGAAACTCCTGTTAAACAAGTCATGACACCCACAGGGATTTCCACGTTCACTTGCTTCAAGTTGTTTTTAGAAGCGTTTTGAATCGAAATCATGCCTTTAACCTGTGAGCGCCTTTGAGTAGGAGCCGTAATTTGTTTTTTGCCTGATAAGTAATTACCCGTTAAAGATTGTGCATTGCGCAAAATTTGTTTAAGAGTGCCTTGTGCAATGATATGTCCGCCCTGTTCACCTGATTGAGGACCAAAATCTAGCAAATAATCCGCTGTGGCAATCGTCAGTGGATCATGCTCCACTAAAATTAAAGTGTTGCCCAAGTCTTTTAGTTTTTTTAACGCTTGATTTAAACGTGTATTATCATGCGGATGAAGCCCAATGGTGGGTTCATCTAAGACATATAATACGCCGGTTAATCCGCTCCCTAATTGGCGTGCGAGACGAATACGTTGGGCTTCTCCTCCACTGAGCGTGGGAGCACGTCGTTCTAAGGCCAAATAATGGACTCCCACTTCGCATAAGAAACGCAAGCGATTAATCAGTTGCGTGCGGACTTCTTCTAGCAATTTGAGTTCTTGTTTATCGAGTTTCAAATGTTCGACAAAAGCGAGCGTTTGCTCGATAGGGAGACGGCAGACATCTTGAATCGCTAAATTTTGAATGGTCACATGGCGAGCGAGAGGATTGATGCGTGCGCCTTGGCAGGAGAGGCATGTTTGCTCTTTCAGCAAAGGAATAATCGCTTCACGCAAAGCGGTAGCGGCACTTTTACCTGCTTTAGCAAAGACGTGATTAATGCCCAGCCAACGAATACGTAACCCAGAAGCGGTAGTGAGCCATTGATCTTCTTGCATGCCTTGCATCAACAGTTGAATTTTTTCTACTGGTAATTGCCGTAAAGGGGTGTAGGGATCAATCCCTTCTGCTTCTAAGAAAAGCTCAACGTGTGCAAAAGCCGCTTGGTTAAAGTGATCTTGCCATAGATAGCGCATGAGTCCAATGACAGAGTGTGACAAGATATCAGGATTATACATAAGATTAGCCCCATACTGATAACCAAGTCCTTGGCAATCATGGCACATCCCTTCCGTCGTATTGAACGCAAAAGTGTGAGGTGTAATTTCCGGATAAGATTTTCCCGTACTTTCGACAGCAAAGGCTAGGTTAAAGGGCACATCTATTCCCTCTTCGCGCATAATCACGAGTTTTCCACCTGCTAGGAGAGTCGCATTTTCCACGGCCTCATACAAACGCGCTTTGTTAGAAGGATCCACCTTTAAACGATCCATGACGAGATACAATTCATTTTTGCGCTTGCGATCAAAGGGAATGGACGCGACATCACTTTCTTGTTCTAGTGAATAAAATTCTCCATTGAGGCGAATACGCGTAAAACCTTGCCGTTTTAAACGCAGAATCACTTCTTCAAAGCGTTCTTGTTTGGTAAGTTCAAGCGGAGCTAAAATATGCAGACGTTCACCTTTAGGATAAGTTAGGATGCGTTCCACCACATGCTCTTTGCTAATCGCTTTAATGACTTCACCTGTTTCAGGGCAATGCGCAATGCCGATGCGTGCGAAGAGAATGCGCAAATAGTCATAAATTTCGGTCATGGTTCCTACGGTACTGCGGGGATTCCCGGCATGTGCTTTTTGCTCGATGGCGACAGCAGGGGAGAGGCCGCTGACATGGCTCACTTTAGGTTTGGGCATTTGTTTGACAAATTGGCGCGCATAAGGCGAAAGGGATTCAATATAGCGGCGTTGTCCTTCCGCATAAATGGTTTCAAAAGCAAGAGAGGTTTTGCCTGAACCCGACGGACCTGTGCAAATTGTAATTTTTTCACGCGGAATTGTGACCGACAAATGCTTGAGATTATTTTGTTCAGCTCCTGTGACGGAGATTTCTTGAATCACGTCTTCTTTGCGTTCTTTTTTCAAAGAGCGTTTTCGTTGACTGGTTTTTAAGGCGTCTGCCACTTTTTCTGCTAAAGCAGGATGAAGCGCATGGTGCACCGCATGTCCGGTGGGAGTGTCTAATTTCGCGATTTGTTCCGGAGTGCCAGTGGCAACGAGACGTCCACCTTCTTCGCCCCCTTCGGGTCCTAAGTCTAAAATCCAGTCCGCCGTTTTGACAACATCCATGTTATGTTCAATGACTAACACGGTATTGCCTTTCTCCACTAAGGCATGTAAGACCTCTAACAAGTGTTTGATGTCATGAAAATGCAAACCGGTTGTGGGTTCATCTAGAATGTAAAGTGTTTTGCCTGTCGCAGGCCGCACCAGTTCTTTGGCCAACTTGATGCGTTGGGCTTCGCCGCCCGATAGCGTAGTCGACGATTGACCCAATTTAATGTATTCCATGCCCACTTGCTTTAAAGTCTCTAATTTATGACGCAAGGAAGGAATGGCAGAAAAAAATTCAAGAGCTTCTGCGACATCCATTTCTAGCACATCATAGATGTTTTTGCCTTTGAATAAGACCGAGAGGGTTTCCGCATCAAAGCGTTTCGTTTTGCAAAGGGGACAATCCATCCAGGCATCTTCCATGAAATCCATGTCAATTTTAATTTGTCCCATCCCTTCACACTGCGTGCAAGAGCCTTCTTTTACATTAAAGCTAAAGCGTCCCGGTTTATAGCCGCGGGCTTGGCTTTCCGGCAATTGGCTGAATAAATCGCGGATTTCATCAAACAGCTTAATATAAGTGGCAGGATTAGAGCGCGGGTTGCGTCCAATGGGAGATTGATCAATGGCAATGACTTTATCAATATGTTCGAGCCCTTGAATGGCTTTGTGGGTTCCTACCGCATGTTCACCGCCATGCAAAGCATTGGAAAGAGCCGGGTAAAGAATATCGGTAATTAAAGAGGATTTGCCTGAACCTGAAACACCTGTCACAGCTACAAATAATCCCAAAGGAATGGACACATTCAAATTTTTGAGATTATGATGTTGTGCACCTTGTACTTCTAATTGAGCCGCTTGTTTTTTGCGTCGTTTTTTGGGGATAGGTATTTGCAAACGACCTGAGAGATAAGCCCCTGTGACAGACTGGGGATGCTGCAAAAGAATCGCCAGGTCGCCGTTGAGCAAAATTTCGCCTCCTTTCACACCAGCTCCGGGACCAAAATCTACAATGCGATCTGCCTCCCAAATGGTTTCTTCGTCATGCTCCACTACGATGACAGTATTCCCCATATTGCGCAAATGTTTCAACGTGTCGATGAGCTTACGATTATCGCGTGGATGCAATCCGATGGAAGGTTCATCTAAAATATAGGTAATGCCGACTAATCCGCAGCCGATTTGCGAAGCTAAGCGCACGCGTTGTGCTTCGCCCCCCGATAGCGTGGGAGCGGTGCGATTGAGCGTTAAATAATGGAGTCCCACTTCCATTAAGAATTGCAAGCGTTGCTGAATTTCTTTCAGCAATTCTTCGGCAATAAGTAAATCTTGCGCAGACAATTTCATGTGTTGGAAGAAGCGCAGGCAATCTGCCACGGTCATGGCTGTTAACGCACTGATGCGCTTGCCTTGCACTAAAGTTGCAGCTGGGTAAGGTTTCAGACGTTCACCTTCGCATTCAGGACAAGTTTGAATACTCATCAGGGCTTGCATTTTCTTGCGATAAACATCACTTTTAGCTTCGGCAAAGCGTGTGTGTGCATCATGCAGCACGCCTTTCCATTGGATATGATCTGTCCATCGCGCCCCTGTGACAGGGTGCACGAACTGCATGCGAGTCCATTTTTTATCGGTTCCATAGAGAAACACTTTTTTAGCTTGAGGAGAGAGTTTTTTCCAAGGAGTGCGTACGCTAAAATGGTACTGTTCCGCGAGATTATCATAAATATTGCCATAGCGCACTGTTTGGTAGGAGCTTGCGATCGAACAGCAGTCATTGGCGATGCTTAAATTAGGATCAATGACCATATCTAAATTAAATTCATGCACCATGCCCATGCCATGACAGCGCGGGCACATGCCGGAGGGACTATTAAAGGAGAAATCATGCGGTTCTAAAGAAGTATAAGAAAGACCCGACTTAGCTGAATAAGCATGCATCGAAAATAATTGTTCATTATTCGTCTCCGTATCTAGCACACTGCATACGCCTTGTCCCAACTGCAGCGCTTGCGTCATGGAATCGGCAATGCGTGAAGCGGCGCTTGAATCAACAGTTAATCGATCAATGACGACATCGACATCGTGCGCGACATTACCATCTAAGATCATTTCATCGGTCAGGTTGACTATGACACCATCGACGCGTGCGCGCATGTAGCCTTTACGAATGAGCTCTTGGAAATCTTCTCGAAATTCCGCTTTTTTACCTTTGGCATAGGGAGCCAACACAATAATTTTGGTGCGGGCGGGCAAATTTTGTACGGAGCGAATGATGCGTTCACGGCTTTGCGGAGTGACAGGCTCGCCACTGATGGGACAATGGGGCACACCAATGCGTGCATATAACACGCGGAGATAATCATAAATTTCGGTTAGAGTGCCCACGGTCGAGCGCGGATTGCGTCCTGCCGTTTTTTGTTCGATGGAAATAGTGGGGGAAATACCGCTTGCATGTTCTAAATCAGGTTTACTGAGATCACCTAGTTGCCGTCTGGCAAAAGTTGACAGGGATTCGACATAACGCCGTTGTCCTTCTGCATAAATTGTGTCAAAAGCAAGAGAAGATTTGCCGGAGCCTGAAACACCCGTAAAGACAATCAATTCATTTTTGGGAAGAACGACATCCACATTTTTTAAATTATGGACGCGCACCTTCTTAAGTGTAATTTTTTCGTGATTCATCTGAAATAGAATTAAAAGTTTAGGATAAAGAAGAGTTTAGCAGAAAAGGGGCGCTTGTACCAGCATTTAATGGACCTGATAGACCTAATAGACCTGATGGACATAAAGTGTATAATGTCTCTTGTCCATCAGGTCTATTAGGTCCATTAAATGAGATCTATTCATCAGCTACAGGTGCAGCTACGGCAACAGCAACTGGTTGAGGCGGTTGAGCAACTGCCAGTGGTGCATTTCTTCTTCTAAGATCTAGAATAAAGTCATAGATATCTTTTCCCCCACTCACAATTAATACACCCCCCAAAATAATAGATAAGCCCATAAGAGCTGTAAGAAATGCTTCCGTTTTTGAAGACGCAAGGCCTAGTCCAACAGTTGCACTTGTAGCTAATACGGTTGCACTGAGTAGGCTAAATGACCATTCTGTCACAAAACGTAAATCGTCATCTCGCCAATTAGTATATCTATTAAAAATTTGATGACTCGCTAGTTTAACAGATGTGACTAAAAAAACTAATACTGAAGTAGAAGTAATTATAGTTATTTTAGAATGTTTTTGTGCGTAAAAAAATCCTTCACCTAAACTTATTAAACCATAAGCTAATTTTTCTGCTGCTTCGTTAATGTTTACCATTTTTTAACTCTTTTTGTTTTTATTTACATTTAATTTGTAATCTGTTACTATTTCATTTAATTTAATTAAAAGGGTTTTTAAATGTCAAGTATTTTTCTAAATCAATACGAATTAAGTCTTGGGCAAAAAGTGATTTTTCCTGTGTATTCCGTTTATAGCTATCGTCATTTACAGGCAGCTTTTGAAGCGGTGACGTGGCTAGGGCGGACTGTGCATCTTTTGACAGGATTAGTTCAGAGTATTCCTCTTTTAGGGGCAATTTTGTCAATAGTGGAAAGACGTTTGGCGATTCATTTTCAGACTGCTAAAGATAAGAAAGCAAAAGAGGAGGTAGAGGATATTCCTGAAGCACAAGAAATTATTTTAGAAGAAGCTGATGAAGATGTTGAAAATGAACAATTTGTAAAGGAAAGTGTTTTAAATAACGATCTTCCTGAGGACTTAATTGAAGAAGAGAAGATAGAAGCTGAAGAATTTGAACCGGACATTCTACGTGCTGAAAATGTGATAAAAACAGAATTAAAAGACGAAGTAAAAGAAGAGTTACAGGTTCTCCCTAAAATTGATGTAGAAGAAGTTTTAAGTCAGGTTAAAACGCAACAAGATGCTACACACTCCATTTTAAGTACTAAAGGGTTTGTTGGAGAAGTGGGCGATATTTTGACTTATTATGGGTATAAAGGAGAAGTTCAGGGAAGCGCAGCCTTAAGGACAGTGACGGCCCATGTGACGAAACAATTTCCACAAGCGATTAGTCCTGCTGCCTTAAGAGCGCAAAGAGAAGTGAATATTGAACAGTATTTGACTTTAGCGATTAAACGCTTTGCGCACGTACATGCCTTAAAGGGATATGCCCCTTTACCCAGTGGAAAACAAGTGAATTTAGAAGGATTTTGCGAAGCTTTTACCATTCCTATGGTCGCCTCTTCTTTTCAAGAATATGCTCAGACATCGGAGTTTTTTGATGGGGAAGAGAGTTTATGGATTAGTGAGCAATTCAAACAAATCGTTTCAAGTGATTATGTTTCCCCTGATGATATTCAAACAATGGCGTTATGTATTCAAAGTCCCGATTATGTGGGACCTACACCTATTAGTTCCGGCTTTGATTGGCATGACACATCCGCTATTTTCTTTGGGCGCTATTTATTTTACTGTAATCAAGGCGGAGCCCATTTCAATCGACCAGGAATTCGCATTTTCTTATTACCCGATCGAGAAAAAGTCACAGAAGCTGTGATTTGGGAAATGACTAAACGTCAAGAAATGGGAGCGCAAGAGCAGTTTGGTGTTGAGCGTATACAGAGTGAGTTAGGAGGAGTCGAAGTGTATTATGAACAACTTCCGGGGCAGACAGCGGGGAATTGCACATATGAGAGTAAGAAAACGACACTTTATGCGCTCATGTGCATTAGATATTGTTTGGCATCTTTGGAACAAATAAGCTTGACGGAAGGATTAGTTGACCAAGACAGTTGGCAAACGACATTTGAGTTGGTACGTACTGCCTTTGAAGAGTGGGTAAAATTTGATCAAAATCTTGTTTTTGAAGAGTTTATCAGTGAAGTACAAGAGTGGCTAGAGCATAAAAATATGTTTGGTCAAATCAAATTGAAAGAGACTTTTAAAGCTGTTCTGACAGCTTATCAACAAAAAGCGGGTGTAGATCCTGTGCATTTAGCTAGGGTTGATCAGTTGCTCACTGCTTTTTAATGGCGCTGAAAACGATGGTCCATCTCATTTGCTTTTGTAATAATTTTCACTTGTTCTGCGATCAAGGTGCGTGGATAACGAGTAGGCAAATAAAGGGGACCCGAAATGACGACCGTTTGTCCCTTTTCTTGTGCTTCTAATAATTGTGTTTTAACGGGACCAACTAAAGGATAACTTTCTGGATTATAACGTGGAACGTACCGATTATCTCCCGTGACAATCGGTCCTAATAACCAAAAGCGCGCCCCATCGCCTGTAGAGACTAAATAAAATCTATCGGCATCATGCGCGATTGTTCCTCTGACGCGTACGCGTACATCTAGCAATCTCACGCCAGCAGCAGAAGAAGCTAGTCTAAAAGGTTCGTAGCTAAAGGTTTGATGAGGATTCCATCCCATGACTGCGGCGCCTGATCGTCCATTCATTTGTAAATTTGTCACATTAGCAATGGCTTTAAGATTGTTTTCTAAAAGAGGTGTACACGTATCATAACAGGTGACGGCGTTCCAACGCACTGTGATTTGTTCGACTTCAGCAGGTAAAGAGTTTCCAAAAGCACATAATCCCAATAAGAGACTCCAGCCTAGCTTTTTCATGCACGACCCCTTGTATTTTAAAATCTTTTCTAAGCACTTAAATAAAGCGATAAGGCTATTTACATAAATAAAATTTTGCAAGATGATCGCAATTTATGATATGCGAAGCGTTTGGAGCCCCCAAGCAACTTCGTTGCTAATATCAAAAGTAACAGTGACCTTTTTAGTAGTTGATCGAAGTATATTTAAAAAGACTGGTTTTATCTGTGCGGTAGCACTATCACTGCATTAGCCCAGGGCGTGTCTTAAAAATGCTAGCATCCTAGCTTCGAGATTATTTTGCCCTCAGTTGAACTTTCGGTTTGAGGGCAATATTAA
>JASBUW010000201.1 GCA_030147755.1 Parachlamydiaceae bacterium
GGAAAAAAGCCATTTCATGAGCACTGCGGTTAGCAGTGCAACTATTCAGAGTCGTGTAGCACTGCTAACCGCAGTGCAATATATTGTGCGTTAAATCCCAGAACGAGCGCTAAACGCGCTCGGTCTGGGCTAATGCAGTGATAGTGCTACCGCACAAATGGCAAACACTCTATGTACACAGCGAACGCTTACAAACTGAGAATCTTAAATGCCATAAGAGATATGGCATAAATAGAAATGTGAGTCTTGATGGACTCGAACCATCGACCCCCTCATTAAAAGTGAGGTGCTCTAACCAACTGAGCTAAAGACTCTTGATGACCCCAAGGGGATTCGAACCCCTGTTATCGGAATGAAAATCCGGTGTCCTAGACCTGACTAGACGATGGGGCCTAGTATAACTCGAATACTAATCTCGCAAGAGATTATCCTTCAAGTTTTTCTTCACTTTGCAGTAAAGAGGCTTTATCGTATCTAAAGCCTTTTTTTTGTGCAAGCATTAAATTGTCGAAATTTCTTTCTCTTTCTTTTCTGATAAATCATCCGCTTCTTTGCAAAATTTATCTGTCAGCTCTTGAATGTTCTTCTCTTGCTTCTTCATCAAGTCTTCTGCGATGTCTCCATCCGCTTTTTGCTTGCGCACCGCCTCATTCGCATCCCGCCGAATATTACGAATACTCACTTTGGCTTTCTCACGCTCATCATGACAAATTTTGGCCATTTTTTTGCGCAATTCTTCTGTCATCGGCGGAATTTTAATTCTAACTGTATTCGCATCGACAATGGGCATAAAGCCTAAATTGGCTTTTTCAATCGCTTTACCAATAACAGCGGCGTTTTTAGGGTCAAAAGGGGTAATTAATAACTGACGCGCCTCCGGCGTAGAAATGGAAGCAATGTCTTTTAAGCGCATTCCACTTCCATAGACCTCTACCATTACATGCTCAATCATTCCAGGATTCGCCCGTCCTGTTCGAATGTTTCTTAATTCATTTTTGAAATGCTCAAGGGCTGCTGCCATTTTAGCTTTGGTTTGATCAAGAATACTCATAAAATCTCCTGTAAATCCCTCTTAATTTTGTTCTATTGCCCACTCACCCATGTTCCTTTCTGCACCTGTGTCAGCACATCTTCAAGAGGCTCTTCAATTAAGCGCTGCATATTGAACACGAAGATGGGTATTTGACTACTTCGACACAAAGCGATGGCCGTAGCATCCATCACTTGTAATTTTTCTGCAAGGACTTGAGAGTAGGATAATATCTCATATTTGACAGCATCCCCATGTTTCAACGGGTCCTTATCATAAATGCCTTCAACTTTTGTCGCTTTCAAAAGAACGTCAGCCCCTATTTCACTTGCTCGCAAAGCAGCGGCTGTATCCGTGGTAAAATAAGGATTGCCTGTCCCCCCCACAAAAATGACAATCATCCCCTCTTTTAAATACTGCTGTGCCTTTATCCAATTATAAGATTCTGCCACTTTAGGGCATTCCAAAGCACTCATCACACATACCGGCACGTCTTGTGCTACCAGAGCCTGCTGAATCGCAGTTCCATTCAATAAGGTCGCCAGCATGCCCATATGATCAGCAGGGGTCCGTGGCATTCCTGTGCTGCGCAAATCAATCCCTCGAAAGATATTCCCACCCCCAATCACGACTCCTACTTCAATTCCCGCTTGATGAAACCGTTGTAAATAGTCGGCTACCTGCAAGCAAGCAGACTGATCAATACCAAAAGATTGAGTACCCATCAACGTTTCACCTGATAATTTGAGTAACACACGTCGATAAGGAATCACCGGTCGCATATTCATCCTATTTGTTATCATTGCTCATTCAAAAAAAGTATAGCGCGCCAACAATAAAAGAGGCAAGAAACTCTTTTATTTTCTTATTAAAACTAAGATATTAAAGATTAGATCAACTTGTCATTTATCTTAAAATAAAATATAATACGCATAAATTAATTCATAAAATAAAACCATTTTTATTAGGTCTATTATGATATATCCTACCATGCGTGAAGATTACTATGTCAAATGTTGGAATGCTAAAGATTATGCAAACGAAATGGATGTGCTCTTATCCGAGGGGCATTTCATAGGAAGCGAAGAGGGAGAATTTACTCTCTTTACTTTGATAGGAAAAATTTGGCAAGTCATTAGAGGTTATTTAGGTTTTATAGATGCTACACAAACTGAACGTGTCCAAGCGACCTGGATGAAATTTCTTTATTATGGCGAAGCGCAAAGCTTGATCGATGAAAGCCAAATGGAGCGTTTGCGTACGCGCATTAACCGGCTGCCTCAACCTTTAGATCCTTTATTTAAAAATTTGTTTAAAGAGATGGAAGATTACCATACTTTGCGAATGATTGCATTTCCTGCTCATCTAGAGCGCATGCGACAAATTTTACATGATTATCATCAACGTCATGCACAAGCTCTACGTCCGGGATTGTGGTCGCGTTGGCTGACACCACCTGCTTTAGATCCCACTAAACTGCCTTTTTTTGGCGACACCCCTTTATTATTGGCTGAACAAGCATTAAATGGGAACAATCCTCAACCTCTTCATGCTTTGAATTACTTAAAACAAGCTGTTGCTCTAAAAAATTCAAAACCTGCTTTTCAAACAAAACTTGCGCAACAGTTACAACGAATCAACAATGAGGATGTGTCTCAACAGGTCCAAAACTTATTTATCGATTTAGCTGAAACAGCTTTTGAGAATAAACTCATACAAGAAGCTCATGCTCATCTTGACCATATGCTGAGTATAGCCGTTTTAGATCAACCAAGCCGCATACGTGTGGGTAAACTTTATTTAACTTACCAAGAAGATCAACGTGTGCTTCCGTATTTAGATTTACTCAAAACGCATGAAGCGCATGATCCTAATATTCTATTTCAAGTGGCGCGCGTTTACTGGCAAAACAAACAATATACAGAAGCTGTTGCCTGTTACGAATCCGCTCTCCCCTTATATAAGCAAAAATTACTTGCAAACACGACCAAAGAGAAGAATGATTTTTACCAAAAACAAATCGCTCGCATTCATGATCGCATAGGACAAGCTTATTTTGACAATCTCTTACCTAATCTAGTAGAACCAGATCGTCTCAAGCAGGCAATTGTCTCATTTACAGCTGCAGTTAATGCCAATACCGTTCAGCACGATTATCAACAACATCTTCTTGACGCCTATCAACAGCAATGGGAAGTAGATGCACCCCATTTTCTTGCAACCTATAGCGCAGATTGGCTGCATTTTTTAAGTAGCTGTGAAAGTTCTATTCTCGAAGAGCATCGAGCAAAAATCATGAAGATGTTATTCAATGCTGCTGAGCATTTTTTTCAAACACAAGATAATACAAAAGCCCATCTTTGTTTAAAAAAAGCGTTAGAATTATCTCATAAACACGTGGAATGTTTATTAGAAGCTATCAATTTATCTGTTCAATATCAAGATTGGGAGCCCTTAGAGCCTTCTTTCGCTGCTTGGGAAAAAGAACACTATGCTAATCCTTATCTTAAAAAGTGCTTAGGCGATGCGTATTGGGATAAACAGCATGCGAAAGCTTTAAAAAAATACCAAGAAGCCTTAGATCTTTTTACAAAACGCCTTGCTATTTGTCCGGTTGATGAACGCCAGGCATGTCAAGACCATATGGCTCAAATACGTGCTAAAATGGGAAATGATCAACTTCAAGCTCAACCGGGATTTTTTAGAGGCGTTCCTTATGAAGCTGCTTTGCAAAATTTACAAGAAGCCTACAAACTAGACAACAAGCATGCTCCTCAATTATTCGACGCTTACCTAGCAGCAGCAAAAAATGAAAGCCAACGCACTTTCTTTAGGCGCAATAATCACACCATCATGGACTATTATCAACAGGCGTTTAATATTCTTCCTCAAAACGGTGCTTACTTACAAGACCTCATGAAGCTCTACATGGATTATAGCAAGTATGCAGAGGCACTTGCCCTTTATCAAGAGATTCAGAAACAACCTTGGGCACAAGACTTTAATCTATCAGCTGATTTTTATAGTAGAGTAGGCAAAGATGCATGCAGCAAAAAGAATTTTCCGCTTGCTTTAGATCTGCTTAGAAAAGCTTATGACTTACAACCTGACAATGCAACTTACAAAAGAGATTATTTTCAACAAACGTTAGAGTGGGCAAAGAAGCAATATGAAGACCTTCAAAAGGATCCTAAAGAAGATGCATTATTAGAATTGAGCAAGACCTTAAAAGCCTGTGAACAACTCACTTTTCAAAAAGTAGAAAATCTAAAAGCCCCCTATGAAGAGCTATTAGGTAAAACTTACGCTTTACTTGCTCATCATGTCGTGAAGAGCTGTTGGATGCCGCAACCGATAAGTATGTATGACCCTAATAAAAGAGACGCCATTCAAGCGCATAATAAACCACGTGAAGCTGACTATCAAAGAGCTTTAAATTACTATAACAAAGCCTTACATTACCAACCTAAATCAGCAGCTTTATATTTTGACAAAGCTGTTCTTCTAGATTGGACTATAGAATTTAGAGAAGCTCAAGCAGCTTATCAAAAAGCTGTTGAATATAGTCCGCGTAATCCTTTTTACCATAAATCGCTCGCCATGATGTACGGCGTCAACTACAATCTTCCTAAACAAGACGAACACAATGAAATAGCAAAAAAATATGCCACAACTGATTTTGACAAAGATTATCGTATTTGGGCCGATGAACATATGTCGAAGGTTAAAACAAAAGAGATTAACCCTCACACTTATCCAAAATAAAAAGGACAAAGGACTTTAACGACACCAATGACCTTAACGACAAGGATAAACGACAAAAAGACTATATGCGCCATTGTCGTTTGTCCTTTTTATTTATCTACTCAATTCACACATCGCATTAAAATATATTATTGATATTAAAATGATGAGATGCTCTAATGGGGATTTAATCAAGTCACAAAATCCCCCATAACCTATTACAGGTTGCAAAATCATATGAAATGGATACATATCATTCAACATTCAATTGCTCTGGTTCTTGTATCAGCTTCTCTTTTTGGTGCTAATGATAAAACACAGCCGACTACTAAGCCGACTGCCAAAAAACCTAACATTCTTGTCATCATGGGAGATGATGTGGGTTGGTTTAACATTGGCGCCTATCACCGCGGGATCATGTCCGGTAAAACACCTCACCTTGATAAGCTCGCCAATGAAGGCATGTTGTTTACAGATTATTATGCGGAAGCAAGTTGCACAGCAGGTCGCGCTAATTTCATTACAGGCCAACTTCCGATACGTACAGGTCTTACAACTGTTGGACAAGCAGGAGCAGATATAGGAATTCCTTCTCAAGCCTGTACTGTTGCAACAGCCCTCAAAGCATTTGGTTATACGACTGGGCAATTTGGAAAAAACCATCTGGGTGATTTGAATAAATTTTTGCCCACACTGCATGGCTTTGACGAATATTTTGGTTATTTATACCACTTGGATGCCATGTCAGATCCTTATTGGTTTGACTATCCACAAGATTGGATTGATACAATTGGTCCGCGCAATTTGGTGCATAGTTGGGCAACTGATGTGGACGATGCGACAGAGCAGCCACGCTGGGGTAAAATTGGCAAACAAAGGATTGTAGATGAAGGTCCGCTTGCTCCTTTTCCAGATATGAAAGATAAGCAAAATTGGCAAGTGGGTCGTCCAGCTAAATATAATATGGAAACTTTTGATGAAGTCCTTGTAAAGCATTCCAAAGACTTTATGGATAGAGCCAAAGCGGATAACAAACCATTCTTCATCTGGCATAACACAACACGTATGCACGTTTTTACTTATCTTTCGCCGAAGTATCAAGCGATGATGAATCCAGAAAGCAACTACAACGTAGAAGAAGCAGGAATGGCACAATTGGATGATAGCGTGGGTCAACTTTTGAAGCATCTTGAAGAGATTGGTGAAGCGGACAACACGATTGTCATCTTCACAACCGATAATGGAGCAGAAGTATTTACATGGCCTGATGGAGGAATGACACCCTTTCGTGCAACAAAAGGAACTGTATTTGAAGGAGGCTTTCGAGTCCCATGCATTGTGCGTTGGCCAGGACACATTAAAGCGGGTGTAGTGGAGAATGGTATTTTTTCCGGTCTCGATTGGTTTCCCACCCTTTTAGCGGCTGCAGGCAATACAGAGGTAACTGAACAGCTTCTCAAAGGTGTCAAACTAGGTGATAGAACGTACAAAAACCACTTGGATGGCTATAACCAACTAGATCTTTTGCTAGGTAAAGGTCCTTCTGCTCGACATGAAATTTTCTACTTTGGCGGAGCTCAACTTGGGGCTGTGCGCATTGATCACTTTAAATATCAATTTTTTCAACAACCTTGGGGATGGCCTGGAGAAAAATTAACAACTGATATGCCTACTATCGTGAATTTGCGGCAAGATCCATTTGAACGCACGCCTTCTATTCGAGGTGAAAGCTTGAATCAGATGGGTGGAGGTTATATGAATAATTTCTATGCGCGTGAATTTTGGCGGTTTGTTGCTGTACAAAAGGTTGTAGAAAAATTGGCTTTGACAGCGGTGGATTATCCACCTATGCAAGCTCCTGCATCATTTAATCTATCAGCAGTCAAGGAAAAGATTGAAGCCGTGCTCAAGCATGCTGAAAGCCATTGAGGCTTTGTAAGTTTTTCTCTCTGTGCTCTCTGTGTCCTCTGTGGTAATTTTTAAGATTTACCACAGAGGACACAGAGAGCACAGAGAGAAAAATGAGGTTTAAGTGTGGTGAATGCTTACAAAAATCAAAAAGACTAAGTAGAGGTCTTTATCTTCCTACTTAGTCTTTTAATATTTCTGACTTGACAATCTTTATTGACCCACTGTCCAACGAATAAAATTCGTTAAAGCTAATGGCTTGCCCACTTCTTTCGCACGTTGATTCACAACATCTGCAATAGAAAGCGCATCATCGCGAATAAACTTTTGACGAACTAAGCAATTGGTATCGTAGTAAGCATTGATTTTGCCTTCCACGATTTTCTCAATAATGTTAGCTGGCTTGCCTTGGATTTGTCCACGAGCAATATCTTTTTCATTCTCAATGATTTCAGCAGGCACTTTTTCAGGCGATAGATACTCCGGCGCTGCGGCTGCTGTATGCATCGCAATATCTTTTGCCAAAGCTTCTTCTTTGTCACTTCCTGTGACTTCCACAGCTGTGACAATTTTGCCACCTAAATGAGAATACAAACCTAAAGAATGGCCAGGTTGCTTTTTCAGCGTCAAGATACGTCTGATCTGGATGTTTTCTCCAATTGTTTGCACAATCGTCGCGCGATATTGATCTACTGTTAAGCCAGGCTCTTTTGAGAATTTTTGCTGCAAGAATGCATCTAAAGAAGGAGGATTCGTTTTCGCCACTTCTTCTGCAATGTCGTTTAAGAACTGTTTAAAACGCTCATTTTTGACCACGAAGTCTGTTTCAGCATTGACTTCGACAATTGCCACAGTATCGCCATGCTCAGCAATGCCAATCATGCCTTCTTTGGTTTCACGCCCTTCTTTTTTGACAGCAGACGCCATTCCGGCTTTACGCAAATTAGCAATTGCTAGTTCCATGTCACCATTGGCTTCTTCAAGGGCTTCTTTGCATTTGCCCATTCCAATGCCAGTGCGATCACGTAATTCTTTAATCATCGCAGGAGTTACAGTTGCCATCGTTATTTTGCCTCCCGAGAAGTTGCTTTCTCTTCTACAAAATCTTCTGCTCGATAGCCAGAAGTTTTTGTTTCTTCTTCATCCTCTTCTTCAGGCTGCTCTTCTTTACTTGCATAAACTTTAATGTCATTCTTCTTGTCAACAATCGCTGACACTAATGTTTCCAAGATAAGTTTAATGCTCTTTAAAGCATCGTCGTTACATGCAATGACATAGTTGATCGGATCTGGATCACAATTTGTATCTACAAGTCCCATTACCGGAATGCCCAATTTATTGGCTTCTGCTACAGCTAAGTGTTCTTTACTTGGATCTACTACGATGACTAATCCAGGCACTTTACGCATTCCACGTACACCTGAAAGGTTTTTCTCTAACTTGATTTGATCTTTTGTAAGCAAAGACACTTCTTTCTTCGTTAAGCCTTCGCCACCTGAAGAAATACGCTTTTCAATGCGTTCTAATTTTTTGACGGATTGACGAATGGTCGACAAGTTAGTCAACATTCCACCTAACCAGCGCTCGCATACATAGAACTCGCCGCATTGCTCAGCTAATTCACGCAAAACAGCTTTGGCTTGTTTTTTAGTTCCGACAAATAAGATAGATTTGTGTTTTGCCACTACATCACGCACGATTTCAACAGCATTACGAATTTGCTGAAGCGTTTTCGCGAGGTCAATGATGTAAAGTCCATTGCGCTCTTCAAAAATGAAACGTCTCATTTTTGGATTCCAACGGCTGGTCTGGTGACCAAAATGTGCACCAGCTTCTAATAAATCCTTAACGGATATGGAAAGAGTTTGGGGGTTTTTATTCTGCGCCAAGCCTTGTCCCTTTATGTTGACGACGGCATCTTGCTTAGAGCAAGATTTCGGTCTTGGTTAAACATGTTTATAATGAAAAATAGGTGAGATAAAATCGTTTGCAATAGCGCCTGATCAGAATCGAACTGACACTCGTAGCTTGGAAGGCTACTGTTCTACCATTGAACTACAGGCGCAAGAATGAACAAAATTATGAGGAATCAATTTTTTTTATGCAAGAGATTATTCTTAAAATTGCACATAATTAACCTACCAATTGCCTGTTTTGTGCCCAAGACTTAATCACAGCAATTTGATCCTGACTGAGCATCATTTGGGGTCGGCATCTTTTAACATATTTAATTGCTTCTCCTAGCGTATAACCTTTAATGTCCATCAGGCTAGCAATAGCAACAGACACACTGCGTCCACGTCCTCCTGTGCAGTGAATATAAAGGGGAAGACCTAAATTGACTTTCTCTCTTACATAATCCACCGCTCGCGCCAATTTCTCTACTGCAATGGGTTCTAGATCAGGACTGCCAATTCTTAAATAGGTGATTTCTTTGTTAGCCCAATCTTGCTCTTGTACAGGTTCAGCACCTAGTTGGGCTTGCAATTCATATTTTTTATTCATCGCAAGGATAGCTTTAACGCCTAAAGCTGTCATCTCTTCTAGATGATTCCAGTTTTTTAATGGCATGGCTCCCAAATAAACTTGATCAAATAAGCAACACCAATAAGGCCATTTGCGAGGTCTTAAAATAAATTGTATTTGGATGGTCCCACGAGAAATCCAACAAAACCATGTGCGTGGAAGGATAGTTTGTAAAATTCTGCCTATCAAATAGCCTAGGCTACCATGAGATTCTGTTACCTCATTGGAAAGAGATAAAGGAGTCGCAGGAGAAAATGCTTTTATTCTTAATGCATCGTCAGTCATAATTTTTATATTTTGAGTACCTCTGAGTGAGATCCAAATCTAACTAAATAAAGTTGGCGTTCTTCCTTAATCATTTTATAGATCAAAACAAGATCATTTTTGACATGGCATTCTCGATAGCCAACCCCATTTCCTATTAAAAAATGATCTCTATGCTTTTCTTCCAAAGGCTTTTCCTGAGCTAAAAGAAAAGTCACTTTAGCAAGCTCTTTCATTGCTTCTTGTTGATGTACATATTTTTTAAGATCTTTCTTAAACTGTTTTCCGTTCCTTACTTTCAGCATCTACTTCTCTATAAAAAGATTTCCAAAATTCTTCTATCGATTCGTGTTCTTCATTCCCTACTTTATTTTCTATATCTTCTATCGCTTGTATCGTCGTGTCATTTGGTCCATAGGTTGCGCAAAGAGGACAATTTTGCCTTTCTTTTTCAACTAAAGATAAAAGAAAATCATTCATACTTTTATCTTGTTGAGCAGCTAGTATACGAATGGCTTTTCTTTGCTCAAATGAGCATTCTAAAGTAATCCGAGCTTTTTTGGGTTTGTCTTTAACCACAGGTCTTTTTCTTGATCCTGATTTTGTGGACATACAACCTCCTCTTGTATAATTTTATATTAACATATAACTGGATTTCCAGTAAATACGCATTTCCATGTTTTCCCTGGTAACCTAAAGCTTTGAATCATTACTCAATTTTGATGAACATATTTTTGCTTAATTTCCCGCCATTTCTTAATCATTTGCGCTGCTAAGGGCGCCGCTTCTTTACCATATCCTCCATAACGTAAGTACACGACAACAATGAGCTCGGGTTCTCCGAATTCGTCCTTATAAAGCAAGATCGCTTTATCTTTTTGGGGATTCTCAAAAGTCATGCTCCCAAACCACACATGTGTATAAATATTAGTTCCTTCATGTAAATCCAGATCAATATTCTCCACAGATTCAGAGGTGCTCGTTTTACCCAATAATTGATCTTTGAGCTCTGTGAATTGCCTGACGGCCTCCGGGTGCTGACGATATAAACGCGTCAAACTCGTTAAATTTTCTTGATGTGTTCTTTGCGTAGCCGCCTGCAACCCTTTTAGTAAAATTTGACGGATCACTTCCGGCATGAAAACTTCTTGTCTAACTGTTGTGGGCATCATTTTGACCAAACTTTTTTGATCCGTATGAGAAATCGCTGAAAATAAAGGAAAATCAATACCTACCGAAGCCAGAGAATCTTGATAAGGAAAACAAGGCAAACAAATAATTTGATCCTCCCCTCGCGCAGGTTGTCGACCTGCTGTTAGTTTCACAATTTTAGGCTTAATCACTTTTCCTCCATTCGCAATTGTCGCCAACATCACTGCCGTTTGCAACGGAGTCACGACCAACGAATGCTGACCAATCGCCATCGCATAGAGCCCCGTCCGATTCTTCGCCAAATCGGTCGGTACACGTCCTGCAATTTCACCCGGTAAATCAATCCCCGTGCGACTGCCATACCCAAATAAATGCGCTGCTTCCGATAAATCATCCGGATTTTCTAAACATTCACCCGCTAAAAGTGAAAAATAAGGATTACTCGACACTTCTAGCGCGCGGACTAAATCTACGCGTCCATTATGCTGATGCGCTAAACTCCTGGGTAAACGTCCGCCTTTATAAAGCTGCGGAATCGGTTTTCCTTCGTCTGTATAGCCTACATAGTGCACTCCCCCTTGTTGATACACTTCGTCCACGATCATTAAGGGATTCAATTCTTGCGGTGTCATCACCCGCTTACCCATTTTTTGAAAGCGTTGAATCAAGGCTTCATAGGCTGTGACGAGTTTAAAGAGCGATCCTTGAATGGTCGCTTGACGATAAGCATGCGACCGTCCATATCCAAAGCCATAAACGGGATAAAATGCAGCCGCTAAGTGTTTTTCTAAGGGATTTTGAGCTTGGCGCAAATAACGATAGCGACCAAAAAGAGGACGATTGAGATCGTCATATGCCCGCATCGTTTGTAAATAATTTAACGCCACAAAAGGAGGTAAAAATTCAATAGCTTGTTGAAGGCGATCGTAATCTTTCTTCCAACTGACAGATTGGTGTGCGCCATTTTTTAACTCTTGATACCAACGATTAAAATAAGTCAGATAAAAAACTTCTTCTTCTGGCAAAGCCCCTAAAGCCTCTTGCGCAGCTTCTTGTCCAAGGACAAAAGCTAATAAACAGGCCCATCCTTGATTTTTCCAAAAAGCTTGAAAGCAGGCATTTTCATGCTGATCCAAATAATCTAAATAAGGTTTTGGATAAATTTTCTGGGCTTTTTCTTCTGCGCGTTTTTCTTTTAAAAACGCTTTTTCTTCTTGCTGCCGCCATGTTTTAAAATCATGATCATGGTAGAGTTCTTTGGCTAATTCTTTAATGACAGATAACAATGCCACTAAACTTCCTGTGTGATCATGATAGCGATGCAAGGATTCAAGTCCCATAAAATACAACACATCCGGCGAAAAGCGTTCTTCATCTACAGCTAGGCGACAAAGATCGATTAAAAGCACTTTGTCATAGTTATGCGGCAAAGCTTCCAAATAAGGATCCAATTGTTGCTTAATCAAACCAAGTTCTTCTTGATGACTCTGCATACTCTGAATGAGCTTCTGTTTTTCTGCCGCTTTTAGTGTCTGACGGTAAGGCTCATGTTTGTCGCCCACATAGAGAAAATTGAAAAGTGTATATAAATCATAATCAGGCAAAATATCACGCAAAGCTTTAATTTGTTGTTGAATCTCGACCGCTTGCATGATAGTCGTGACTTGAGTCATTGCTGTCTTTAAAGGACTTTCTTGAGGGAGAATGAAATCTAAATAAGTTTGCCAAGTGATCCAACGCTCTTCCTCATAGAAAGCTTGTTTGTGTGTGTCATAACGTTCTCTCGTCAATGGCATTTGTTGGTTCCATAACAAAGCTAAATAGGTTTCGTTTTCGAACCAATGATTAATATTTTTTTTCTTTTCTTTTTGTTGTTCTTGATCCCCTGTTAAAATAAAATCATTGGGATTAAACCGCGGATAAGAAGCTAGGGTTAATAGCTCCCCTGTTTTGGGTTCCATTATGACAATGGCTCCTCCCTTAATCCAGGGATGCTTGTGCGTTACAACTGTTTGTTTAATGGCCCCTAAACTAGATTTACGCACCAAACGCAAGTCTTCATTCTGCGCAAGTAATTGCTCTGCATATTCTTGCAACTCTGCTGACAAAGTGAGTAAAATGCGATGTCCGGATAAAGGAGCGCGCGATCCCGGTAATTCTCGTAAAAAATTTCCTTTAGAATTTGAATAGAAATTCTTTTTCCCATAGAAGCCTCTCAATTGCTCTTCAAAAACCCCTTCTACACCTATTTTACCGACGTAATCATGAATAGTATAGGCTTTGGCTTCTAGATCTTTCAAACGTCGACGCGCTTGATGCGTACTCTCAATGCCTGCCGGCCACTCGTTTTCTTCTCCATTCTCGCGCTCTTGAATGAATTGCTCGAGCACTTTCATTTCTTGCAAAATTTTTTCATACTCCGGTCGATTGATGGCTCCCATATAGCCAATCACATCCGCTGCAATGCGTCCTTGTGGATAGTACCGTTTGGGCAACCGTCGCGTATGAATACCCGGCCAATCTTTTTCAAGCATCTTCAGGCGATAATATTCTTTCTCGGAAAGATCATCCTTCAGCACAAAAGGTACTTGCGAATAATAAGATGCTTTAGCATGGATCAAATCCTCAATGCGCTCGGGTTCCATTCCCAGTTCTTTGGCAAGCAGCTCAGAGAGTTCGTGAATATACATTTTGCGTTTCGAAATCCGGATGCGTTTACCGGTGACAGGATCTTTTTGCCAAGCCAAAGTAGGAATATCGCGTAACTGTGAATAAAGAATGGTGGCTTGATAAGAAATTTTATTGATCGCAAGCGGTAAATTAAAGCGATCTCGAATAGTCGCACGTGTGGCAGGCTCAATAATGGTTTTGCGTTGAGGTTTACGAGATTCTTCTAATTTTTGATCGTACTGAATGATCGCTAGATGCCATACACGCACAAGAATGAGCAAAATACCAATTAAAATAAAATGCAGAATACGATTCGCTTTAGCGGGAATATCATGATGTTGAAGGTCTACGCGCTTTCGAGGCATCTTTTACGGCCTCTTGTATTAAAGATTTTCGTAACAATTCAAAATATACCTTCAAAATCATTCTCTTAACAGAATGATTTTTAATTTGCTTTTTCTTCTCTCTGTGCTCTCTGTGTACTCTGTGGTTAAATAATAAAATAACCACAGAGTACACAGAGAGCACAGAGAGAAGAAATGAGAGTTTAAGATAAACACTACGGATTTTCTATCTGCCGCACAATAGGTAAAATCACGCGTGAAGGATGTTCTGGACCCATATATAACGTATTTTTAGCAATATGATATTTGCCAGTATGGGTCTTTAATAATCCAATATTTAAATTCTTTTCATAACGGGGATAGCTTGAACTACTCACAGAAACACGAATCGCATGATCTTTCGCAAACACAAAGCTTGTTGCCCATAAATCGATTTGTACTTCACGTGGTTCATGCGCTTTAAAGTTAGATTTTGTACGGTCATTATAACAGATGACGCCCATGCGACAGCCTCCCTCGGAAATTAATACACTTCTGCCATCCGGATAAACATCACACAAGCGCACCACAATATCAGTATCTCTTTGATCAGAGTGAAAAAAAAGCGTGGCAGAAAGCGGACCTGTCACTTCCACATCTGCGTCTAATTTATCTGAAGTGAACACCACAATATCTTTTCGATTTTCAATAGGTCTTTGATCCATAGGACCTGAATCTAAAAAGAGATTGCGTCCACCAATTGTCGGAATAGGGGTGCGAGGATCATACGCATAAGACAGTTTACCTTTAGCAGCAAGTGTGGTTTTCAGCTGTTTCTGCGGTGTTAAATAAAAATTTGTTTGCGCAGCAGGGACTGGCCAAGTAGAAGAGGTACGCCAAACATTGCCACTAGAAGAGCTTCCATCAAATGGCCCCATGACGTAATAGATGACAGGCGGAAGATCGTCCACCTCATTTGCAATACCTTTCAAATAATAATCAAACCACCGTTTAGGTGTGATATCAAAAGGAGGGGTATAGCCCGCATGCGGGACTTCAAAATCACCCAATTTTTTAGACATAGGCCAGAAATGAGTCCAAGGACCAATTACAAGCTTTTGTTTACCTTTTGCTCCTTCTCCCCCTTGCTCTTGGCGCGTCGTAAAAGATGCTAGCGTCCCTTGTAAAAAGGTGTCATACCAGCCTCCCACATGAATAGCGGGTACAGTCACGCGATCCGCCACTTCCGCACTATTCAATTGCTTCCAAAATTCGTTGTAAAAAGGACGTTGCGATACATAACTAAGCACACCGGTATCGCGTGCATAGAACCCCAGCCAACTTTCTGCTTGGTGCTTGAGTAATTGTCCGCCCGGAAATAAACCATGATGATAAAGACTCGCAGCAGCAAAAGTAATGTATTGGCATTTGAGATGCGGAGGTTGAGCTGGAGCCATCAGAAGCTGCGTAATCCCTAATGCAGACGCTCCCCATGTTCCAATTTGTCCATTTGTATAAGGACTCTGCGCTAACCATTCCACCGTATCGTAGCCATCTCGTAATTTCCCCCATCCATCTGAGATAAACGGCAATGTTTGCCCTTCTTTATCTAAGACGCTACGCGTATCTTGAATCGCCACCACATATCCGGCCTTGGCAATCTCCGCAAATTCTGTCCAATACGCCTGTCTGCCTGCTGGACTTCGTATCAAAATACAGGGTAGCCCACGTGCATCTGGAGAAGGAAGATAAAGATCAGTCGGTAATTCAATTCCATCTCGCATGGGAATCATCACAGTTAAATCAGGCTGAAGATCTCCTAGTAAAACTGCAAAAATGGAAAAGAAAGTAAGGCAAAATGAATAAAAAGAGAGAGGAAGAATGTTCATGCAGTAACCGCTTTCTTCTTGTATGATCAATCTAGACATCTTCATGCCAAATAAATCTCTCGATGCTTATCGAGAGATTTTGCGAGAATATGCTAGAAGGATGAATTAAGCTTTAGCAACAGCGCGAGCAGCTAAACGAGACTTCGTACGGCTCACTTTGTTTAATTTAAAAACGCCTGTTTTCGCACACTTATCCAAAATGCTATAGACTGCATTCAATTTCTCTGTTGTCACAGCTGCATCCCCTTTTTCCACTGAATCTTGGAAAGAACGAATAGCTGTACGTACACGCGATTTATACATTTTATTTCTCAAACGTCTCTTTTCATTTTGTAAATCACGCTTCAGCGCAGTAGGACGTTTAGTTTTTTTTGCTTCTTGTTTTGCCATTTTTCCTCTAGGGTTTAAAACTTTATGTTTCAGAAGGACTCAAGTATAAAGAAAGAAGGGTTAATTCGTCAAAGAATATTGCAATTCGCTTGGCGAGGAATGATATGAAACTATTTTTAGTTTGCAATTAATATAATTGTAGATTATTCTATTTTTTTAAATTTATGAATTAAAAAACAGGATTTATTATGTCGATTAATATTAAAAGTTTATGTTCGCAAATATCTATTCCAGCCATAAGAGAAAAATTTACTCTCAATTTGACGCCTTTAGAAAAAAAAATTATAGGTATTGTTCTAGCCAGTTTAGCTTGTATAGCTCTCGCTTACAGTGTTTTTCGTTGTTTTTTTAAAAATAAAGATAAAAATATTGCCCCCTTACATATTCAAGGTAATCCGCAACAGAAAATCAAAAAACTAATAGAAAAAAAAGAAGTTCCAAATAAAGAGAAAGTGGCTGGTAATGTTAAACTGGAAGAACTCCCCGAAAAACCTGTCATTGATTATAAAGCATTAAACAAACAATTCTTATCTGAATTTCTTAATAGTATTCCCCTTCATCTACAAGCAGATGTCAAAGCAAGATTAGAGAATCCTCATCATCCAGGATCAGGGAAATCCAATAACGACGTGATTAATATTATCACAGACTGTTTTTATGTCGCTCAAAGCAGCTCTTTTTCAAATGAAAAAACTTACTCTACTATTGAAGAGCATCTCAAAGATTATTTAAGTAAACCTGCCAACGCAGCCAGCAAACCAGCTGCAGAAAAGGCTTTGGAAATCGCTAAAAACATTCTTGTGATAGAATAAGTGCAAACTTAAGCTTTTTAAGTCGCTTAACCCCGCATTTGATGGACCTGATGGACCTAATGGACATAAAGTTAAAGCTGGTTGTTAAAATAGATTTTACTTGTTTTGTCCATTAGGTCTATGAGGTCCATCAGGTCCATTTGGTCCATCAAATGCGGGGTTAAGCGACTTAAAAGATGCCATTGTATGACCAATTATCAAATTTACTGTTTATCAAGCCCAACACTCAATGATCGTTTATGAAATATATAGCCTCTACAGATTTATCCCTACTCGATGCCCTCACTCAGCTTTCTCCGCAAAGCTCAAAAAACACACTACGCTCTTGGATTAAAGAAGGGCGCGTCCAAATCGATGGCATTACAGCCAAAAACACCTTATTAACCGTTTTAGAAGGACAACAAGTCACTGTAGGGCAACGCAAGAAAGTTTTGCGCTCTGGCCTACCCATTGTCTATGAAGATGATGATCTCGTGATTATTGATAAACCCGCGGGACTTCTCAGTGTCGCCACTGCTTTTGAAACGGGTGAAACTGCTCACGCTTTACTTAAAGCACACTATCGCCCCCGTACAGTATTTGTTGTGCATCGTTTAGACCAAGACACCTCTGGCGTCATGGTTTTTGCTTTAAATCAAACCACGTGTGATCAATTAAAAGATTTATTTGAAGTTCACAATATTGAACGTGCCTATACCGCTATTGTGGAAGGACAACTCTCTCCTCCTTCCGGAACTTGGCAAAGCTATCAATATGAAGATAAACAATATGTGGTGCATGACACATCAGATGCGACTCAAGGACGCCTTGCTGTGACGCATTACAAAACGCTTGCAACATCTAAACGTTATTCTTGGCTGCAAGTCCAACTAGAAACGGGACGCAAAAATCAAATCCGCGTGCATTGTCAATCGGCCGGACATTCTGTAGTCGGAGATAAAAAATATGGATCCAGCACGAGTCCCATCAAACGCCTCTGCTTACATGCACATCTCCTCGCTTTTCAACACCCTATAAGCAAAAAAATGCTGCGTTTCGAATCGCCTATTCCACCTGATTTTCAGAAGTTAGTTCCCAACCATTTATAATAAAATATATTATGCATTCTAATCTTTATTGGCGCTTATTTTTAGGTTTAATTGCTTTAGTCATTATAGGATACACAGGCTATGCAAGCGTTAAAGTGTGGCACTATATGCGTCTTGACCAACAAACCTCTCCTCAGACTATTGAATGGTCCGTGAAAGCTTTAAAAGAAGACGCGTTTGTCCCCCTTGCAACATATCAATTTCGCGCAAAAGGTAACGTCTACGAAGGTCGATTTTTTTGGCCCACCACCTATCTCAATGAATGGGCAGCTGAAGAAGCCCTTGAAAAATTGAAGCCTACATCTCAAATAGTTTGGTTTGACAGTGAGGCTCCTGCTTATTCTGCTTTGCAAAGACTTTTTCCATTTAAAGAAAGTATTTACACGATCATTCTCTGGCTATTAGGCCTATATTTTATGGGATTAGGTTACTATGTGAAGTATCGATCCTAATAAAAACTTCTTTGAGTTAGCACATAGAACGATCAAAAATTAATAAACAATCATTTTAATTCACTGATTTTAAGAGGAATATGCAGCTTTTTCGCAGCTTTAATGAGTGCTTTATCTAAAGTCAGAAGAGGAATTTTTTCTCTAATAGCTAATTCCAAATAGGCAGCATCGTATATGGTGAGATCTGATTGACCTGCTAATACAAAGATGCTATGCATAGCTCTAACCGTAGTAGAGGGATCCACAACAATAGGCAAAGTCGATAAAGCATCCATAAAACTTGATGACTGAATTTCTGTTATTCTTTTATTTTTCTTAGCCATTAATAAAACATTAGCGACCTCCAAAGGCCATATGGTAGGAACTATCGCAGTTGTATTTATAAAATTTTCTAAAACAGCATCTGTGAATTCAGTACTCTCATCTTCGAAGCACCAGGTCATTGTGATCGAACAATCTATCACAAAATCATAGAGGTTTTTTGGCATATTTTATTTTCGACCTTTCTCAATCATTTTTTTGACTGATAATTTCTTACCAAGAGTAATTCCTTTTCTAAGCTTTTTTAAAGCACGTATGGTGTCTTGTATGGGATGAGTATCTTCTTCTTTTGAAGTAAAAGGAATAATCATAGCAACTTGTACACCATGTTTGGTAATAATAAATTTTTCACCATTCATGACATTTCCTAAAATTTCCGAGAAATGCGTCTTTGCTTCAAATGCGCCAAAATGTTTCATATCCACCCCTTTCAACTAGTTTATATATTTATACTAGTCTATATTATTATTTGTCGTCAAGCTATAGTGCAAATTATTTTTTTATTTTCAAATATATCCATATACCATATAACACGATGTGCGAATTGAATTGATAAACAAAACGACAAAAAAGACTAAATCGTTATGATCTTTGGTTTGCTCTCCAAAATCATGAAAAAATACCCTTATTACCAGAATAAAAAATCATGGGAATTTAAGATTGAACGTGGTCGATCTGCATCAGAGGAGCTTTAAAAGCACTTGTGGCAGATCCCACTATGAGAACATTTCTAATGAATCAAAGCGCGAAAAATCGCGCTTTTTTTAAATCTGTATTTCGTATTCGCTTAGCTTAACTTACGCCTTAGGCATCATATAATACGAAATCTTTAACGCTACTAAACATTAACCAACTATAGATCAATCATATAGGATTTGATCGACGAGAATTATTTACTCTACTATCCTGCAAGTTTTCAAAGACAGTATCAGCTTGCTCTCTATTTCTTAAAGCCGTTCCATCTTGTTGTATTCTTTTCAAAATCGCAGGAGCCTCTACTCTTATCCATTCATGAGTTTTGCAATTTTTAATATCTGTTTCTTTGGATGTTTTATCGACGCGTGCAACCGAACCACTATAAGCATAATAATCATATGAATGACCACCGCTAATTGGAATTCCCATATATCTCTCCTCAAATTTAAATTTATTAAAACTAAACTTTCACATTCTGCAGCGCCATCAAAAACATCAATTTAGAAGCTGTATAAATATCAGTGGGATTGACAACTCCTACGCGCGCTCTTTCATAAAGACCGTGAGAATACTCTTTGACGCATTCCTCAGTGCCATCCATAAGAGGCTTTAAATGAATTTGCAACTCAACCAAAATGGTCCCCTTTTCAGAAGAGCCTTCTTGTGGAGGAAGAGGCAAATTCATTTTAGCATGGACACCTAAGTAACCGGAAGCCCGGTCTTCTGCCCATAAATTTTTAAAAACAACCTCTCCTCCTTGCTGTTGAACTTGAGCGATAATCGCTTTCACAACTTTTGGAATCTGTGTGGGCGAATCTACAACAATTGTTCCTCTTAAAGCATCCCCAATTTTAGCCAGAGAATCTTGTTCGGAAGTAGCCATCACTTTTGCGTCTTGTGCCACTTTACGCGCTAAACTAGTAGGAGTTTTAACGATGTAACGGTCTTGTTCTCCAAAATAAGGTTTTGTACCGGTTTGTTTGCCTATTTGATGACACATTTCTTTAAAGGCTGGTGCAAGCTTTTTAGATTGTTCAATCAATTCGCTTTGAGTAGTCGCTGAATTACTCCATAACATACTCTCTAAAGTAGCAGGATTAGGTAAAACACCAATTGTTCGCGCTACTTGATTTTTGCGTTGTTCCCATAAAAGTTGTGTTAAAATAGGTTGTGTTGGCAAGACAGCTTTTAAATCTTCGCTATAAAAACCATCTATTTGATTTTTTTGGAGAAATTTAGCCACTTTGCGATCTATTTTGGCTCCTTCAGGAACATCTGCTAATAAATTAGGGCTTGCTTGTTGTGTCTTCTTATAAGATTTACCGGCTAGAAAATCCTGGTATTCTTGCCATTCTTTAGGATTTTCAATAATTGTCGGTTCCTCACTACCGGTACTATAAATGAGGTTAATTTTACTAATATCAACTCCCATTTTTTCCATATAATGAAGAGCTTTAAACATCTCTTCTTTTTCAGGCTTATAGTGTCCGCTTTGCGAAACAAAATTTTCTATCATTCCATTTTTAACTACAAACATCCCTGCAGATATGACCGATTTGCCTCCAAAAAATGTCGCATGCTGAAACTTACCCGGTGTTTTTTGAGCAGCATAAAATTGTTGGTCGGGACCTAACACCGTAATATAAACCCCGTTAGGTAAAGCTTGTCCGTTTACATCCTTTAAAACGATCTGCCCATTTTCCATGACTAAATTCACTCGATACTGCTGACGCTCTTCCGGGGTTAAATAAAGAACTCCCTCTTCTGCTTTTAAGCCGGCTCCTTGTGTTTCACTGGCTTCTTTTTCTTCTAAGTACTCCCAAAAACTTTTCTTTTCGTTATGCCCATAAACTTTCCATTCATTAAACACAGTGTCTAATACTTTCGGATGTCGATGTGCCTCATCGAAAAATTCTTTCCAATACTCTTCTGATAAAGGTTTTGTGGCACGGGTTACAGTGGATAACTTGCTTAACTTACCTGATGCATCTAAATTCGGATCCGGAGAATGAATCAGCTTCATCACCTTCCTTGCAGCACCTCCAAATCTTTGCAACCCGGGTTTAATGCGTTTAATGCGATGCTTTTGGGCTAATTCATCAATTTTTTGATCACATGATTTAAAAATTTTGTAGTTTTCCTTATTTAAATGTTTTTTAATATAGTTGACACGATCATTCAATTTATCAAAACCTTCCAAAAATTCTTTTTTATTTTTTATCAAATCTAATTTTTCAATTACTTTTAAAACACTATCTTCAATTAGTTTTACATCAATATTATTTTTATTATATTTATTCACTTCAGGAATTAAATCAATATATTGTTGAATAGAAACTAAAGGTGATGTTTGATTAATATTACCTGCCATACACATCCTATAAATTATTATTTTAAGCTATGTGTAATTATAGCATTATCAACATTTTTAATTTTAAAAGTATTGTTAATTATTTATTAATAAAAATTAACATTTTAAAAATTATTAATAATAGACAGAGATATTAA
>JASBUW010000009.1 GCA_030147755.1 Parachlamydiaceae bacterium
TTGACCCATTTGCGATCGTTGAATCGCGAGAGCTTTCACGCAGCTCAAATATGACGTTATTTTCTGGAAATGGTATAAGATAAAATGGTGAATATGGTTAAAACAATAGCAGAAAAGTATGCAGATACTATTTGGAATCAAAAAGATCTTCAGGTGATCGATCAACTGTTGCATCCTGAGATTGTCATTCATAGTTTATTTGGAAAATATCAGGGTCGCCAAGCCATGCGAGATGTTGTACAAGCTTGGTTGAAGGCTTTTCCCGATCTTGCTGTGACTACGCTGAGCACGTTGACAGAAGTCGATAAAGTCATGATTCAATGGAAAGCACAAGGCACTCACCAAGGTGCCTTTAAGGGGATTCAACCTACAGGTAAACCGGTGCATTATGAAGGGGTGACGATTTATCGTATTCAAGACCAACAAATTATAGAGTATTGGGCCTATTTAGATATGCAGTATTTATTTCATCAAATCCGTTAAGCGAGAAATTTATGTTTAAAAAGTTTTATTTTTTATTTTTGCTGTTTCTAGTTTGCTTACAAACATTGTCTGCTTGGGAATTTATTGATAAAAAAGGAGATACAATTCAATTAGAGCTAGTTCAAGAAGAGGATTTAAAAGCATGTCAAACGGTATTTGTAGAGGCTTTTAGCGAAGCTTATCGTGATTTTACTCCCGAGTTGTTGGTAGTGCAAGATAAGCTTTTATTCTTGCAGGAAGCCTTTGCAGATGTTTATGAAGATGTGCGTCAGAATCTACAGCAACTAGTCGTAGCGAAAAAAGACAATCAAGTGATCGGATTTGTGGGATTTAAAAAGACGAAACAGCCTCAACAAATTTATATTAGTCAATTAGCTGTTGATCCACAATATTGGCAAAATGGAATAGGACGAGAATTGGTATTTTCTGCTCTACGGTTATTTGATGATGTTAATCAATTAGTCGTCATTCCACGTAAGATCAATATGATTGCTAGAGATTTTTATCATAAAATTGGATTTATAGATAGCACTTATATGCATCCAGGTTATAATCCGGATCGCTATATCGGGTATGAGTGGAATAAAAGTGATTTTTGAAGATTTTTGTGGCGTAGACTAAAGTCTACGCTATAACGCTTTAAAACACTTCTTTGAGAAAGTCGTGAATGGCATTCCATGCACGTTGCGTGGTTATTGGATTGTGGACAGTGCCAAAAGCAGAATCATTCGCTGCCGGATTTGTAAATGCGTGTTGACTGTTTCCATAGAGATGCGCTTGCCAATCAACTCCTAGCTTTTGCATTTCTTTTCCAAAAGCTAAAAGCTCTTGTGGAGGAACAAAACAATCCTCATAGCCATGCAAAACCAAGATTCTTGCTTTAATCGGCTTCGTCATTGAGAAAGGTAATGGCTCAAAGTGCCCATAAACACATACTACGCCTTTTAGATCAGCTCCACTGCGGGCAAAATCCAATGCACACAGTCCTCCAAATCCAAATCCTACGACCGCAATACGTGTTTTATCCACATAGGATAATGTACAAACGACTTCTAAAGCTTTTAAAAGACGCCTTTGTAAAAGTTGTCGATCTTCTAAAAAAGGTTGCTTAAGAGTTTTGTTTTGTTCTCTTGCTCTTCCTAAAATGCCTTTGCCATACATGTCTAAGGCAAATCCTACATAACCTTCTTGTGCCATGAGTTGCGCTTTTTCACATATATAGGCATCTCGTCCACTCCACGCATGACAAAGAATAACTGTTGGATATTTTCTCTCGCTCGAAGGATAAGCGACAAAACCTTCTAAAACATGACCTTGGTCTGTGTAAGAAATAAATTCACTCTGCATCATGACCTCATTAAATAAAATAAATATTAACAATAAATTTATTTATAATCAAAAATAATTTATATAAATTGTAAAATAATATTTTAAAGCTTGTTTTAATTTTGTTTAATTAATTATGATTATTAATGTCTTTAATTGTTGAACTAATTTGTAAGGAGAACTTATGAAAAAAATGATGAGTTGTTTGTTAGGAGCTTTAGCTGTTTTCACTTTATCTATGAGTAAAGTAGAAGCGACGATTAAATTAACACAGTTTGAGAATTTATCTTCTCTTTCTTTTCAAGAGACCTTTGAAGATGGAACACCGTATCAAGCGATGCTCGAGTCAAATGGCGAAGTGATCATTGAAAAAGGGGCGACAATAGTGAGTTCTGATGGCAAATATAAACTCGTTTTAGAAGATGCAGCGAGATCTGGTTATCATCGTCCTCATTGGAAATTTCATGTGTGGCTAGAAAGCGAAGAAGGATTCCCATTCTTGAATCAAAATAGAATATTGTATGCGGTTGTGTTCTATGATGGTGCAGGAGAAGTGCAACTACATCTGAATCCAGAAGGAAAGCTAGAAGTCACTGGTGGCTATGATGTGGCCGATGTGTTGTATCCATGGGCGAAGGGCACGATTGGAAGAGGAAATCCTTATCATGAAATTAAAGGTACAAAAACAGATGATAATGGCGTGAAATATTTTGACAATCAAGGATTTGTGGCTTATCCTTACAATCGGTATGTTGATGAAGAAAGTCAAATAAACCAAAGCGGTGAAACTGATTCTCAAACTCCAAAACCAATTAGAAGACCACCGAGAAGATTTGGATTCTAAAATTTTGCCATCTTTTTCAAGAGCTGAATAATCTCTTGTAAAGATAGAACATGTTTGGCGGCTCCAATAGAAATTGCTTCTTTGGGCATGCCAAACATTAAACTAGACTCTTGATCTTGTGCGATCGTCAACGCACCGGCTTTTCTCATGAGAAGCAAATCTTCCACTCCATCGCGTCCCATTCCTGTTAAAATAATGCCCATTCCGGCAGATCCATATGCTTTTGCCATGGAGCGAAAGAGATGACCGACAGAAGGGCGTAATCCATTATCAGGGGGTTCGTTGCTTAAATAAATTTTACCTCCCTTAAGAATTTCTAAATGATTGTTATCGGGAGCAATATAAATGTGGTTAGGCAGAGCCTGCTCTTGGCTTTGAGGGATTTTAACTTTTAGATGAGAAACATCTTTTAACCAATCTGCAAAGCCTTGTGTAAAACCATGCGAAATATGTTGGACGACAAAAATGGGAATGGGAAAAGCGGCAGGAAGTTGAGAGAAAATGGTGCTAAGAGCTTGAGGACCGCCTAAAGAGGATCCAATGGCAATAGCTTCTATTATTTGAGAAATATCGGGTAAAGCATGAATAGCTGTTGCTGGGGGAGCAGGTGTAGCTGGTGTAGAGAAGCGTCTTGTGATGAGTTTTGTACCTGCCACGGTTTTAATAGCATTGAGAATAGCTTTTGCCATGTCTGCAAATTGCGGATCATCCGGACCTCGAGGTTTTTCTAAAATGTCTAAAGCTCCCGCTGTAATCGCTTGAAAGCTTTTATTGACATCTTCGCGTTTAAAGCTGGCACTGATAATGATAATGGGAATAGGGGTCGTTTGCATGATGCGGCGGGTCGTTTCAAATCCATCCATTTTGGGCATGAAAATATCCATCGTGATGACATCAGGCATTTCCCACTTAATAAAATTAAGCGCCCGCTCGCCATTATCGACCCATCCAATCACTTTCAAAGCAGGATCAGAATTAATAATAAAAGTGAGTAATTCGGCTGCTGTGGGAGAATCTTCTACAATGAGAACTTTAATAGGGTGAGAGACCATAAATTGCTACTATCTTTATCTTTATACGTGAGTTTTAATCAAAGTTTCTATTGTATGAGTAATTTGAGATAAAGGAGTAATGTGGCTTACAGCGCCAGCTTGAATGGCTTTTTGAGGTTTGTCAAACATCACGCTTGAGTCTTCGTCTTGTACAATGGTTTTTCCACCTTGTTTTTTGATGGCAAGCAATCCGTCTACACCATCTACACCACGACCGGATAAGAGGATACCGACACTTTTGGAACCTAAATTTTTAGCCATCGATTGAAAAAGATGACCTATCGAGGGTCGCAATCCATGTTCAGGCGGAGCATCGATGAGTTGAATAAAATTGCCTTTCATTACTTCCATATGGAAATTATCAGGTGCAATATAGACAGTGCCAGGCATGATCAACTCTTTGTTTTGCGCTAACTTCACTTTGAGTGCACAAGAAGTAGATAACCAATCCACTAAACCCTTTGTAAAGCCCGTTGAGATTTGTTGAACAACTAGAAAAGAAGCGGGAAAAGCGGCGGGAAATTTCGATAGAATAGTATATAAAGCTTGAGGACCCCCAATAGAAGCACCAATCCCAATGATTTCTAGCGGCACGTCGCCATGAATAGATGTTAAAGGTTTTGGGGCAGAAGTTGCAGGGGGTGCAGCTTTAGCTTGGCTTTGGACAACAAGGTGAGAGCTTGCTTTAATTTTAATCTCTGCTAAACTTTTGATCGCTTGCGTGATGGCATAAGCCATTTCAGCATATCTAGGATCTCGAATACCGGTAGGTTTTTCCAAAATAGCCAAGGCGCCGGCGCTGATGGCCTGATAGCATTGGTCGACCTCTTGTGGATTATAAATTCCGCTGACGATAATGATAGGAATCGGATAAACTTCCATGATATGACGCGTTGCTTCAAAACCATTCATGATGGGCATGACGATATCCATCATGACCACATTGGGTCGGTGCTGCTGCACAAGTTTAATAGCTTCTTCACCATTTTCAGCTTTAGCTACGACGCGCAGAGAAGGATCTGATTCGATGATATAAGTTAATAAATCACGTGAAACAGGAGAATCATCGACCACTAAAACATTGATGATTTTATTGTCCATAGTTGACCTACCCTATCAATTTATAATAATTTTTGGATAATATCTAAGAGACTACTATGAATAAAGCGATTTTTATCGATGTAAGCATTTGCGCCTACTTCTATTCCATGTTCACGATCTTCTTTAGATCCTCTTGATGTGCATAAAATAATGGGCAAATTCTTTAAGTTCTCTGTTTCTCGTACTTTGGCCGTTAGTTCAAAACCTGTCATACGAGGCATTTCAACATCTGACAATAACAAATCCACTTTTTCCGTTTTCAGTAAAGTAAAAGCTTCGACGCCATCTATGGCAAGTTTAACTTCATAGCCGGCTGATTCAAGAATGTTCTGCAACAAAATACGTGCTGTAACAGAATCTTCAGCAATTAAAATCACTTTTTGTTTAACAGATTCAGCTGTTGTATCTTTTGCTTGACTATTCATATTTAAGGCGGCAGGGTGTGCGCCTTTCACAGCTGTTTTCACCAGGTCAAAAGGATCCAAAATGGGAATGACACGTCCGGATTCTAATACAGTCGCAGCTGCGATATTACGCACTCTGGCAAGTTGTTTTCCTAAGCCTTTAATCAAGACCTCTTGTTCATTTAAAATTTGATCAACACCTATAGCTAGGGTAGTTTCAGCCGCTTTAATGATCATAATAGAAAATAAACCTTTAGAATTGGGCGTAGAAGGGAGTTGCAAGATTTGAGCTAAAGGAACATAAGACAGCGTTCGCCCTTCATAAAGAATAGTTTCTTTGCCTTCTACCGTTTTAATTTGTTCGGTACGCATACGCAGAATACGTTTGACATTCTGAGTAGGAATAATGAAATCTTGTTCAGCGACTGTGATATGAATCCCATGAAAGGTGGCTAAAGTTAAAGGGAGGACAAGGCGAAAAGTGGTGCCTTGATCTAATTTAGTTTCAATGAAGATTTGACCTCCTAATTTCTCCACTTTTTCTGATACAATGCCCAGTCCTATTCCTCTTCCTGAAAGTTCTGTGACGATAGGACTGGTTGAGACTCCGGATTGAAAGATGAGCATCAATAATTGCTCTTCGCTCATTTGTTCGGCATCTTTAGTTGTCAATACTCCTTGTTTCAAAGCAGTTTGTTTAACTTTTTGTACATCAATTCCTTTTCCATCATCTGACACAATAATTTCGACACTATTGCCGCTAATTTGTGAAGCGGACATAGAAATTGTTCCGGCTGCCGGTTTATGGCGTTGTATACGTTCATCAGGTAATTCAATTCCGTGATCAATACTATTGCGAATGAGGTGAATAAGAGGATCTTTGAGTTCTTCTAAAATACGTCGATCGATCTCTATATCTCCTCCGCTCATTTGCAGGTGGATTTCTTTGCCTAGGGAATGAGAGATATCACGTACCATCCGTGGAAAAACATGTAATAGAGTCGAAAAAGGCTGCATGAGGACCTTTTTAGTATCCTCTAGAAGCGTATCGATTAGACTAGAGACGATACGATGATCTTGAGCAGCTGCTCTTGTATACTTATAAGTGGTTTCTTTAAAATTTTTAATGAAATGCTGTTGCCAATTCAAGAAATCTTGCAGCTGATGCAAAGAAGTCAGTACGGAAGAAGGAAAAAAAGATTCAGGTAGCGAACAAACCAATCTTAAATTGGTTTGAGCTTTGTTCCATTCTTTATCCCATTGTCCCATTAATAAAGAAACTTCTCTAAAATGATTAAAACGCTGAGCGGACGTTAATTTGACAACGAGCATTTCCTCCACTTGTTGTAAAAGGTGGTCTAATTTGTGCGAAGAAACACGAATGGTGGGATCGCTTTCTTCTTTTGCTTTAAGAGTAGGAGAAGGTTCGGGTTCCGGTAGAGTTTTTTCTGAGGGGGGAGGAGAAAGGACTTGGCTTGATTCAGTGGGATTCTGTTCGAGTCCTTCTAATTTTTGCAGTAAGAGATTGAATTGTTCCGGATCTTGGATAGCCTCAGTTTCCTCTGAAGCTTGAATACAGTCACTTAACCAATCCAAGGCCGCATATAAAGTGTCAAATAGCTGAGAAGAAGGGGTGAGGAGTCCTTTTTTCCAAGACGATAAGACGTTCTCCATTTTTTGGCACAAATTTTCTACTGTTTGAAAGTTAACAGCGCGAGAAGATCCTTTTAAACTATGCGCTTCGCGGAAAACAACTTCTAGCAACTCTTTCTGCTTATTTTCTGTGGGTTGGGCTTCTAACGCAAGCAAACCATCGGATAAATTTTTGAGATGTTCAACACATTCCACTTTGTAAGTAGCAAGAAGTTTAGCAAGAAATTCGGCTTCTCTTTTATCCATGATATACTCAGCTTATCAAATGGCTAAAATTTATATTCTAACGCTAAGTTCTTTAACCCTTGTCCTACTTCATTTAATCCTCTTATACCCGCTTCAATTTGACGCATGTGTTCCACTTGCTGATGACTGGCTTCTTTAATATTTCCCATCGCAATGGTGACTTGTTCAACGCCAATCAATTGCTGCTGACTCGATACGGCAATTTGTGTAGCAGCTTGAATAACCTTGGTAATTTCTTGGGCCAGTGAACGAATGGATTGATTAGTTTGCTCAGATTGCTGCATGCCATTCGTAACAGCTTTAGATCCTTGCTCTGTGGCCATCACAGCAGAACTGGTGCTATTTTGAATATCATGTAAGATATTGCGCACTTGCACGGTCGCTTGCTTAGACTGCTCAGCTAAACTACGCACTTCTTGTGCGACAACAGCAAATCCTTTTCCTTGATCTCCTGCTTTAGCCGCTTCAATAGCTGCATTCACAGCCAAAAGGTGTGATTGCTCTGCTAAATCATTGACAGTGTCAATAATTTCGCCGATCACTTGACTATGTTCGCTTAGCTTAATAATACTTTGCGAAATCGTGCTCATCCCTTCTTGAATACGATTCATGCCCTGAATCGTTTCATCAATCTTGTGTTCGCTATCTTTTAACACGTTAAGGGTGAGGTCAGTGACATCTGTGACATGTTTTGCTTTATCGGCAGCCACTTGAGCAGTTTGCTTGAGCTCTTCAACCGTGGTAGTCGTTTCTGTCACAGCTGTAGCTGTTTCGGCTGTGCCGCTAGAGGCGTCGTGAACAGCAGCGAGAATTTCTTCGCCGGACGTGGCCAACACATCGATTTCTTCTTGGAGTTTGGTGGCTAACGTTCTTAAATTCAGGAAAACAAAATAGAGAGTGAAAATTAAAGCAGCCAAAACAGTGGCAACGGTTGTCCATGTTGTCCAAAGTCTTTGTGTTTTGATCTCTTGACTCAATTTCACACTATCTTCGATAATCTTTTGCTCTGCATCTCGAATGAGGTCCACTTTGCTATTTTGTACTTCCCACCATGTTTGTGCTTTAATATCTAGAGAGGCTTCAGGACCACGTTGGATGATTTCTCTTTTCATTTGCAGAGTAGAATTAATAATGGGGCCTTTGACTGTGGAGAGAAACACATTATCTTGCTGATCTGTCGCAAGCTCCATGAAGGCTGTTCGATAAGCTTCTTCTTGACCGCTAAATTGAAGAAATTCAGCATATTCTGCTTTTGTCAATTGCCCATTTAAAAGGCCTAAAAAGCCCACTTGCTTTTTCTCGCTGGCTGCGATACGCATATGCATCAGCATATTTTGAGCCAAAAGAGAACGTAAAAAATCGGGATCTCTGGCTTCTTGTGCACTATCTAGAAAGTAAGAATAGCGTGAGGTTAATTCTGTTCTTAATTCATTAAAATAGGTATCGGCATCCTCTTTACTGATTTGTTTAGCATCGATGATGTTACGTTTGGCACTTAGTGTATCCAATTTATCGAGAGCTTTTTGAAAATAATTAACTAAAGGAACACCTTTCAAATCGACGTGCGTCTGTTTTAATTTTTGCTTGAAAACATCTAAGGTTTCATCCGTTTTTCTACGCGCCTCGGAAAGGTCTTGAAATCGAAAATCTTTGATATTTAAAAGAAAAAGATCAGAAAAGGTGCTTTCATCGTGGAGAGCTCCGACGACAACGCTTAAATCATCGCCTAATTGCGCTAAGTGAATGATGTCATCCATGTCGCGAATGGTGCGGTAATCGTCATAGATCAGTTTGCTAGTGCAACCTAAAGCAAAAAGAAAGGGAAGCAAGACTAAAAATAAGATGCGATACTTAGTCTTTACACGGCTCATATGCCTCTCCTATAAATTAAGTATTATCCTGAATAATAAAGTGTTGGCTTTCTAATAATCGTTTGCCATCTAAAATCACCAATTGATCTACTGTTAATCCTTTTAAAAACTCTTGTTTTACCCCTGTTAAAGTCGGAAGAGTATTCTGAATTTCTGGTACGGGAATAGCTCTTATTCCTTCAATCCCATCTGTTAAAATGGCAAATTCCATGGTTTTGTACTCTAAAATTAAAACCTTAGTGGCAAGTTCTTTATTTTCTGTAGTTATATCTAAAAAATATTTTAAATCAATCACAGATAAAATTCTGCGCCGCACATTCATAATTCCTTTTACAAAGGAAGGTAAACCTGGAAGCGAGGTAATTTCTTTAAGGGGATAAACTTCTCTAATATAAGAAGTTTCAATCGCATATTTTTCACTTCCTAAATAGAATACAATGACTTGAAGCTGTTCAATTTGACTCACAGAAGCTGTTTTTTGAGCTAATTTTTGCGCGCGTTGCTTTAAAACATTTTGTTTTTGCTCAGAGTTTGTCATGAAGCAGCATCCTTGGTTAATTGTTTAGTTAGACCTTGCACTAAGTCTAATAAACGATGAGCGGTCAAATTTTCTTCTCCCGGTAAAGTCATTTCAGGTGGATATTTTTGCAAAAGATTCAAAACATTGCGAAAATGACGATTGGCTTCTTTGGGATTCCCTTGTATCAATAAGAGATTGCCTAGAGCAAAATGGGCGACAACAAAATTGGGTTCTAAAAATAAAGCACGCTTTAAAACTTGAATGGCTTCGGCGAAACGATTCAACTCTTGAAGAACTTGAGCATGAAGATAATGAAGAGAAGGATCTAATTTATTTTGATTCAACATTTTTTCACACCATTGATCTGCTAAATCAAGTTTATTCAGATAAAGATAGGTTTTAACGAGAAGCACACTTTCTTGATCATTTAAAAAATTTTGTTGTTTGAATTTATCTTCTAATAACTGACGCGTTTCTTGGTAATTTTCTTGCTGATAAGCAGTCCAAGCATGTTCATAAATGGATTTTTTAAGAGGTGTTGTGGATGTTGTATTTGTCATAGGTTTAAGAGCGGGCTGAGCAATAGCTTTAGGAATAGCTTGAGGTATTGGTATAGGCGAGGAAGCAGGGTGAGGAGCTGGTTTGAGCTGTGTGCTTTTTTTGAACAAAGTCATATCACCTATCTTAAGAGAAGTGAGACGTGCATCTACAATATAAGGCACTTCAATAGGTGTCACACACAACCATCCTCCTTCACTTAAGGTATTAACTAAGTGTTCGACGACTTTTTGAATAAAAGGCAGTGAAAAGTAAATCAAGACATTGTTGCATAAGATGAGATCCATGGATTGAATATCTTCAAGAGGAGAGGGATAATGGCCTTCAATTAAGTTCAGATAGCGGAATTTTACCATCTTGCGAATTTTGGAAATGAGGGTGAAGCGTTCGTTCGCATCTTGAGTAAAATAAGCACTTTTAATAGAGGGAGGAGTACTGCGAAAAGACCAAGGTTTGTATTGAGCCGCTTCTGCTTTATGTAAAAATTGAATATTGATATCGGTCCCTAAAATATAGATAGACCACGAAGGATCAGATAGCAGTTGTTGAAGGACAATCGCCACAGAATAAGGCTCTTCTCCTGTACAGCAGGCGGCGCTCCAAATACGTAAATGTTTAGAATGGTGATGAGAATGAATCAAATCAGGCAAGATTCTTTCTTTTAAAACCTGGAATAAGCGTTCATCTCTAAAGAAATAGGTTTCGCCGATAGTAAGATGGGCAGCGAGTATATCTAAATTTTTTTGGGTAAAGGGAGTGCTCATTAACCATTCTAAACAAGATTTGACACTTTCAAATCCAAAAGCTTGACTAATGGGCTCTAGTTTTTTTTCTAATTCACGCCAGCTATCCATGGGAAAATGCAACCCCATTTTATCTAGCAAAAACTGCGAGAAATCTTTCATTAAAGCAGGTGGAAGAGAAGCAGTTTTATTCATGAGCTGACCTGTATAGAAGAATCCCATATTTGCAAAATCCGTATGAATTCAAGAATGAAAATCATTTGTTGGTTATCATAAGCAACTGCTTGAATCAGTTGAACATAAGGGAGTAAAGTTTGAGCGGAAGTGAGTTCTTCCTGTGCAAGTGGGGCAACGCCCAACACATGATCGACCCAAAGGGCAATGGATTTGTTAGCATGTGTACAAATAATAAATTGATCATTCAAAAGAAGATCGCGATTGGTTTGTCCAAATAAATGACGCATATTCACAACGGGAATGATCTGTTCATGGATATTGATCATGCCTAAGAGAGCAGGATGAGGTGTTGGAACAGGCGTGACAGCCATCGCCCATAAGATACGTTCAATATAGGTTAAATCTAAACCAAAGTGTTGTTGATCAATGGTAAAGAGAAGAAAAGGCTGCATAGAAGTTCTCAATGGGTGAGTTAGAGATCTTCTTAAGCCATAGCACAGTTAAAAAATTTTTATAAAGAAGTCATTTTGGTATAAAAAACTATGTAAAGAAAGAGAAAGCACTTCCATCAAATTATCAATTAATCCCAAATATATCTTTCATCCCAATCTATGCAGTATTTTTTTAATAAAGTCCTAAATTCATCTTGAAAACTCATTGTTTTGTGGTGTTCTTTTTGCGTCGCAATATAATGAATGGCTTGCTTGAGATGAGATTGACCTATTGAAAAAGCTCCATATCCATTTTGCCAAGCAAAAGAGGCATAGTGTGGATAGGGCTTTTTTATCCATCTCGAAGATCCTGTTTTGAGCTCCGTTATTAAACGACTAATCGTGAGATTACGCGATAGATTAACTAATACATGTATATGATCTGGCATACCTCCGATTTGCAAAACAGGGCAGCCTTGCTTGATAGAAATTTGTGTCATAAATTTATGCATGTCTGATTCAATATCAGTTTGAATCCAAGGCTGACGAAACTTTGTACTAAAAACAAGGTGAATAAGTACGCTAGATAAAGATTGAGCGATAATCAACCTCCAAAAAAGAGACTAACGACTATTAGGCAGGTTTAGTTATAGTCTATTTTTATTTTTGGGAAAATTATTATTTTAAAAAATTATGTTATATTGAGATTTTAATTACGAGTGAAGATTTACATTAGCTAGAACGGCCCAAATACGAAAACAAAAATTTAACGCACCTTCACCCCTATTTCTTTGAAATAGCTTTTCACATGCTCGATTTGGTCACCTTGCAATTCAATGCGTCCCTCTTTGACAGAGCCTCCACAGCCCAAGCGTTGCTTAAAAGTAGAGCATAGCGCTTTAAGTTCAGTGATATCGGACGAAAGATGCAGAATGACCGTGACATAAGAAGCGCGTCTTTTTTCTTTGATGATTTTAACAGGTTGTTTAGGAGAAGAAGGGGTAGGTTCAGGAATCCACTCTCCTCCAATTGTGAAAGGCATAATAAAGACTCATTTAAAAATATTGAGTCCATTAAGCCAAAAGTTTTTGAATTTATCAAGATATTCTATAAAAAAGTTTGCTTTTAAAATTGCTTTTTGAAAAAATTTTGTGTGCTTGGAAAGGGTTTGAATAAAACCTTCTATTAAAGAGATTATAAAATATGATTTATCTTCTATCTATTCCTTTAGGAATTTTATTTGGATTATTACTAGATAAAATAGGAGCCCATAATCGATTTTCCTATATTATTTCTGTGCTACCTTATTCAATTTTTTTCTGGTTAACATGGGAGGATCGAGAGTTTTGGGGACCATATCGAATTGCTGCACTCATAGGTTCACTCATTGCTTGTGTGGTATGGAGAATAAAGGAAAAGCATCACGATAAAAATTTAAAAATGAAAAATGAGATATAAAACCATAGCATGAAACACTCACCCAATGCCTGTTCTTCTCATTCCGAGACTAAATATTTTTTTAAGCATTTTGCGCGCAATTTAGCGATAGGTTTGACTTTAACAATCACTTTTTTACTCATCGGCATGATAGGCTATCACTTTTATGAAGATGGCAGTTGGATAGATGCGTATACGAACGCAGCTATGACGATGTCCGGTGTAGGAGCGCTTACCATGCCTATCAGTGATGGAGGTAAAATTTTTGCAGGGACGTATGCACTTTTAAGTGGTATGTGTTTTCTTCTTGTCATCGGTTTGATCTTTAGTCCTATTTTCAACTGGATCTTTCATCAAGTGCATATAAAAGAGAAAGAATAGGATCCATTTTTTTACAAATGATGTTAACAATTGAACCCATTGGTTATTTTCATACCTCTAGCCAAGCACCTTATGAAGTTTCTCGACAAGCCGCTTTAATGGCAGGCAACGAAGGCGTTATTCAGCTCAAAGCCGGCTGTCAATTTGAGCAAGCTTTAGAAGGCTTAGAAGGATTTGAACGCATTTGGGTTTTATTTCATTTTCATCGTCATACGCAGTGGAAACCGAAAGTCCTTCCACCACGTGGAGGAAAAAAACAAGGAGTCTTTGCCACTCGTGCGCCTCATCGTCCTAATTTTATCGGATTGTCCTGTGTGCAATTATGTGCTATTAAAGGGCTTCAAGTCTTTGTCGCCAATCATGACTTATTAGAAGGGACGCCCATCTTAGACATTAAACCTTATCTTCATTATGCGGATGCCTTTCCTGGTTCTCGACAAGGATGGGTGGATGAATTGCCTGTTGAATCTTGTTTTCATTTAGAATGGTCCTCTTTGGCGCAAACTCAAATTGACTATCTGGCCACTCAATGGAATTGCCATTTGCAAGTAGGTATTACTCATCGCTTAAAACAATCTCCCTTGCCTTACCCTAACAATCGCATTAAATTGTTAGCAGAGGGATGGTTAGAGCTTGCTTACCGAACGTGGCGCATCTATTATCAAATAGAGGGGAATGTGCTAAAAATTGATCATTTGAAAAGTGGATATGATCAAGCGACTTTGCAAGGTTTGAAATCTTCTCAATGGGAAGATGTTCCTATTCACCAAGCGTTTGTGCAAAAATTTAATATCAATTAATTGTAATTAATTTTGATATTTGCTTTAATTATAAGCTATTTGTTAATAGTTAAAAATAAATTTATGAGGAAAATATTATGAATATTGGTGAATCAAGAATTTCAGATAATTGGATTAAAATACATTATGGCTTTGAAATACAAGAACTATGCTGTAAAAATAAATTATCTGTTTCTTATAAAATGCTTACTGCATGCGTGAATGCAATTTTATTAGATAAGCATTGTTCCGCTCAAAACACTTCATTAAATGTTTTATGGGAAAGGCATAAGCCAAAAACAATCGCTATAGATGTTCTATTACCAGTAGTACAAAAGATTTTTGAGACACATCCTAATATAAGAAAAGAAGACATCCAAGTTGACAATCAAAAGACAGGGAATAGATCAGCAATTGTAATAGAGGAGTCCTCAATATTGCCGGTGAAAGAGATGAACGAAATGCATTATACAACAGGTCTCTTACGTTTTCCGCATCTTTATGAGCATATCTTATCAACTATGACTTTTAGACAACGTTATCAGGCACATGTTTGCATTATAGGCCCTGGCATGCTGTGTCCAGAAGAGGTGGAGGAGCAAGTTCCTGGATTCGAAAATACTATTATTGTTCCACAACTTTCGGAAAGTGGACAGCTTTTTCCCAAAAGCAAGAGGATTGTCATTGAAAAACCAGGTAAAGTATGGGATTTGTTAATGGAAACAGAAAGTTCAACACGCTTTATTGCTTATCCTCAAATATGGGGACTAAATGTTTTAAAAGAAAACAATTTTAACGCAAAGGCAAAAGGTTATCCACTTTTAACAAACCTTATGCAAGAAGATCCCGTGCAGAAAAGCTCTACTGGAGGAGGAGAAACAAAATATCGCTTATTTGACCTCGACAAATGTCCTTTAACAGCTAGATTTGATGTGATATTTTTAACAAAGGTGCTTTGTCATATTGTAGAGGAAGATCCAAAGAATGCACAAACAATTTTTATCAATAGTTTGAAAGGCTTAAAGAAAAGCGGAAAATTGTATATAGATGAGATGTCTTTAAATAATCTTGCTGCATTGGCTAATATGTCTATCCCAAACCTATTAAAATTTCTTGAAAATCAATTGAATAACAATTTGCAAGCAACTTTTATTCCTCATCATGTAGTGGGAAATAATTTAGAGGGAATTCCTGTTATTTGTCATACAATATCAAAAAATAGAATGAATAAAACCCAAACAGATAATATTTATGAGATTAAACTTAGAAGTTAACAATATTATCTTCAAATATTAAAATTTATAGTGTTTATGTCAGCTTTATTTCTTTTACCTGTTAAGTACCACATTTTTCTTTGCTGTGATCAAACACATCCTAAATGTTGTGATTACGAACAAGGGATGGTTGCATGGGAATATTTGAAGCATCGTTTGAAAGAATTGGGATTGACTGAGCAGGTTGGTGTTTTTCGTACGAAAGCGAATTGTTTGCGGTTATGTCGTAAAGGACCTATTGCCGTCGTGTATCCCGACGGCATTTGGTATCATTCTTGTCATCCCGAAGTATTAGAACGGATTATTCAAGAACACATCAAAAAAGGACAACCTGTGGAAGACTATCGCATCTTACCGGATGACGATTTTTTGGACACACCCTAACAAGTGGAATTGTTGGCTACCCCCTCCCACTAGAGATTTTGAATTTCTAATTAACTCACCTTACGCAAACTGAAGTTTGGACAATTGTAGCTAATCGCGGCAGCGATCAAAAGTGGGAAGCCCCGCGTGAAGCGAAAGGCCGGTTAGGCCTGTAGCGGAACGTGGGGTTAAAAATGCAAAAATAATTGAG
>JASBUW010000010.1 GCA_030147755.1 Parachlamydiaceae bacterium
TGCGGTTAGCAGTGCTACAGAGACGCTGGATAGTTGCACTGCTAACCGCAGTGCTGATCAAATGGTGTTATTTACCCAGAACGAGCGCTAAACGCGCTCGGTCTGGGCTAATGCAGTTATAGTGCTACCGCACAAATGACAGACAGACTTATGGGTAATAGGATGGGAGGACCTTCGCACTCCAAACGCTTCGCGTATTACCAGTCTTTAATGTTGGTTTTATGCGTTATATCGTTGGAATTGACCTCGGCACGACAAATAGTGCCCTTGCCTTTATTGACACAGAACAGCCTATCTTATCCTTACAATTATTTGCTATTCCACAACTAACCGCTTCAGGTAAAGTCGATGCTTTGCCCACTTTGCCTTCTTTTTGCTACTTAATTGCAGCAGGAGAATGGCCACCCGGTGCGTTAAAATTACCTTGGAAAGAAGAAACCGTGACCTTTGTCGGGCAGTTCGCTAAAACACAAGGTGCTCGCGTGCCTACGCGCTTGGTACAGTCCGCCAAAAGTTGGCTGTGCAACGTGGCTGCCAATCGACGCGACAAAATTCTGCCAGTTGAAGCGGCAGATTTCTCTCAACGCTTAAGTCCAGTGGAAGCCTCTACAAAATATCTAGCGCATATGCGAGATGCCTGGAATGCTACCCTAGCTAAAGGAAATCCTGCTTTAGAATTAGAAGAACAAGAAGTTATTTTGACGGTTCCTGCTTCTTTTGATGAAGTGGCACGTAGCTTAACAGTCGAAGCTGCTCGACAAGCAGGTTTTTTGCATATTACCCTTTTAGAAGAGCCTCAAGCGGCTTTTTATAGTTGGATTTCACAACACGAGCGTGACTGGCAAACCCACTTTAAAGCAGGTGAAAGCATTTTAGTTTGCGATGTGGGGGGAGGAACAACCGATTTTAGTTTGATTGATATCCAAGAACAAAACGGACAACTCACTTTTCAACGCATGGCAGTTGGTGATCATCTTTTATTAGGAGGCGATAATATAGATGTCACACTTGCGCATTATTTAGAAAAAAAACTGCGGGATGAAGGGCACGCCACTTTAGAATCGACGCAGTGGCTACAATTGCAAGCGGAAGCGCGTGCAGCCAAAGAATATTTGCTACAGCCTGGTGCAAAGGATCATGAAGCCTATTCCATTGTCATTCAGGGAGCAGGTTCTTCTGTTGTCAAAGGTGGATTAACTGTCAGCATTCAACGGAAAGAAGTAGAAGAGTTGTTATTAAAAGGCTTTTTTGGATTTTATTCGCTTGATGAAGCTTTACAGCTGCAACGCAGTCGTGGATTTCGCACAATGGGACTTCCTTACGAAGATGAGCCTTCTATCACGAAACACATGGCCCATTTCTTAAAGCAAGCGCATTATTTTGAATCGGGAAAGCGCATTGATTACCTCTTATTTAATGGCGGAACATTAAAACCTGAAATCTTTCAACAAGCGATTGAAAAAGCGCTTACGCATTGGTTTTCGCATGCTCCTGTTCGTCTCACCACTTTAAGCTTAGATTTGGCTGTTGCACGTGGAGCTGCTTATTATGGGAAAGCGCGGCGAGGATTAGGCGTCACCATTGGAGGTGGACTTCCACGTACCTATTATTTAAAAGTGGATGTCAAAGAATCGAATGGACAATTCACTTCAAAAGCGCTCACTTTATTACCAAGGGGGACGCAAGAAGGGCATGTTTTTCAACCAGAGCAAATTTTTTTGTTGCGTCCTAACACGCCTGTTGCCTTTCATCTTCTCACCTCGCATGTACGCCTGCAAGATCAGCAGGGAACATTGATAGAAATAGATCCCACAGAGATACAAGAATTGCCTCCCATTCAAACGATTTTACGTTTTGGACGCAAACAAACACAAACGGAAGCAGACTCGACATTACCCGTGCGTTTAGGGATTCGTTTGACAGCGATTGGGACAATCGAAATGTGGCTAGAGTCGCAAACAAGCGAACACAAATGGTCGCTTGAATTTCAGTTGCGTTCTGCGACAGGACAAGATGCGCCTCTTCAGCAATCTACAGCAGCTGTGCAAGATGAAATGTTTGAGAAAGGCTATTTAGATGAAGCAAAGCGCACAATTGAATGTCTTTTCCAAGCAGATTCTTCGCTCAAGCCTAATCAAATCATGGAACGATTAGAAAAGCAGATAGGCAGTTCACGCCGTGAATGGGGTCCTAGCCTTTTGCGAGAATTGTGGGATCCTTTGCTGAAAATAACTGCGCAACGCAAATTGTCCATGGAACATGAAGCACGTTGGTGGAATTTGGCAGGGTTTTTCTTGCGACCTGGCTATGGCTATCCCTTAGATGATTTTCGTCTCAAAGAATTGTGGAAAATCATTTTGGCAGATTTAAAGTCTCTCAAAAATCCTGAATCGCTAATACAACTCTGGATTTGTTTTCGACGCATTGCAGGTGGATTAAGCAAAGGACAACAAGTCCAAATAGCTAGTGAATTAGTACCACTTGTATTAGACAAAAAAACAAACAAAATCGATATCAAACGCAAAAGCGATCTTTACATATATTCAGAAAAAATACGTGCGTTAGCTGCATTAGAAAGGCTTGACATCCCGCTTAAAATTCGTTTAGGGGAAGCCTTAGTGGATCGCCTCTTAAAACAAGAAGTGTCAGGGTATGACTATTGGTCATTAGGACGCATAGGAGCCCGTCATTTGCTATATGGATCAGCAGGGCAAGTCATACCCAAGGAAACGTGTGCTAAATGGATCGAACAGCTTCTCAAACATCAGCCTACACCGGAAAATCGAGAGCCTATGCTTTTCATGCTGGGACAATTAGCGCGCAAAACGGATCATCGCGAACTTAATCTTTCTGAAGAGCTCATTCAAAAAATCTTAAAAATTTATCCTGAAGAGCACTTAAAGCGCTGGGTACTGGAAGAAAGACCGCTGACTGCTCAAGAACAAGAGCAGGTGTTTGGAGAACAATTGCCAGCGGGATTAGTATTAGAGCTGCAAGCTTAATCAAGATAGACGTTGTTGCATGAATCCCAAATTGTGGACACCAATGGACATGGTGGACCAAGTGGACAAAACGAATAAAAAAGTGATTTAAGCCGTTGATTTATAAAGTTTAGAAATCTTTTATAAAACTTTATGTCCACTTCGTCCACTTGGTCCACCATGTCCACTGGTGTCCACAATTTGGGATTCATGCAACAACGTCTCATTTAACTAAAATAAATTGAAAAAATTTAAAATTCGCTCTTCTGTATAAGGAAAGAATGTGAGATTTCTTTCCTTGTGTGGAAGGACAAATTTCACTATATTTGTCCTTATAGAGAAGGATAAATAAGAGGCAAAAAATTTTAGAAATTCTGATTGAAGAGTTTCAAAATATCATTGAAACGGCTCAAGAGAGTATTCATTGGGAACTTCATTTTCTTTCTGCCGTTGATATGATACAAGTCGCCATTATACCAGGGCGCATTGTTACGCCTGAAAATTATTTACGTGAATATTTCTTAGATTAATAAGACAATGTTTATTTCTCTATGCCCGACAAACTATCATCAGTCAAACTTTCTTCTTTGACTAAGCTGAAGTCTAATTTTTTTAAGATATTGAAGATCGACACGATCTTTTGAAGTTGGGTTTTGACTTTAAACAGCAATTGCAGCTTTTGATTTTTTTCTAAACTGTTCGATTCTTCATGCGCGATCTCTTTTTGGGTTTTTTCCCATATTGAACGGCGTTGTGACATTTTGCGTGTGAGGTAAAGAGAAGAAAATCCAAAATAAACCGTGATGGCGACCGCAAGAGCTAATTCAATGACACGAGCCCAAGGCTCTGTTAAAAGTTGCGCAGTAGATGAAAAACCAAATTCACGCAAAATATTGGGAATTCCACCGACAAAGACAAACATGGAGGCAAATCCCCCCCAAATGGTTGGAATAAGATTTAAGATGATGCCTCTTAAATTATTTTTGATCCATGAAGTAGAAGAAGATTTAAACTTAGGTACAGCAAAAGCAGGATCTGTCAAAATTTTCAAAAATGGAAGAGAAGAGGTGTTCTCTTGATTTGCATGGAAACGTTCGTTAGACAAATTCTCTACAAAATGAACGTTTTTTGCCAATATTTTTCGGATATGATTAATAATTTTGGTTAATTCCGGCCAATAAAGTGAGTAAACCGTTTCATGATTAAAATGCTCTAAACGATTCTTTAGTACAGTTTTCAGTTTTTCTAACCATGAAAATGCTTCTAAAGTGGAGTCAAACGCTTGCGAAGGATTTTCTGGAATTGTGGCTTGTTCTTTATCTTGTTCTAGCAAAAAAATGACGGTATGCAAGTAAGTAGATTCTTCTTGAATTTTTTTATCTTGCTTCTGGTTCAATAATTGTAAAATGCGCAGTTGTAAATTGGCTAATTTCTGTGTATTAATGGCTTGTTTCGCTTGGTTTTTTGTGTATTTAAGGCTAATATAACCAATCACACTGCTTGTCACAAAAGCGACCATGACGACAGAGATAAAAATGATGATCGAACCTAAGCTTTTGCCTAGACAGCCAGATAGTCCCATCCAAGCACCAAATGTACTTGTCAAAATGGTATTGATAATGAGAGCGAGTTGACCTGTTTTCTCTGCTTTGTCTGAGGCAATTTGATCTCTTTGTTCTTCTTCTAAGCGGTACCATTTGAGCAAGTCTTTGTATTGCTCGGGTGACAGCAGCAGTTTGAGATGGTCGGTGCCTAAACGTAAGTGTTCAAAAAGTAGCTGTAATTCAGAAGAGCTTAAATCTTCTAAAAACTCTCTCTTTTTATTATATGATTTTTTTGAAAAATAATTTTTCATATTCAGCTATAATAAAGATATTTTGGTATATTAACTTTTTAAATCAGTATATCATGATTTAATTCTTTTGTCATTAAATGGATATTTGTTAAGAGTAAGCATGAAAATTTCTTTACCTACCTATCTGAAAACTTACAAACGCGCTGCTGAGCAAGCTCTTTTACAGCATGCTGTCAAAGATCTTGAATTTTCAGGGTCAACCTATCAAGTCTTAGTCGAAGATCGTCAAGCCCAACAAGACTTTTGGGTTTTTATTCAATTAGATGGACAAGGAAAAATTAAAGATGCTTTTTGCTCTTGTGAAGACAATTTAGAAAAACCGGGTTGTGTTCATCTTGCCATTGCCTATTTAAGTCTTTTTAAGGAGCATTCCAAACCTTTACATGTCCGTTTTGAGCGCTCTTTTTGGAATCAAATTTGCCGTCTGTATGAAGAACGAGTAGGAAATGATCCACAGGTTTTAGTGCAATCTGCACCTGGGCATTATACCTATCAATCTCATATGGGGAAGTTATTATTCTTGGTAGAGGCTTTGACACCTGAAACCATCCAATTATTACATCATATTTTGTATGAGCGTGCGCAGGAAACCGAAGAAACTTCTTTGAAATTCTCTAACTTATCACATGAAGAAATTTCATTATGGCGCCAAGGGAATCCTCATCCTCAATTGCGTTATGATTTATCTTATTGGAGTGATTTAGCCAAATGGTTCATGAAAAAGCAAGAGAATGATCAACCCTATAAAATGAGTTTTAAATACTCCAAAAAAAAGCTTCCTAATTGGTTTCAAATCGATTTTCAAGATTTACGTGTAGGATTTTATATCTCAGAAGTGAATTTGCCTTTAATCATTCCTTCTTTAAAAACCATCAATAGTCCTCTGGCTGTTTATCATGCATCTCATAAAGAGATTGCACGCATTACCTATGATAAACATGAACATGCTTTGCAGATAGAATCTGCGAAAGAGGACGCTAAACAGCAGCGTTTACAAAGAAAGGATCTCACTTCAGAGAAAGCAATTCCGTTGCAAGGCTGGACGTTTATTCCGGAAAAAGGATTTTATGCAGAAGAATCCCACGAATTGCTTAAAACACCGGTTTTGCATGGAGAAGAAATTGCGCATGTTTTAACAGAACATACACGGTTTATTGCTTCTTTAATTGTGGATTGCCAAGTCTATCGTGATCCCGTTACGTTATCTTATAAGCTTCATTTTGATTTTGATTGGAATTTACATATCTTAGCTTATTTATTTGAACCTGGAGATTTGACAAATGGAGACTCCTGGTTGATTCACAATTGGGTTTATTTAGATGAAGATGGATTTTACCCTGTCGAAGGGAATCGTTTTGATAGCGTAGAAATGGTCATTCCGCTTTATCATGTGTCAGAGTTTGTCTCGCAAAATCGCGCGTGGTTTAATCAACAAGAAGGCTTTCATACCCATGTACGCAGTATTGAATATCAATTAGGATATCAAGTGAGCGATACGCGACGTTTGACGTTTACGCGTACTTTAGCTAAAGCGAAAGAAGGAGCTCGTCAACAAGATTTTGGCGCGTGGGTGTATTTAGAAGGCTATGGTTTTTACTCCAAAACAACGGGTTCGTTTAGTTATTTGCTCAAACCCGGAGTTTCACTAAGTCCGGAACAAATTCCTCTTTTTATTCGCATGAATCAAGATGAATTGGCTTTGATTCCTCATTTTTTTAGTGCACGTTGTCCTGTTATACGAGCAGGCCTTAAAATAGAATTAACAGAAAAACGTCACGTCAAAACCACACCTGAATATGAATTACTGCCTGCCTATAAAGATAAACACCTTCAACTCTTCGATGATTTTGTTTATTTAGAAGGAGAAGGTTTTCATGAATTGCCGGTCGATTTGCGTTTGCCTGAAAAGTTTCGCTATCCACATCTATTTGAAGGAGAAGAACTGCTCTTTTTTCTCACCTATGAAGTGGACACCTTATATAAATATGCGATTTTTGTCGATCCGCGTTTGGTTAAAGCGGCCTCTTACCAATTGGTGACCAATTCAATTGAACCTGTTCCTACCAAAGGACGTGGTTGGTACCGTTTTCGTTTGTTCTATCAAACGCCAACCGGTTTAATCTCTGTGGTTGCTTTAAAGCAAGCTTTTAATAAGAAATTTCCCTTTGCTTTTTTTGAAGCAGGTCTTGTGGATTTACGCGATAAACGTTATGAGTGGTTTTTGCAATTAGATAAAGAGCGATTTGACAAAGACGCGGAAACCGTGCTGTTGTCTACGTTAGAATTTATGCGACTCAATGCGTTTGATCCCATGGAACTTCTGCAAGAGGGTGAAGAATCTCAATTAGCAGCAACGACAAAGTTATTCGATGATTTAATTCAGCTCCATACACCGGAACAACCGGATATGGGCGGATTATTGAGTGATTTAAGACCTTATCAAAGCATCGGTGTCCAGTGGTTGTGGTTTTTGTATCGTCAACAATTGTCGGGATTATTATGCGACGATATGGGGTTAGGTAAAACGCATCAGGCGATGGCTTTGATTGCCAGTGTAGCCAATCTTTATCGTTCTTATGCAGAAGGAACCGCTTGTCATTTTCTTGTTGTGTGTCCCACTTCTGTGATTTATCATTGGCAAGAAAAATTACACAACTACCTTCCAAAATTAAGAGTGTGCACATTTTATGGCACTAAACGCAGTTTAGAGGCTTTTCATCAGCAATATGATATTCTTCTGACATCTTATGGTATTTTGCGTAATGAACGTGAATTACTCTCTCAGGTTCCTTTTGAAGTCGCTATTTTCGATGAAATTCAAGTAGCTAAAAATCAATATAGCCGTGTGTATGCTGCTTTGGTGAGTTTAAAAGTGCAGATGAAAATAGGATTAACCGGAACACCTATTGAAAATCATTTACGTGAATTGAAATCACTTTTTGATATTACATTGCCTTCTTATATGCCGGGTGAACATGATTATCGCGAATTTTTTGTTAAACCTATTGAAAAAGAGCATAACACGCATCGCAAAGAACTTCTCAATCGCTTGATTCGTCCTTTCGTTTTAAGGCGTAAAAAAGAGGATGTGTTAACAGAATTGCCAGAGAAAATAGAAGAACTCGCTTATTGTGACTTGATGCCTTATCAACATCAACTCTATGCGGAAGTATTGGAGCGTCGTCGTCATCATTTATTAGAAGATTTGAAAAATGATAAATCTCCTATTCCTTTTTTACATATTTTTGCGCTTCTATCTAGTTTAAAACAAATTTGTGATCATCCTGCCGTCTATTTGAAAAATCCTTTAGATTACCAAAAATACACATCGGGTAAATGGGAACTCTTTCTTGAAATTTTACGTGAAGCGCGTGAGAGTCAGCAAAAAGTAGTCGTCTTTTCGCAATATTTATATATGCTAGATATTATTGAAACCTATTTGACTGAACAGCAAATTGGTTTTGCTTCTCTGAGAGGCTCCACTCAGGATCGCAAAGAGCAGTTGCAACTCTTTAATCAAGATCCGCAATGTGAAGTCTTTGTGGGTTCTCTTCAAGCAGCAGGGTTGGGAATTGATTTAACAGCAGGTTCGATAGTGATTCACTATGATCGCTGGTGGAATGCCGCACGGGAAAATCAAGCCACAGACCGCGTGCACCGCATTGGACAAACGCGTGGTGTTCAAGTATTCAAATTGATCACCAAAGGCACTTTCGAAGAAAAAATTGACGCCATGATTATGCGTAAAGGACAGCTCATGGAAGATGTGGTGGGTGTAGATGATCAAAATATGCTCAAAACATTCTCACGACATGAATTAATTGAACTGTTGCAGTTGGTAGATACAGAAGAGGAGCATCCTGCTGTGTCTGATGTGGATTAATCAATCCTCAAAATTTATGTTGAAAACGACAAACGACAAAAAGGTAAAAGTTCAGTGCGTACCTCAAACTTTGTCTATATAGTCTGTTATTCGATGAAATCTTTAAAGTGATTTTTTTGGTAATACGCGAAAGCGTTTGGAGTGCGAAGGTCCTCCTTCGCTTTCATGTGAGGCGTCTTTAATGAAAGCGAAGGAGGACCTTCGCACTCCAAACGCTTTCGCGTATTACCAATTTATTTAAAAACTTAATGCGATATCAACAGACATTTTAGGTATACCGTGAACTTTTACACAAAAAGGACTAAAGTCGCTATTGTCGTTTGTCGTTGTCGTTAAGGTCGTTTTTGTCGTTTTGCTTAAAATAAGTTAATTAATTTTTGTTTCATTTTATCAACGGATAGAAATGGTAATAGGTTCACTTTCTTGATCATTTGTTCCGACAGATCTAATAGCATAGAAATCGCTTTGATTTATCGATCTATTATAGTCTTTAAATTTCTTGTGAGGTACTTGTACTTCTTCAATTAATACATCATTGCGATAGATATGATAAGACTTCACACCTGGAGATGGGCTTGCACTCCATCTGATCACATTGACATATTCTGTTTGAGTTGCAAACTGATTAGCGATTTTTCTTCCATTTATTTGAGAAGGAGGAAGAATTTCAATGGAGATCGGCAAAATAGAAGGCGAACTTGTCCCGCAATGATTGGTTACAGAAACAGCTAAAGTCCCCTGTGTTGCTTGTGGGCTAAAATTAATGACAACTTGATTGTCAAAAGAAGTAATTTGAACTCCACTTCCACTATATGACCAAGCATATGTAAAGCCATTTACAAAAGGTATTGAATAAGTGGCAATTTGTCCTAAGGTCACAGTATTTGGCCCTATGATAGCTCCTAGAGTAGGTATTAAATCAACCGTTACAGCTAATACTTGTGGATTACTGCTACCACAAGCATTATTCGCTGTCACGTTGATGTTTCCGCTCGTATTGCCCACAGTGACTGTAATGGAAGTCCCAGTATCAGCGGTAATTGTCCAGCCAATTGGCACATTCCAAGTATAACTTGTTGCGCCCGGTACAGCTGCAATAGAATAATTTTGTGATGACTCAAAACAAGGATTTGTGAAACCAAAAATGGGTCCTGGCTGATTGGGAATCATACTAACCGTTACAGCTAATACTTGTGGATTACTGCTACCACAAGCATTATTCGCTGTTACGCTGATGTTTCCGCTCATATTGCCGATAATAACTGTAATGGAAGTCCCAGCATTGGCCGTAATCGTCCAGTCGGCCGGCACATTCCAAGTATAGCTTGTTGCGTTTGGTACAGCTGCAATAGAATAATTTTCTGATGATTCAAAACAAGGGGTTGTGGAACCGGAAATGGGTCCTGGCTGATCGGGAATCGTATTGACAGTTACAGCTAATACTTGTGGAGTACTGCTACCACAAGCATTATTCGCTGTCACGCTGATGTTTCCGTTCATATTGTCCACAGTGACTGTAATGGAAGTTCCAGTATCAGCGGTAATTGTCCAGCCAGTTGGCACAGTCCAAGTATAACTTGTTGCGCCTTGTACAGCTGCAATAGAATAATTTTGGGATGACGCAAAACAAGGATTTGTGGGACCGGAAATGGATCCTAATTCAGCAGAAAGAGGACTAAAACGATAGCTATTATCTGTCGTTGTCCATAGAGTACCATTCTTATTTGGGACAGTATAAGCAGTCGTTCCTGATGCATTTTGAATTCCTTCAATAACCTGTCTTCCCCCCAGGGTCGTACATATTGTTTTACTGCCAATGACAATATCAATTTCATTGGTAGTTTCATACAAAATCATGCCTTGGGTTTCTAGTTGATTAGGACAAGCAAATGCTGAGATCTGATTGAATACGACTACAAATTCTCGATTAGGAGCCGTTCCCGTCGTATAATAGAATACAGTACTTCCTTGACTTGGATCGATATTCTGCCAAGGAGACATAATAGTGTTTGTAGGGTTGTTTGGATTAGAATTAGAACCATTGTAATCAAAGAAAAAACCGCTAGTACCTGCTTGAGAGAGGTCAAAAGAGATAAGGCCATTTGATCCTATGAGAAGTTGATTATAATTTACTCCAAAAAAGTTGAAAGTAAAGTCGATATCAATGATTTGTGAATATGAATCATCTAAGAGGGTAAGTGTTGTACTGCCGGTAGGAGGTGTAGTGGGCAAAGAGTTGTATGGAATGGGGGCGAATGCATAGCAAAAACTATACGCCTCATGAGGAAATATAATGGATAACCATAAAAAAAATAAAAATTTCCAAATATGCTTAGGTTTGACTGTCATATATGTTCACATTTGTTTTTGAGATTTTCTAGTGGAGATATTTTTCTTGTTAAGCGTTGGCATTCTATTGTACTTGTGTTTGACAATCAAGTGTAAAAATTTTTTTGGATTTATATGAAGCGTTTGGAGTTTCCAAGCGATTTCGTCTCTAATATCAAGAGGTAACAAAAAATTATTCGTGCCCGTGTGCGCGCATAGGTACGAATAATTCTAATGAAATGCGTGGTTACTCACGAGTGCGAAAGTCTTCTTCGTTTTCAAAATAGTATTCAGTTTCATCCTCATCATCTTCGCTTTCATACTCTTCTACTTCTTCTTGAGGATGCTCAACGGCTTTGAGTTTGGGAGAAGGCTTTTCTTTTTTCTCTTTGCCTTTCAAATAGATATTAATAGGAACGCCTGTAAAGGCATAGGTTTCCCGAAACTGATTGTAGAGATATTTTTTATAGGTTTCTATCATTAAATTGGGATAATTAACAAACAAAATGAATTTAGGCGGCTGCACATCGACTTGTGCCATGTAATAAATACGCAACCGTTTTCCCATGATCATGGGCGGATGATTTTTTTGCAGAGCCAGCCCAATGAATTTATTGAGTTGATGCGTCGTAATGCGTTTAAGAGAGTTATGATACACTTCTTGGACAATAGGGAAAATCTTATCGACATTACGCCCTGTTGTCGCAGACGTAAAAATCTTAGGGCAATGTTTCAAAAAAGAAACCTCTTCTTCAATGCTTTTTAAGCAATGTTCCATGCGGAACCCTTTAATCAAATCCCATTTGTTAAATAAAATGACGCATCCTTTACCTGCTTCTTCAATACGATTAGCAATTTTCTTATCTTGGGCTGTCATACCTTCTTGGACATCTAACATCAAAATACATAAATCAGCGCGTTCAATGGCTCTTTCTGTGCGAATAGCGGCAAATTTATCCACCACCTCGTGCTCAGCGTGTTTGCGTCGAATTCCCGCTGTATCAATTAAGGTATAGAGCTGGCCATCTAATGTAAAAGAAATATCTACACTATCTCGAGTGGTCCCTGGAATGGGACTCACAATACAGCGTTCCTCATCAAGTAAATAATTGACTAGTGAAGATTTTCCTACGTTGGCACGTCCTACAATGGCAATTTTAATGGTTTCATTCAATTGCTCTTCTTCCTCTGTCGGTGGCGTAAATTTTTCAAACGCGGCTTCTAGTAGTTCTGCAATGTGCCATCCTTGTGCGGCAGAAACGGGAATAATGCGTTGAATGCCTAACGAGTAAAATTGGTGAAGAAGAGAAGTTTGATTCATATTATCAATTTTATTCACAGCTAGGCAAACGGGCTTTTGTGTGCGCAGGAGAATTTTAGCGACTTCTTTATCTAAGTCTGTGATGCCGACTTGCGCATCGACCACTTGAATAATGGTATCTGCTTCTTCAATGGCGATTTCTGCTTGGCGTTTGATTTCTTCATTAAAAGGAACTTTTGAGCGTGCATTGATTCCGCCTGTATCAATGACTTGAAAATGCAAACCAAATAACTCGCTTTCAGCATATAAACGATCGCGCGTCACTCCTTCGGCTTCATCCACAATGGCGATTTTTTGTTTGCAAATGCGATTAAATAAAGCGGATTTACCCACATTGGGACGTCCAACAATCGCAAGTTTGGGTAGATGGGACATAATTCAAATCCTTTTTAACAGTCTCAAACGTCAGTTTTACCTCTTTGTTTCTCTCTGAGCTCTCTGTGTCCTCTGTGGTTAAATTAATAAATAACCACAGAGGACACAGAGAGCACAGAGAGGAACAAAGAGATTAATTCAAAATGACTCTAGTAAGAGTCATTTTAAGATGCGCCATGAATCTTGGCCTTCAAACTTGAAAATTCTATGTAAAAAAGGATTAAAAATATAGTTTTTTTAAATTATTGTTCTAGAATAATTCCATAAATTTTATAATAAAGCTCAATCAGTATCTTACAATTAAATTTAAAATTTTAGGGACTTGAATAGTGAGATTAATCCTCCCTTAGGAAATTTTATTTCCTAAGAGTTTGTCAACAAATTAGAAAAAGATTATTTAAATTTATTTTTCTGCTTTATTGACAAACTCTAAGAGATCATCTAGTTCTATTCGTTGATTTACTTATGTCACATGTTCTACAAGATGAAATATCGCTCACTTGTTTTAAGAAAGATTTTGAACGCTATTCGTGGAGTTCTTTAAAATCTGACTTAATTGCAGGTTTATCTGTTGCGATGCTGACTGTTCCGCAAGCTTTAGCGTATGCTTTAGTAGCGGGATTGCCTGTTTCTGCCGGATTATTTTCAGCCATTTTCTCAGCCATGATTGTGGCTTTCTTTGGATCTTCTCGCCATTTGATTGTGGGACCTAGCAATGCCATCGCGATTTTGATTCAAGGCGGAATTTCTAGTATTCTTTTCACCTATTATCGAAATGTGACGGGGCCGGAAAGAGAAGAATTGGTATTGCAAATTTTGACGCAGTTGATGCTGCTTGTAGGATTTATTCAAATTTTGGCAGCATTTTTTAAATTAGGTCGTTTAACGCACTTTGTGAGCCATACGGTCATTGTAGGATATGTCTCAGGAGTTGCTTTAGCACTTGTCATCAATCAATTGTTTCCTCTGTTAGGGATGCAAGTGCCCATGGATCTTTCTTCTTTGTATGAAAGAAGTGCCTATATCTTGACGCATTTACATGAGATGCATGGGCCGACTGCCCTCATTGGTGTGGTGTGTTTAGTGGCTTTGATTGGATTAAGGCGTATTGATCGCAGAATGCCGGCGGGAGCCATCATGTTGGCTGCGGTGGCTGTTTTAGCTTATTTTTTAGGTTATTTCTATCATTATTTTACAGCGAATGATTATCAATTTTTAGATTGGTCTAGAATTGATGCACTTACGCAGGACATCGCTGTTGTAGGGGATACAAGAGGGGATGGATTGATTCCTCACCTTGATTGGCCGTACTTTAATCCTAGCATTATGAATAATCTTTTGCCTGTTGCTTTTGCGATTGCACTTTTAAGTGTGATGGAAGCGACATCTGCCTCTAAATCGATTGCAGCTAGTTCCGGGCAGCCTTTATCCACTAACCAAGAAATTTTTGGATTAGGAGTAGGTAACTTTTTTTCTGCTTTTATAGGGGCCATGCCTGTTTCCGGAAGCCCTTCTCGTAGTTCCTTAAATTTTGAAAATGGCGGAAAAACACGTCTTGCGGCGATTTTTAATTCTTTGTCTGTGTGGTTGATTTTGTTTGCATTTGGATTTCTCATTCGTCATATCCCTGTCACGGCTTTTGCTGCTCTTTTAATTGTATCTGCTAGCAATATTGTCAATCTTAAACAGCTTTTTTTGTGTTTGAAAGCGACGCGTTCTGATGCATCTGTTCTTCTATTGACGTTAACTTCTTGTGTGTTTTTAAGTTTAGACATTGCCTTCTATATGGGAGTAGTGATGTCGATTACCCTTTATTTAAAAAAGGCTGCTATTCCGCAATTAGTTGAATTTACAGTGGATGAAGCAGGGATTTTACATAGCATCGAGCATAATCAACAGCAAGAACCACGTAAAATTCGTTTTATTAAGGTAGAAGGAGAGCTTTTCTTTGGAGCGGCCGATTTATTTCAAAACACGCTGAAATCGATTACAGAAGATGACACCACCACGCGCGTCATTATTTTGCAGCTGAAAAATGCGCGTGATATTGATGCGACAGCGTGTTTAGCGCTGCAGCAGCTGTATGATTATCTTAAAAATTCAGGACGTCATTTAATTGCATGTGGCATTACGCATCAGATTTGGGATGTGCTAAGTGATTCAGGCATGGTAGAATTGATGGGTAAACCCAATCTTTTTATTTTTGATGAGCGGCATCCCCAATTATCTGTTCAAAAAGCCTTTTTACGTGCGCATGCTTTAATTCATGCAGAAGCTGCTAAATTGGCTGAAGCCGCTGCACTTGCGGCTGTACCTGTCGTAGAGCCTGAGCCTGTACCGCAAGAAGTACTACTGACAGAAAGTGTTGAACCCGAATTAAAGCCTGTTTTAGCCGAAGGGCAATCGGAATAAGAAAGCTGTTAGAACAATTCTGATTGATTTCCTATTCTTTCAAAAATAATGGAATTTTCTTCTGGAATTATTTTATAAATCAATAGAATATCATTTCTTACATGACATTCCTTATGGCCAATCCAGTTACCAATAAGAGGATGATCTCTGTGTTTTGCTTCTAAGGGCTCTTGGTTAATTAATTTCTTTATTACATCATAGATGTCTTCTAAAACTGCTTTCTGATGTTCAAATTTCTTTAAATTTTTTTAAAAGATTTAGCGTTCTTTGGTTTTAACATCTCTACCTATGGCTTTCCAAAATTCTTCTTCGGTTTCGTATTCTTCAAGATCTTCGCCTCTATCAGTTGCTTCCAAAACTTTAATAGTTTCGCTATTGGGAATATGATGATGACCTAAAGGACAGCGTTCAAATCTTTCGTCAACTAAAGAAAGAATGAGATCAGTAATAGATTTGTCTTCAAGAGCTGCAAGCATTTTGATTTTTCTTTTCTGATCTATTGAGCAATCAATAGATAAACGAGAGCCCTTTACCCTAGGATGTTTTCTTTTAATTTCCATACTTATCTCCTGGTTCATCTTTATAATAGCAAAATCCACATTTATTTAAAATGTACATTTTTGTATTAGGCACAAATTGTTGATTTGTACATGAAAAATGTGATTTTTATAACAAGCAAAAATTTTTTTTGATATAAGAAATTAAGGCACAGGATCCCATTTCATTTCACATCCACTAGGATCGCGTATTTTGCGATACACCCAAGGTTCTGGATTTTCACGCATAAGACGATCACAGCCCATCGTGTAGCCTTTAAAAAAACCATATTTACGCATAGCTTCTAATGTATATTGCGAACTGCTGGGAATAAAGTGACTGCGGGGACCATCAGCAGGAGAGATGACCTCTTGATGAAAGCGAATGGCTTGAATGCCCCAACATGCAATAGGTGATGGAGAAGAGACATTTTGACGGACAGCCGGTTTATAATGCGCAAGGTCAGCATCTTTTCCCCAAGGATCAGCTTGTAAGAAGGAAAAAGAGAATAAAGTCAAAAATAGCCAAATAGATTTATAAAAGTTCATTGTATGCCTCAAAATCTGGTTTGTAGCGATGTCGCTAAGCATATATTTTGTGGTTTTAGCATATGTGTAAACAATGTATACCGAGAGAAATGTAAAAATACTGGTAAGACGCGAAGCGTTTGGAGCCCCCAAGCAATTTCGTTGCTAATATCAAAAAGTAACAGCGACCTTCTTGGTAGTTGGTCAAAGTATACTTAAAAAGACTGGTTTTATCTGTGCGGTAGCACTATTACTGCATTAGCCCAGGGCGTGTCTTAAAATGATAGCGCCCTAGATTCGGAATTCTTTTGCCCTCAGTTGAACTTTCGGTTTGAGGGCAATATTAAACCAATATTGCCCTCAAACCGAAAGTTCAACTGAGGGCAAAATAATCTCGAAGCTAGGATGCTAGCATTTTTAAGACACGCCCCAGACCGAGCGCGTTTAGCGCTCGTTCTGGGATTTAATG
>JASBUW010000013.1 GCA_030147755.1 Parachlamydiaceae bacterium
TTCTGGGATTTAATGCACAACCTATTGCACTGCGGTTAGCAGTGCTACAAGGACGCCGAATAGTTGCACTGCTAACCGCAGTGCTAATCAAATGGCATTATTTACCCAGAACGAGTGCTAAACGCGCTCGGTCTGGGCTAATGCAGTGATAGTGCTACCGCACAGATAAAACCAGTCTTTTTAAGCACGCTCTGAGCAATTACTAAAAAAATACTTTAAAAGAGCAGGCTAATAACAATGTTTGGTTCATCACCCATCATTCAGATTTTCCTTTGTAAGCCGTCCTTTACCTATTTTTCCATCTACATACTTCCACGCTTGTCCTTGCTTCAGAAAACGACTTCTTTCCGTGAAAGTTAAATCTACTCCATCTTTACTGAGATGAGCGACAAAAGTCACAAAAGATTCTGGTTCTGCAAGCTGAGTTTCGATAATTTCTAACCCATCAAACGACGTTTGATGTGAAAACATTTGAATTTGATAAATCCACTGTTTTCGATTTTGTACATAATGTGGACTATCTGGATGAGTTGTCTCGATAATGTAATCGGCTAGTCCATTTGCATAGCCGGCGTAACGAGAACGCATCAAAAACAGTGCATTTTCTGGTAAAAGCCCACGATGATATTTTTGACAACAGCTTGCATAGGGTTTGCCACTGCAACAGGGGCAAAGAGAAGAGTTTTGAGCGGTCATATACGATTAAAAGGTTATGTCTTGTCTTGATTGAAACTTTCATTATTTAAGTTTAATCTATATTTATCAATTGCTTTTTATAAAAAAGACTCCGTTAACATTTCGCTAACTGAGTCTCATCATGAAAATTGAATAAATTAGTGCTATTAACTGAATACAGCTTCGTAATGACTAATTAATGCTTCATTAGTTTTTAGAATGTAAGCTTCTTCTGCTATTGCATCCATAGTCATTTCTAACCCAGGTACATCAGAACTTAAGGCTTTACCTCCAGTTGTAGCTAAATTTGTAGTAGTCATTTTATTAAATTCCGATTGTTTACTAACTTCAAACATAACTTTTAATAATACTTTTGCATCTTCTTTTTTATCATTAGGTAGTTTTGAAATTAATTCTTTTAATTTTTCTATTTCATTTTTATCACCTGTTAACTGTTTGCCTAATACCACTTGAGCTTGTCTTAATTCTTGAGTTCCAAATACTTTTATCTCTTCTCTATAAATTTTCTTTAATAAAGCAGCAGCTAAAACAGGGGATTGTATATTTTGTATTTTCTTTTCTCTTTCTTCACTATTAGAACCAATGAGAACAGGCCATAATTCTTGGATTTCTGATTCACGAGCAGAAAGACGAAATATGCCTTCTTGTTTTTTAAATTCTTCCTGTTCAAATAGTTTTGCTAATTCTCGTGCTGCATGACGAAGATTAGCGATTTTCACTTCAGGTGATAGAGCTTCTGCTTTTTCAACTTTGTTTGATTTGTTAAATAAAAATTTAAATGGATTAATAAAAGATAAAAAGCTTAGAAGAAACTTAATAAATTTGAATCCACTTTCTTGTTTTTGTTTTACTTCAATAGCGTCTGATTCATAGGCTAATTTGTCTACTTTTTTTCTTTCTATTTTTATGGGGTGTCGATTTAGGGGTTTTTTTATACCCACTTGAATTTTCGTTGCCGCTTCATCCACTTTTACTATCTCTGGTGAGGTGGGTGTGTTGACTAGTAATGATTCTTCATTAAGTCCCTGATTTGACGAGTCAAACGGTATTTTTCCTTCAATAGATGCAACCATAACTTCTCCTATTTAATTAATAAATATATACAATTATATACTAATGAAATTTTATTAATTAAATAAAAAGAATTGATAAACAAATTAATAAATTAATTTTATAAATTAAGCAGCAGGAGCTGCAGGATGAGCGAAGCGCTCTTCGCGTTCTCGTTGACGATTAAGAATAAATTTGTCTAAAGTCGCGTATTGTGCAGCCAATTGAACAGTCACAAACCACACTTTGTCTTTGTAATAACGACCGCCATAGAGTGCAATAGCTCTACCGAAACTAGCCATAATTCTGAGAAGCGTGAGCAATTCAAATTGTTTAGAACGACACATGGCGCGCTTTTCCGCTGTATCTCCAATAGGAAGGATAATAAATCTGAGCCAACGCGCACAGTCTCCTACAGAGGCCCAAAAAAAGAAGAAACTTCGCGGGTTAGTGCAAAGAAAATCTAAAGTGGGTAGTTTATCCATTGGACGGTCAATGCCAAACCAAGAGAAGACTTTGCAAGGGCCCATTTTATCAGCAATATGGGTGCAGAATTCAAATTTAAACACATGATTTTTCTTTAAAAAACCGCCCAATTCACATGGACTACCAATTGCAAATAAAATTTTGACTAAATCAAGCTCATATTCCCCTAAGGGATTTTTAAATTTAGGCAGAGTAAATTTGTAACGACCCTCCGGCGTTTTGGTGATGAACTCAGGTAACATGATAAAAGAGAATGTTGCATAATGAAGATCTTTTAAAGTCTCTAAGGAATTTAAGGCTTGAGTAAAGACATCTTTTACAGAAAAAACAGCTTCTATCCAACGTAGATTGGCAATAGCGAATTTAGAAAGATTGAGCATTCCTTCCATGCTATAAATGTCATGAAGTATCCGACTGCCCTCTGCTCCAACAGCTAGGACGCCTTTTGTTTTCTTCATGCATGCTTCATAAGCATCATGTGTGTAATGACCGATTCTATTGATGAAGTCAACCATATTACCTCTTTATTATCTTAGTATAATGTGTCATTCGGTTAACGCACTTGTTGCGTGGGTGGATTTAGTTCGTCATCTGATGAACGTATTTCTTGTACCATATTTTGATTTTCAATGGGAAAGGTTGTATTGGCTGCAATTTGCAATTCATGCCAGTAACCGCGGTCAAACCATCCGCGGCTTCCATTCCAAAAATAATAGAGAGAGACAAATCCCCAAATGGGTAAAAGTAAATATGTCAAAAGCAAAAATTTAGGGACTTTAGCATCAAATGAAGCGATTCCCGGATCTCCATATAGTTCAATTTCTCCAGAAAAATGAGGATCTTCAACGTTGTCTTTTCCCGCGTGAGACATGTTATTTTTCTCCTGGTTGGATGTCCTCTTCTTGCATCATTTGGAATTTGGGTTCTTCATCCATATCCAAACGCCCTCTTTTCCACAAATATAAAAATATCAAAAAAGCACTTCCTACAAATGCAATCACAAACCCATAATGAAAAAGACTTCCATATACTCCTGCTCCATCAATGACTGCCGCTGTCCAGATTTTCATTTCAGTTTACGCTGTCCTTCAATAATTTCTTTTGTTTGGATCGGATCTTTGCCTAACCACCACGCTTGCGTAGGGGGGGTAATCCGCGTGCCTTTGGTCATGAGATATTGGTAGATTGCTTCAAAACGATGATTGGGAATGCCAATTGTACTCTTGCCTGTTCCACGTGGATCATCATCAAAAAAATGTTGGAAAGCAGGCATAATGGAACCCACGCTCGCTGTTTTAGGCGCCCAAAAATGCGCTTTATGCCAATCGCGGCTAGGGCGTTTGATTCCTACACGTGATATATCAGGTCCAATACGTCGGGTTCCCGGAAACGTAATCTTTTGGTAAATATATTCATTAGCCGAAGAAGGAGGCGCAGGATAAGAATCAGAGCCATTCAAGACTGTATCCTGTACAAGTGTGCGTGTTTGATCTGTATGGCAATACCAGCATCCTTCAATGGCATAAATGTGCTCCCCTAAATAAATGAGTTCTTGGCGGGAGTGAAATCCTAGGGCGGGACTTTTCAATTCATTTAATCCTTTGACAGGCCGTCCTGCAGGATCATAACGCCATCTTTCTTCTTGTCCTAGGCGTGACGAACTAATGCGAAATTCTTGGGGATTTTGGACATAAATAACTCCATAATCTTGATGATAAGGATGCTTCACTTCTTCATCCAAAATGATAAAGTCTTTATCTACCCAATTTTGTAAGATGCCTCCGGAAGTATTTAAAGAAAAAGCTTCCGGGACTTGAGGATCGTAGAGTTCTAAAATCTGGTAACGGATTTTTTCTAGTCTGTGTTGATTTTGTGCGTCTGTTTGATTTTGCCATTCCTGTTGCAGTTGCTGACGCAAGGTGTGGGCTTGCTTTTCCATCTCTTCTTCCGGTTCACGTAATAAAAGCAGACGCGAAGTGAGTTTCAGCTTATTGTCTTGATGGCGTGTAATGAACTTTTCGAGTTCCGGAGGAGCCACTAAGCGCAAATTATCTGATTCTTTAAAAGCTAATAAAGTAAAATCTTGCATAAGATGATTGACATACTGCAAATCTTGTCCGCCTGATGAAGCGCTGCTAATATAAAGATAGGGATCTTCAATTTCGTACATTTGCACCTGATAAGGGCTGGAAGGGCTTGTCCAGGTGGAATCCACATAACGAGGTGCCACTAAAGTCACAATAATAGCAGTTGAAAATAAGAGAATAATGCCCACAATCATGAGAATAGCAGAGCGATCGAGTTTATGCACAAAATGTGAATGAGGAGGCTGATCAGTTTCTTTGGTCATACATTTGCCCTTACTTCACGTGGAGTGTCTGGTTTAGAGGCAGGAGCAAGCACAATAGTATTGTACATATTGACAGCAAAGAGAAGATTACCAAACAAAATAATGATTCCTCCGATTCCACGTAAAATCCACCATTCGCGTGTGTTAGCGATGGTTTGTAAAAAAGGCAAGCGTGTCAAATTATCATGAAATTCTGCATAAGAAGAGCCATCTGCCCAATTGGCCCACATTAACCCTTGTAAAAATCCTCCTACCCATAAAGAAAATAAAAAGAGCACGCTTCCCCACAAGTTAAGAGCAAAATGCCAATCTGCCAGTTTATTCGACCACAAAGGCTTCTTCAGCATCGCAGGAATGGCTTGATAAAGGCCTGCAAGGGCAAAAAACGTAAATGTTCCGTAGAGTGAAATATGAGAGTGTCCAATAATCCAATCGGTTTTAGAAGTAATTTCATTGACATTACGTAAAGCTTGTAGGGGTCCTTGAATGCAGGTAATTAAGTAAAAAATATTCCCCATCATGAGAAAGCGAATGGCGGGACTTTGCAAGTATTTGGACCAATCTTTTTGCAACGTAGCAAACAAATTATAGACCACTGTCCACACAGGAATAAATAGCCAAATAGAAAACACAATAGACGTCGTTTGTAGCCATTGGGAAACAGGACCATGAATCATGTGATGCGTACCAATCCAGGCATAAATAAAGGCGATGGACCAAAAACCAATCATGGATAAGCGATGACTATAGATGGGCGTATTGGCTAATTTAGGAAGAAAATAATAAGCGGTGGCAAGTCCCATTGGCGTATAGATAAGGCCGACTAAATTATGTACGTAAAACCAACTAGCATTGACGCGTGAAATGCCTTCCGGTAGCCAGTTAATGGCAAAACTACCCACAAAGACTGTAAAAGTAGTCCAAATGAGCGTGCCCATGCTATACCAAAGAGAGACGTATAGCTTCTCAAAGCGACGATGCGCAATTGTCATAAAAAAATTAAAAACAATGATCAACCACCCTAAAGCGAAAAAGAATTTGATGGGAATCCACGATAGCCAAGTAGGCAGTTCGGCATATTCCCATCCAAAATTGGTTCCCCAAGGAAAAGAGTTTACTCCTAAAATAAGCGTGAACCACCAAAAAACTCCTCCCCATATGGCGAGATTTGGACCCCAAAGCGGGACGCCGCATAAGCGTGGAATAAAATAAAGCATTAATCCTACATCAACAGATAGCAGCCATAAGAGCGTCACAGTAGCAACATGCACAGGACGTACACGTCCAAAATGAATATATTCTCCTGAAAAATAATCAGGAAAAATAAAACCGTTAAAGGCAATAAACACGCCCACTGACATACCCACAATGAGGAAAAACAGAGCGGGATAAATAAATAGTTTTGCAGGTCTGTCGTCGTATTCTACTACCATGGTGCTATCTCAAAATTACAATAAATGATGGGTAATACGCGAAGCGTTTGGAGTGCGAAGGTCCTCCTTCGTTTTCATAGGAGTCGTCCTTAATAAAGCGAAGGAGGACCTTCGCGCTCCAAACGCTTCGCGTATCATTAACGAAATCATGGATCCTTTGTATAAAAATTGATTGCTTTCCTGCAATCATTTTAAAATATTTGTACTGTTTTACTAGGTTTAGGTTTTAAGGATTCTAAGATTTTTTGTTGCTTAGTGACTAAACGTAAAGCTTCTTCGGTGTTCATGATCACTTTTGCTTTTAATTTCTTTAAACTTTCTATTTCCGTTTGATTAGTTTGCAATTCTTCTCTTTGTTGAGCAGAAGCAATTTTACCTTGCAAAATTTGACGTTGTTTTTCCAATTCAGCTATTTTTTGATCCAAATCTGTCACTATTTTTTGACGGTCTGCGCGAATCTGTTCATTCACTTGGGCATCATGCTTGATCAGCAATTGATGATCTTGTAAATGATAGCGCTTGGCATTCAAGCGTATTAAATCCAAGTAAGTTTGTAAAAGAGGCTCGCTCACTTGCTTACCAATCAAATTCACACCTAAATTGAAATAAAGCTCACGTTCATGCTTGAGATGAGTTTTTAAATCTAGGAATAGTTGGTCTTGCTCTTGTAGTTTTCTTATTTTCTGCTCATTTTCTAAATTTTGCTGATAAGTCTGCACTAGTTCTTTTTCAGAGCCTTGTCCTTCTTTGATTTTAGCTTCTAACGTATCTTGCTTGTCTTGTAACGCTTGTCCTTTCTTTTGCAATGCTTCAATTTGCTTGCTGCGTTCGATGCGTGCTTTCTCAATGATGATTTGACCCGCATCAAAAGTTTGATACAGAGCTTCTTCTAAATTTGTGCGTCGATCTTTTTCTTCTGTGAGCGAACGAATGAACATGACTAATTGCATGCGTTGCAAAGCATTGGTGAGATCTCCCCAAGGCGTCATGGCAGTTCCCGGAACTCCGTATTTGATGGAGCGTAAAAGACGCAGGTCATCACGTGAGCGTAGCCAATCTAAATTGGTCAACATGCGCGGTTTGGCTTCCTGCATGGCGCGTCCGCGTGCTCCACTTCCATCTCCTTCATTGCCATGGCACACCGCGCAATTCAACAGAAAAAACTTTTGCCCTTCTTCAATATTCAGAGGCGTATAATATTTCTTTTTAATGTAATAGCTATTTTGTCCTGTGTCAGTGGGATGAGAAACGATATCAAACACATCTTCTACGTCATTGTGTTGTTTGATTTCTTTTGGAGCTTCGTGAGGGTAAATCTCTGGACTAATGGCTGCGTAATAGATTTCAGTAGGTAAAGCTAAAAAAGAGGTGACAGATTCGTCTGCTGGAGGTGGATTATTTTCAGAGGGTAAATCACGTTCAGGTAGTTGCGGGACATTCTGACGTTTTTCTTGTGGAAGAGGAATCAAATGACCTCCTTCCTCTTTGAGCTCTTGCAAAACATCTTCTGGTGTATATTGCCATTTAGGTACGTCTGTGGCATGACGGATGACTTCTCCTCCTGGCAAATTTGAAAAAAGCCAATCGGTAAGATAATCAACTTCTGCTTGATTTAAAACAGGCAAATCTTGTGATTTATCAATGGCTGCTTCTCCCCATGGTGGCATAGGGGTCCCCTTGACGCCATGTTTGATGGAATAAATCACTTTTTCTCTCGTTAAATTACGCAAAAATTCGGGATTATGCAGATTCTTAGGAATAGGATAAATCCACTCTGCAATCACCCCATTTCCTCGCATGCCAATGCCATGGCATTGCGCACATAACATGTTGAATGCTTCACTAGGATCAAATCCACGATAATTCCATTCTTGGCGCAATGTTTTGCGGTTACGTATCGCGAGTTTATCTAGCATATGCGTGAGAGCATAAAATTTCGTATCATCAAAAGGAAAGACGGGCATGATAGAGCGAGGAACATGTCCTGCTGGATTGCGAAAATGTTCCATTAACCATTCATCTGTGCGATAAATGCCGGACCAATTAAGATGGGGACCAATTAATCTTCCTAAACCATACGTTTGAATATACATCATGAGAACGCGATGCACGCGTTCTTTCCACGCTTGCCATTCTTGTTGCAGCTGAGCCATTTTAGTGGCATCTGTTTCTTGCTTAATTAATGTCTCATACTCATGATTTTTCGCGCGCGCCGCATAACGGAAATTAGAATAAAGCGCCTCAATAGCATCCGGGTGCTGACGATTAATTTCTTCCAATAAGCTATCTTGACGTGCATCTCCCACAATACGCTCATCAATCTCCTTAGCATATTTTTCAATTTGCTGCACAATTTCTGATCCTGGAAGCTCTTCATCATAGCTGGTGAAATGCAAAACTTCCGGGAACAATTTTCTGAACCAACGTTTTTGTTCATCGATTTGCTCAAAAGAAGGGGATTCTTTCTCAATTTTAAAGCCCACATTTGATTCAAATCCTTGTAAGCGATGACAGCTTGCGCAACCTTCTGTTGCAAAAACTGTCATGGCATAATTTAAATCATACATTTGAGCGGGAGGAATAGGTTTTTCCCAAGGTAGTTTACGTCCAGCTTCCCAAGATTGCAAAAGAGCTTGATAAGCTGTTTTAGCGACCGCACGATTGCTTCCTTTTTGTGCCAAAAGAAAAGTCATGAGATCTTCTAATTCTTGATGATCCAACCGCATATTAGGCATTGTGGAATTGCGTAAATCAGCTTGGGGCCACACAAGGGACTCTTTAATATACCAAGGATAGCTATCTCCAATACGCGTCAATTCTGGACCTATTCCTCCCCGTGCAAAACCGGAAATGCGATGGCAAGCATAACACGCTTGAGAGAGATAAAGTTGTTTTCCGCGCTGAAAGTTGCGCGTTAATTCATCTACATCTGTTGCGAGCGCTGTTAAAGTTTTTTGATCTTTTGCGACTGTCTCAAAAGATTGCTCGGTTTCGAGTGCATGGCGCATCAAATCTTGACTAAGGTCTAATTTCTCTCCTTTAGCAAATAATGTGCCTTTAGCTTGAGGATCTTGCTGATGTTGCTTGAGAAATTCATTTAATCCTTTCTCTGCAGCGGTTCGATAAGCCTCTTCTAATGCTTGCACAAGCGCATCACTTCCAATGAACGTGACTAAATCTTGATTCAATTTTGCCAATACTTGTGTTTTGTTCATTTGCGCATCTGTTTTACCTTGCACAGCTTTTTGTAAATAAGCGATTTGTGAGCTTAAGTGCTCAAGTTCTAACGCAGGCAAACTGTAATCGACTTGCAAATCTTGTAGCTGTTTAAGTGTCGATGCATATCCTTTTTCTTCGATCAGTTGACGTAGCTTCAATAAATCTAAAACAGCTTGTTTCTCTTTCTCGTAAGCTGTCAATAAGGTATCTAAACGCTTTTGGCGACGTTCGGCTAATTCAGAGGTAGAAGTGGCAGCTCCTGTCAATTGCATATCTGATGTTTGATGGCATTGCATGCATTTCGCTTGCAGCAAGGCTCCTACAAAAATAGGATCTGTTTGAAACAGCAACTGATGACCGGGTTTGTCATTGAAAATACGCGCAAAACGTGGATCATTCTCAAGATCTGTTTCAGTGAATTTAGGAGTAGGTCCACGATATTCTACTTCATATTGCTCATCAAAAACAGGTCCATGTGCTTTATCTGTCACTAAACCCCGTCCATTGCCGTTGTGACAAGAGACGCAGCCATATTCCTCAATGGGATGGTATTCAAAAGGACGTGTTTCATTTCCCATCAGGGGATGCATGGCCAACACTTTAGTCACATCGTAGACTTGATGTCCAACTTGCGCCGTCTTCAATGCGGCATACGCATCTGCTTGCTTTAAACGTTGGTTGATTTCACCGGTTTTTCCTTCTTGCTTGAGTTGTCCGATGACTTTTTCATCACGCAATTCTGCGATTTTCTCATCTAGTTTTTGCCAAATATAATCGTCATTGGCAATCTGCACAGGATGCCCATCTGCATCGCGGATAATATTTCCATTGAGATCATGTGCAATTTTTGTGGGAGAAAAATAAGGAATTTGCAAAGCCACATGGCAAGAAATACAGCGATCAACAACAGCAGGACCTTTATCTTCGCGTTCTATCACAATTTGTTTAATGCCTGCCTTAAAAGTGGGAGGAGGTTGATGTGTGTAAGTAGAGCGAAATTCTTCTAAAGCGAGATAATCTTCTTGATAAATTTTATATTCAGGAAATAGTTCTCGGTAAAAAAAAGCACCAAAAAGAGCGGTGACAGTTATTCCGGAAGCAATCAATAGGATTTGATAAGTGTCTGCACGCATGGCTATTCCTTTAATGCCTTGCAAAAGTTTCTGTCCAAGGCCAAATCCATCCCCAATTCGCTCCGCGGAAATAGGTGCCAATGATAATGAGAATGCCTTGCCAGGTCATAAAGAGTGTATAGAAGAAAACGGCTAAGTAGCGACTGCGATGAAACCAAATCCCTTCTCCATGCGGATTGCGATCCAAATAAGGGATGGCCATCAATCCTAAAATAATTAATCCGGGAATGCCTACTCCACCCCAAAAAGCATTATAAGCCACCATTTCCTGCAGTCCCAAGAAATACCAAGGGGCTTTGGAAGGATTAGGTGGTTTAGCGGGATTCGCTGCTTCTTCCAAAGGAGCATCGATGAAAGAAAGTGCCAAGACAACAGCTGTTGTTGCTAAAAAAACCAATAGTTCTGCTCTTAATAAGTGAGGCCACGTAAACACAAAATTATAAGGTCCTTTATCTACCGTGGGGCATGTACCACGCACCAGTTCCATCAAACCATAAGTGCGCTTGACGCCGGGTGCAAACGATTCTTTGGTGTCTGAACGTTGCACTACGCGATAAGGATCAGGTCGAAATTTATCAGGAGGACGCGATAGTCCGCCATCTTTGCGAATGCGCCAAAAGTGTACGCCAATCAAGGTTCCGGCTAATAAAGGCAAGACAGCCACGTGCAACACATAAAAGCGAATTAACGCATCTTGACCGACATTGGTGGAGGCTAATAGCATCACGCGATTGACATTGTACTCAAAACCGGGAAGATTGGGCACATAACCGGCGATATTGGATCCTACGGTAATGGCCCAAAAAGCCAATTGATCCCAAGGAAGCAAATAACCTGTAAAAGAAAGAAGCAGGGTTAAAACCATTAAAATCACGCCAATGACCCAATTGAAGCGGCGCGTATGTTTATAAGATCCCGTATAAAAAACGCGGGACATATGGAGAAAAACGAAAAGCACCATGAGATGTGCGCCCCAGCGATGCATATTGCGATACAACATGGCAAATGGTGTTGTATCTTGCCAATCTTTCATGATGTCATACGCACGATCTTCAGCAGGAATATAATAAAACATGAGGACAACACCTGTGAAGACTAGAAGAAGAAATAAACTCGTCGTAATCGTGCCTAAGCCCAATGTATAAAAAGGATCAAGTGAATGTTTATGGCATTTGACAGGATGAAAATGCAGGAAAAAATTCTTAAAAACAATTTCGGAGCGATCGACATCATTATTAGGATAATTATGGCGAAAAATTGAACGTACAAATAAAGAAGGAAGATTGGCTAAATATTCTCCCCATGTTTCTCTTTTCTTGCCATGAAAAACGGCCATGACTTAACTCCTTCTTATACGTTGGGTGTATACCAAGCAGATTCAAAATCTAGCGTTGTTTTGGCTTTATCGACCATGAGCTCACCCGAAGCTCCTTTAAAAACCAAAAAATAGACAAGCGGAAGGGGGGCAGGCCCTCCTGTATTTTTTCCATGACGATCGTAAGTAGATCCATGACAAGGACACGCATAACCTGTTTCCACCATATTGACCGTGCAGCCTAAATGTGTGCATACAGCAGTTTGTACTCTGACTTTGCCTGCTTGTGTTTCAATAAACACTTTTTGCTTGGGATTAAAAACTTTTCCTTCAGTAGACAAAACCTCTTCAGGACGTCCAATCGCAAATACACTAGGAGGTACTTTCATCGCATTGGGATATAAAAAACCAAGCACGGAAGCGCCAATCATTTGGCCAGCTCCAATTAAACATGCTCCCACACCCATTAAAGCTAAAAATGAACGGCGTGAAATCAAAGGATCTTTATCATCCGGATCCACATTTAAAGTATTTCTATATTTAGGCATTGTTTTTTCCTATTATCTATACTCTTTCTACTTCAAAAAAAGGACAAACGACCATAACGACACCAACGACCTTAACGACAACGACAAACGACAATAACGACTATAGCTTTTTTGTCGTTTGTCGTTGTCGTTAAGGTCGTTGGTGTCGTTATCCAAGCTACTACTCAATTATCAGGATTATCTTCGCGAAATAATTGGTATTTGACAGCTTCCTCGTCATCAAATTGTCCTTTGCGCAGATAGTAAATGTATAATCCCAATCCTCCGAGTGCCATCGCGATAGATCCTATAATCATCCAAATCATGAGTTATCCTATCCAACGAAAAGAATAATTCATCACATCCATTGTCACTGCTTGCGTCGGGCATTTTTCAGCACATAGTCCACAGCGAATACAAACATCTTCGTCTTTCAACATGGCTGTTCCCATTTGAGCTAAATCTTCTTCATCCATTGTAGCCGAATCGACACCATAAAAATTATCCACCGCTACGCGTAAATCGCCTTCGCCCAAATCTAAATTCAATTTACTAATGGGGATTTGCTTCAAGCAATTACAAGGACAAACATCGACGCATCCATTGCATTTAATGCACAAAGTGCCATCAAAAACGGGTGAAATATGGCATTGTAAACAACGATGCGCTTGATCATGCGCTTCTTCGGCTGTATAATTATTCTCCACCATGTTTTCATTTTTGATTCTGACTTTAGGCGGCTGCATGGTGGGTAAAGCCCATTTGGTACGCAAATATGTTTTATCACGCATGGGTGAAATTTCGGTGAATTCTCCCACAAATTCTTGATAAGGTTTTGTTCCACGCAAATCACTATCGATTGAACGTGCGGCTTCTTGTCCATGGCGGATGCCTGTGATGAATAGCGCCGGACCAAAAGCTGCATCGCCTCCCGCATAAACGCCTTTCACAGAAGTTCTGCCCGATTCACGTTCTGTCTTAATGACACCGCGCTCCATTTTCAATTCACTTTTTTTATCCCATCCATCGAATAAACTCATATCCAAAGATTGTCCAATGGCTAAAGCGATCGAATCGCATGGAATGACATATTGACTGTCCGGCACATATTTGGGAGCAAAGCGTCCCGTGTGATCAAAGAGCGAATAAATGGGTTGTACACGTAATCCGGCGATTTTGCCATCTGCATGGCGTTCCACCGCAATTGGACCCACGCGATTGATAATTTTAATGCCTTCTTCCATTCCATCTTCAATTTCAAATTCATCCGCCGTTTGTTCATCGCGTGCTTCTAAGCACACCATCGTCACAGTTTTGGCTCCGTTGCGCACGGATGTGCGTGCCACGTCAAAAGCGACGTTTCCGCCACCCACCACGATGAGATGCTCACCAATTTTCCATTGCTCTTCTACGCAGCGTACGCGTAGATATTCAATGCCGCGAATGATATCGGGCGCATCAGCTCCCGGAATGGGCAGTTCGCGTGATTTCCATAATCCGACGCCAATAAAAACCGCATTGTAGCGACTCATGAGATCAGTCATGGTAATATCTCGTCCTACTTTCATATTGTAGTAAATTTTGGCTCCGAGATACTCAATCGCATAGCATTCATTAATGGCTACTTCATTCTTTAAGCGATAACTGGGGACTCCATACACCAGCATTCCGCCGGGCAAACGCATCATTTCATACACATCCACAGCATATCCTAAACGCAGCAAATCATGCGCACAAGTGAGAGATGCTACACCGGCGCCAATACAAGCCACGCGCAAACCATTAGGTTCGGGTTTGGTGGATCCCCGGGCATAGCTAAATTCTAAGGATTTGACATGTGCTTCTTTACCAAGACCAAACCATTCATCTAAATAACGTTTTTGAGCACGAATAGTGAGTGTTTTGTCCACACGATCGCGGCGGCAGGCGACTTCGCAAGGAGCCCCGCAAATCATGCCACAAATGGAGGCAAAGGGATTGGGACCGCGTGCAATCTTATAGCCTTCCAGTAAATTGCCGGCATGCAAAGCGAGCATGTAGCCGCGGCCATCGGTTTTAACAGGACAGCCATCGCGACAATCAATCTGGCGAATGAAATAGTCGAGGTCAGGGATGGTGACATCGTAAATTTCGCGATAATTTTCAATAATTTTGGGATCTAGCTCGTCTGTCATACAATCGCTTAAAGAGTTTAATGTGACAGTCTTATCAAATTAAAACTTATTTTACTAGTAATCTAGCAAAGTGCATGGTTTTTTTATACACAAACAACTTGATGGATGTAAGAGTTTAATTTACAATGAAAGCCATACAATTCTAATGAAAAGGTTTATATATGAATGCCATTTCTTCTTTATCTTCACAGAGTTATGTTTTTCTACAAAATGTGACAGATAATCTATTCAATACGACTCAAAAAAGAATTACAGCTCTCGTTTTGATTGTTTTAGGCGGGCTTGCCACTTGTTATCTTGTGTATCGCCGGCTTCCTTGTTTCAAAGCACAGAGGATTGCACAGGAAATTCATGGAAATAAACAAATCATTCAAGATATTCATAAAGAGCAATTGAATAAACAGCATAAAGCCTTCCAAAAATTATATGATCAAGGGAAAGCAGAAGAACTCGAACAAATGTTGAAAAAATACCCTGATCTTAAAATTAAAGAGCTGATTCCTTTGGCCAAAGGGACAAAAGCTTATTCTTATGTATGTGCACTTTATGCTTTACGCGCTTTAGATTCTAACAAAAATATGCATGAGAAAATTGCAAGAGTTTTAACATCTTTAGCCTTTTTGGATAATGTGCAAGTGGATGACTCAAATAACATAGATCCGTTGACAGAAACTCATCAACGTGAATTTGCTACTCTTCTTGCTAAAAAATGCACACCCGAGCAAGCCAGCTTGATTTTAGACGGATTTTTAGCTTATAAACGGGATAAACAGCATTTAGGGGAAAGTTTTCTTATTCCTATTCTGGAGAGTAAGGACTTAGAAAAGATTAAAGCAGCTTTTAAAAAATATTGGACTTGCTGGGATGAGTTTGACACTTTTGAGCCTGGCTGTATTCATGAAATTTTGCCTTACATTGGATCAAAAGAGGTTTTACAAACTATCTATGATGTTATTAATAAAGATGACGAAACAGATATCAAATATTATTTAAAAAATATGTTCCACTATACTATTAACGGCAAACGAGAGACTTATATGGTGAATTTACCTCAATCTGTAATCGATCGTATTGTTGTTTAGATTCTTTTAATAGTGAGAGATCATCATGCGAAAGTTTGAAGGTGTTGTGAATTTATTAAACGAAGTGGGAATGCTCACGCATATTCCTCGTTCCGGTTTTGCCTTCTTAGGATCGGGTGAACAATCTGTTGCTGAGCATAGCTTTCGCATGACTTTAGTTGCGTATGCGCTCGCACGTCTTGTAGATGCCCCTATTGATCAACATAAATTAATGATAATGTGTCTTGTTCATGATCTTCCAGAAGCGCGTATAGGCGACCTCAATTATGTACAAAAGAAATATGTCACTCCGGATCTTGATAAAGCTTTGGTTGATTTGGCTGCCGGATCTTTTTTAGGACCTGAAATTGCAGCTTGGATTCAAGAATATGAGCAAGGCGATAGTTTAGAGGCACAGCTTGCGCGTGATGCTGATCAATTAGAACTTTTACTGGTACTTAAACGAGAAGAAGAACTAGGCAATCAACGTGCTAAAGATTGGATGGAAAATGCTCTCCAGCGCCTTAAAACCTCAGTGGGTAAACAAATGGGGGAAGCGATTTGCCGCACTTTTTCTGATGATTGGTGGTTAAGCGATAAAACAGATTCTCACTGGATTGATGGGAAAGGTGTTTCACAACAAAACGACAAACGACCATAACGACAGAAACGACCATAACGACAAGGACAAACGACACTAACGACTTAATTATTAGTATCGTTTGGTATAGAGATTCACTGTGTACATAGACTGTTTGCCATTTGTGCGGTAGCACTATAACTGCATTAGCCCAGATAATTAAGTCGTTAGTGTCTTTTGTCCTTGTCGTTAAGGTCGTTTCTGTCGTTTTATATTACTGTTTTTCTAAGGGCGCTAAATGCGTGATGATAGCCTTGCCCACCTTTTCACCTTGAATGAGTCCACTTTCATTGTCGTACATATAGTGAATGCCAGCCAAAATACGAGAATTGCCAGCCTCAAATGCAAGCAATTGCCATTTAGTTTTTTCTTCAGGAAAAAAATAAGAAAGCATGGTTGCAGAGGCGGCTGAAGTCACAGAATGCCCTGAAGGATAGCTAGGGTGAATAGGACAACGGACTAGTTCTTTGATGTTAGGATCGCGCATGTGCGGGCGCTTGACCCAATAAGTATACTTAGAAACAAAAGCTGCAATAAAAGAGTCTAAATAGCCCATCGCAAAAGTGGCTCGTACAAATAAAAAATTGGGCAAAGAGAGGTTTTTCTGTTCTAAGTCACGATTCAAAATGGCATACCAGTTACCTGATTCGGGTCCTAATTTTCCTGCCCAATACTCCATAAGATGGAGTTTTTTAGGTGTGACGCGTGCTTGTGCCTCTCGAATCTCTTCCAACCCATAGGCCCAAATAATACTATCGTGATCGGGAGGAGGAATCGCTTGCACATTATCTACTGAGGCAAGAAGCCAAGGTTGACAACTTCCCAACCGAAAACCAAAAAAAGGCGGCTTTTCCGCCCAATATTGAGGGCCTTCTTTAATAGGAGCCTCTTTAAGATGTTTTACTTCTTGTTGATAGCGTTTCTGGACCTTGCTAAAGACTAATTCGCTCAATTTAGAGGAGTAAGGATCGCTTTCGATTTTATGAGGAGTTTGAAAATCCGCAAAAAAGAGATGAATGACGCTTTCAATTAAAGAAGCTGGATTTCCTACCCATTTTTGCGTTAATTGTTGAGAAATTAAAGCAAAATCACGTTGGGCAGTATATAGATAAGCTGTTAAGCGACATTTTTCTCCTTCTTTATCTGGCCGGCTCGCTAATTCATAAACAAGAGGATCCCATTGTGCGAAGACTTCATTAGTCAATGGTGTAGAAGAAGGGGGAAGAGCGCGAATAGTTTGCAATTCCTCGGTTGTATAAGAGAAATAAGGCTCTAATAGCTCCAATCCTCCCACATAAGTAGGTAGATAACAAATCAAGAGCAGCCAAAAGAGATAATGTTTGACATGAACCTGTTGCATAGCATTTTCCTCAAATTCAATTAAATTCATACATAAACAATAACGCGCCAAATATTAATTCTACAACCATTTTGCATATAGTTTTTTCATTTCAAAATTAGATCTTGCTTAATTTATCTATACGACTTATGTATCTATTTAGCCGTTAATGAATAAGAAGTTGGTCAAATTTTTTCATGTCGTGTATACTGGCTATTAGTTGTGAATAAAACAGCTGAATTTAAAGAGGCGCCATGTTAAGAAATTTATTTTTTAATGGATCTTTGATCGGTTTTTCGATTGCAATGCCTGTCGGTCCTGTGGCCATGCTTTGTATTCAACATTCTTTGCGGCGTGGGATGATGGCAGGATTAGTCGCTGGATTAGGAGCTGCTTTGGCAGATGCGGTCTATGGCGGTATGGCAGGATGTGGCGTTTCTATGCTGTCGCATTTTTTTATACGCTATCAATTGTGGTTTCAAATGATTGGAACCGTCATTTTGTGGTATTTAGGATTTAAAATTTTTAAATCCGAGCCCGTTGATTTTGAAAAACCCATATCTCCTTGTAGTTTAGGTCGTATCTTCTTTAGTACGTTTGCTTTAACTTTAACGAATCCTTTTACGCTTATTTGCTTTGCCGGGGTTTATACAGGTTTGGGCATTCATCCCTCAGATCAAGAAATTTTACCTACATTGATGTTGACGCTTGGCGTTTTATTAGGTTCGACCGTTTGGTGGCTCATGTTAAGCTGTGGGAGTGCCGTCATTGGCAAACGTTGGTCTATTAAATCCTCTCCTTTATTCAATCAAATTTCGGGATTAATCATTCTCTCGCTTGCATGTGTGGCCAGTGTCTCGGCTTTACATCAATTACTTTTTTTCCAATAACCTATGCATTCCTCAAATTTAGCCTTGTTTGATCAGTTTATACAGAATTATACAAAAGGTGACTTTTTACGTGCTCTACAAGGATTAATCCTTTCTCCTCAAATTAAGTATGATACCTTGCAATCGCATGACAATCAATGGCTGCATTTTTTAATCAATTATGCTGATGCCTGTGTTTTCAAAGGAGCTTCTGATTTCTCTAAAGCCAGTCAGGTTTTATTGGAAATTTTAAATCAATCTTTTGATTCCCATCCGCAGTTAAGGCTTTTTGTAGAACAACTTAGTGAGGAATATCAACTATTTGAAGAACTCTTAAAAACATCTAAAGAATTTAGTTTTTTAACGGAATTAGATATTTATACCTCCGCTCTTCCTGATATTTATCAATCTTTTATTCAGCAAAAAGCCCGCGTGTGTCAAGGATGGCAACAATTTCAGTTAGCTAGACCTTCCCTCGCTCAATGGATAGAAGGTAAAAATGGAGTATGGAAACAGCCTTGGCATCCTTTTGCTTATGCGCAGCCCTTGACAATAAGGGAATTAAATCCTCAAGGAGAAATTCCTTTGATTTTTTTGGAGCCTTTAGAATCCGTTGATTATGCTGATTTTCTTCAACCGTATTGCCAACAAGAGTGTTTATGGGTCATAGAAACAGCGGCTCATTTTTTTCATCTCCTGCAATTTTCTGAGTTGCAAACATTTTGGCAAAATCCGGCGATTGGAATTTATATTCTCGAGCTTTATCCTCAAACGCAATTTGCTTTACAAAATTGGCATTGGCAAACATTAAAAACTTTTCGTCCTGTTCTAATGACTTCTAGAAGCGATTTTGAACGGATTATTCCCTTATTTGAAGTGGCATTGAAACGCTGTTTAACACAACCTTTAGTGGATTTTGAGAATGAAACGTTAGTAGCGAATTGGTTGTATAAGATCAGTAAAAATTTTATTTATAATCGAGAAGCTGAACGTTATGGAAAGAGTCGATGCATTGCTTGTAGTTTAGAGAGAAGCGCAAAAAATTGGTTAGATCCTCATAAAGGTGCAATTCCTTTACAAGCAGATGTTGGGCCTCTTATTGTCGATTATTTTAAGGAAGAGATCAAAAAAATGTCTCATTTGAGGCAAGCGCGTTCTTTTGCATCCAATTCTCGCCTGCGTGTGGCACATGTGGTTCCACAAATTGTGGATGGAGGACATGCCCCTACGCGCTTATTAAAAACACTCTGTCAATTTGCAAATTTGGATTGCTATGATGTGTCTGTCATTAGTACGGAATTTTTGATAGAACATCAATTAGAATATCCTCTCGCGCCATTTTTATCTTTTCCCTCTGATTTAAGAGGAAAAGAAACCATTCAATTTTTAAAAGAAAGAGGAATTTCTGCTTGGATTAATCCTGAAGTGACAACTTTTGTAAAATCAGCTCATGCGATTCAACAAATTCTAAAAGCTCTTAAAATTGATATAGCGGTGTTTCATGGTCCGGATGAGGTGAACATTTTATGCGCAAGCATGGCCGATGTGCCTATGCGTGTATTCTTTGATCATGGTACTCTTCCTTCTCATGCTTGTTTTGATTTAGCGATTTTAAGTACACAAGAAGGACAAATTCAAAATCAAGAGCGATTTAAACACACTGGAATGAAAAGTCAATTTTTACATTTCTGTGTGGATGTCAAGCAAGGTTGGAAAGAAAAGCCTTATACTAGAGACGAAATAGGATTGCCTGCGGATTGTTTTATTTTAACAACCATTTCCAATCATTTGGATACGAGATTGACTCTTACAGTGTGTCAAGCAATAGGAGAAATTTTACAGCGTTGTCCACAAGCTGTTTATGCGCCTATGGGAAAAGTGCTTCATCCGGAACGGCTAAGAACTTTTTTTAAACCTTATGGTGTTAACGATCGTGTGATTTTTTTAGGCCCATGCGAAAATCCCAGTCAATATGCACGTTCCATGGATTTGTATTTGAATGAATTTCCTATAGGAAGTGGACTAGCTTTATTAGATGCTATGGCAGCTGGATGTCCTATTGTTTCCATGTATGATGAACAGGGTAATCAAGCAGCACGTTATGGGGGAACTTATTTTGGTATCGATCATGTGATTAAAACAGGTCTCAAAAAAGAATATGTGGAACTAGCCTGTCGTTTAATACAGGAGCCTCTTTTTTATCAAAAGTGGTCTCAACATGCCCTTAAACAATATGAAAAATATGCGGATGTCCGCCAATATGTTGAAAATTTTGAGAAACTTTTACAAAATTTTGCAGAAGTTAAAAAAGAAAATACGTGTGTATAAAAAATATTCTGTCTTTATCTACGATGTTTTAATTCAACTCGAGGAATAGCTGCCAAAAGAGTCTTAGTATACTCGTTTTGAGGATCTTCAAAAAGCGCTTCTGTTGGACGACTTTCCACAATTTTTCCTATATGTAAGACGGCAATATGATCTGAAATATGGCGAATGACAGAGAGATCGTGTGAAATAAAGAGATAACTTAAATTCAAGTTTTCTTTTAGTTCTAGAAGCAAATTGAGAATTTGCGCTTGGATAGAAATATCCAACGCTGAAACAGCTTCATCGCATATAATCAGTTTGGGTCGTAAAGCGATTGCTCTGCCGATACAAATACGCTGCTGCTGACCGCCTGAAAACTCATGAGGATAGCGATTCATCACGTCCGGTGAAAGCCCCACTTGCTGTAATGTTTCTGCTACGCAATCCCATTGCATTTCGCGATCTTGGACGACTCCATGATAAAGCAGGGCTTCTCCCATATTCTCTCGAATGGTTTTACGTGGATTGAGCGAAGCATAAGGATCTTGAAAAACAATTTGAATTTCTTTACGTATTTTTTTCAATTTTTGTGGAGTTAACGTGAAAAGAGAAGTGCCTTCAAAATAACTTTCTCCTGCAGTAGGCTCTAACAAACGAATCGCTGTGCGTGCGGCTGTGCTTTTACCGCAACCCGATTCTCCTACCATTCCCAGCACTTTTCCTGATTCGATGCTAAAATCAATTCCATCGACCGCTTTAATAGTGCCCACTTGTTTTCTAAAAAAGCCGGAGTAGATAGGAAAATATTTTTTGAGTTCTTTGACTTGCAGAATCATGTTGCTCATGCTTCTTCCTTGCGTTCTTGGCTTTCGGAAGTTCCATCATACAGCCAACATTTTGCGACATGGGTAAGAGGCTCTAAAGTAAAATCCGGGACATGCCCTTGTTTGCATTTATCCATGACATAAGGGCAACGGGGATGAAAACGACATCCGGAGGGAATATGACGAAAAGTAGGCACTTGTCCACGAATAGGTTGCAGCTTTTTTTGACGCTTATCCAGAGAGGGACGTGATTGAAAAAGGCCTTTTGTATAGGGGTGTGCACGATGTTCAAACACATCTTCTATTTTTCCTCGTTCAATTCCTTGTGCCATATACATGACGATCACCTCATCAGCCATTTCAGCGACAACTCCCATATCATGGGTGATCAATAATAAGGACATTCCTTTTTTACGCTGTAAATGGCGTATCAGTTCTAATACTTGTGCTTGAATAGTAACATCGAGTGCTGTGGTGGGTTCATCGGCAATAAGAATATCTGGTTCACACATCATGGCCATAGCGATCATGACGCGTTGTTTGAGACCTCCTGATAATTGATGAGGATAAGCAGACAAACGCTCTTCGGCATCCGGAATTCCCACCGCTTTTAACGCTTCGCTTGCTTTGTTCCATGCCTCTTCTCCAAATAAGCCTAAGTGTAATTCAGCCACTTCTATCAATTGATTGCCAATGGAATAAACAGGGTTGAGAGCACTCATAGGATCTTGAAAAATCATGGCGATTTTAGCGCCACGGATGCGACGCATCTCTTTTTCAGGAATTGTCAAGAGATTGTGTCCTTGGTAGAGGACTTCTCCAGTGGGAGGAAGAGCGGGAGGATGAGGCAAGATGCGCATAATGGACAAAGCTGTTAACGATTTTCCGCAACCGGATTCTCCGACTAGCGCTAATGTTTGTCCGCGATAAAGATCAAATCCTAGATGATCCACGACAGTCCATTTTTCTTGCCCTATTTGCAGTTGAGTCGTGAGGTCGCGTACTTTGAGAACGGGAAATTTGTTTTCTTGTGGCATAGGATAGGGATCCATTATTTTTATCTTTTTAATCGTTATGTAGAGTGTCACTAAAAAATTCAACACAAAGACACAAAGTCACTAAGACACAAAAAAATAAAGAATAGAAATGAAATTTACTCTATATATAAAGTTAATTCTTTATTTCTTTGTGTCTTTGGGTTGAATTTTTTAGTGATACTCTATATAGCTCTATTTTTTATATAGCGCAAATAGACAAATTTCTCGATCGGGAATTCTTGGTTTAGTATTGTCAACTTAAACCCTTTAATCAAATGCTTGGCTATGTTGACGATTTTAAGTTTATTTGGACGTTCACCTTTTGCTCCGTTGCAATCGCACATGGAATGTGTGAGTCGCTGCGTACACTGTTTACCCGATTTATTAGTGGGATTAGAACAAAAGGATGTGTCTCAGCTTGAGCGGGTTGCGGAAGAAATTGCGCGCTTTGAGCATGATGCAGATTTAATTAAAAATGATATTCGCAATCATTTACCTAAAAGTCTATTTTTGCCTATCGACCGTGGCAATTTACTCGATATTTTAACTCTCCAAGATCGTATTGCAGATAAAGTGCAAGATGCAGCCGTCGTCGTTAATTTAAAGCCATTAGAACTATTGCCTATTTTTAAAGAGGAGTTTAAGCTATTCTTACATAAGAATATTGAAACTTTTGATGAGGCGAAATTGATTATTAAAGAATTACACGAGCTGGTGGAATCATCATTTGGCGGAATAGAAGCTGAAAAAGTGCGTTCGATGGTAGATCAAGTGGCTTATCGCGAACATGAGGTAGATCTCATCCAACGACAATTATTGAAAAGTTTATTCAAAGCGGAAGAGCAATTGACTTATGTGACTTTCCATCAGTGGCAACGACTATTTGAAAGCATTGCCGCCATTTCCAATCTCTCAGAGAACTTAGCTTATCGCGTACGCATGACCTTAGAATTAAAATAGAACGTTTATGGACACCGCTTTACTTATACTTATCTTGCTAACAGGCTTTTATATGGCCTGGAATATTGGAGCCAATGATGTCGCTAATGCAATGGGGACATCGGTGGGTTCCGGTGCCTTAACGCTAAAGCGTGCGGTCATTATTGCCGCTATTCTAGAATTCTCCGGGGCATTCTTTTTTGGATCACGTGTGTCCGAAACTGTACAAAGCGGCATTATTAATGCGGATATGTTTACCAGCGATCCCCGTACACTTGTATATGGAATGCTTGCCGCTCTGGCATCTGCGGGTATTTGGCTGCAAGTTGCTTCTTATTATGGATGGCCTGTTTCGACCACACATTCTATTGTAGGAGCAATTGTAGGTTTTGGTGCGGTAGTAGGTGGTTTAGAAGCCGTTAAATGGGGAGAAGTTGGCTTTATTTTCAGCAGCTGGATTTTATCGCCGGTATTGGGAGGAATTTTAGGTTATTACATTTTTAATATCATTCGTAAAAAAGTTTTTTACGCTCAGCATCCCTTTGCAGCAGCGCAGCAGTTTACCCCTTTTCTTGTTTTTATTGTTATTTTCATTTTGGCTTTAGTCTTGACATTTGAAGGATTGCAAAATCTTCATTTAGAGATGAATTCCCTCCAAAAAACGCTGCTAGCAGTAGGTTTAGCGGGGTGTGGGTCTTTGATCAGTTATTTTCTGGTGAATCGTATGTCTCCTCTTATACCAGAAAAAACTCCTCTTGTAGCCTATGGACCTCATGTGTCAACAGAACTAGAACAAGCGCGGCAACATTTACAGAGCGTCAAAAAAGCAACGGAAGGCGAATTACGCTATCATGTCAGCTTATTAGTCGAGGAAGTGGAAGGGCTGGAAAATTCTCTCCATCAAAAACAAGAGATTGATCACACGCATTCTGAAAATCTAAAAGTCGAGCAAATTTTTAGTTATCTCCAAATTATGAGTGCCTGCATGATGGCTTTTGCACATGGCGCCAATGATGTCGCCAATGCGATTGGTCCGCTTTCTGCAGCTGTCGCGATCTTAACGACAGGGATATTTGCAGTGGATACACCTGTTCCGACGTGGGCACTGGCTTTAGGAGGAGTGGGAATTGTCATTGGATTGGCCACGTGGGGATGGCGCGTGATGGAGACCATTGGAAAGAAGATTACAGAGTTAACGCCTAGCCGAGGCTTTGCAGCTGAATTTGGAGCCGCCACCACCATTGTTCTGGCTTCTAGGTTGGGATTACCTGTCTCAACCACGCATACGTTGGTGGGGGCCGTTTTAGGAGTGGGCTTTGCCAGAGGATTAGAAGCCGTCAATTTGAACACTACACGTGATATTTTGGTGTCTTGGGTTGTCACTGTTCCGTTAGGGGCTATTTTGGCGATTCTTTTGTTTTATCCCATTCAAGCTTTATTTAGTTCATAGTGAATGAAATTTTAATTTATATTCTCTCTCAAAATTTGCAGGCAGTTAAATGGCAAAATTGCTATAAGTGATGGCGTCAATAACTTCATGCGTGGAGAAGAAAATGACCGAAAATCATCATCAAGCTTTATCGAATCGTTGGGTATTTAGAGCTGTTATTGCAGTGATTGTCAGTTTGCTTTTACTTGCTCGTATTGGTTATGGGCAGCCGCAAAGTGTGGTGGAGACCAAACAAGCTGTTTTACAAGGATCCATTCAATTAAAGCCGGTTAAACCAGTGTCTGATGATGAAACGGATAAAATTCAACCTGGTACTCCTGTCAAAATTGTTGTTACTGTAGAAAATAAAGGTCCACAAACAAGTGCGGCTGGTAAACTCTATGTACGTTACGCTTTTTCTAAACCTTTAGAACGCGAAGCAAATAGTGTCATTTTCGAAACGGAAAAAAAACCATTACCCGCTATAGAACCGGGTAAATCTGTCGATATTGTTTTTGAAACTCCCCATACCTCTCCTTCTCTCCTTGATTTTGTCCGCGATGACTGGTCAATGCGCGAATATCAAGCTGTCACAATATTTCAACGAGAAGAACATATTATTGGAACTCTTGCTATTACTTTTTCTGCTTATTATTATCCCGGAATTAAAAAAGAATTTCCTACTAAAGTTTTCTCTGGTTCGTAATTTAAAAATTAAAACAAATCTAATTTTATTTTTATTTGACTTAAAAATTTATAAGCAATATTATTGCTTTTAATTAACAAGGAGATAATTTATGACCCCTATCAATCAAGTTGATATTAATGCGTATGTTTTTGCTAGTATAGACATGCCTGATTCAGTTTTTAAAAAACATTCTAAAGACTTAGAAAAACTGTTTCCAACTAGTCAGTACCAAGGAAGAACAATCAATCTGAAGTGGCATTTTAATACAGAGACAAATAAGAAGCCAAATAGAAGAGAACCCACTGTTGAGCCAAAACAAAAGTTGAAGGAAGATTTAATCGTTTATATGCCTGATGTTAAAAGAGTAGGCCGAGCAGAGACTGATCTTGTAAAAGAGGCTTATATTACCCCTCTTACTCCCGCTTTAAAACCTTCTAGCAAAATTCTTATACAAGTAGGCTATCCGGTTGATCAAGCAGAAGATGATGGTGCTGCGGGTGCAGTTATCAAGACTTGGGCTAACAAAAAAATCTGGGAAGTAAAGAGAAGAAAGCAATCTTCTTCTTCTGTAGTTTCTTTTGTTTATAGAAGAGACCAGATCGAGAATCCAGACTATAGAAATCATAAATTTTTTCTTAACGAAAAAGATGTTATCCAAGCGATCGAAGAAATCGTTAAAGTTAAGTTAGATGCTTTAGCTACGCAGCCAGCTAATAAGACTCCGGCCAAATTGACTGCAGCACCTGCTAAATCGGAAACGCCAAAGAAAGATCAGCCAGCTGCCGCTCAAGCTGTCAATGAACCGGTAAAGTTAGCTAAAGTTGAACCAAAAGCTGCTGCAAAAGAAGAAGAAAAGAAGGTAAATGCTCCTCCGGTTGCTGCTCCAGTGGTTAATGAGCCAGTGAAGATAGAAGAGAAGGCAGAAGAGGTTAAACAAGAAGCTGTTCAAAAAGAAGAAGGGCCGGCTCCTGTGCAAGACAAGAAATCTTTCCGATTTGTCACTTTGATTCTCTCTGCGATTCCAAGCTTAATAGCAGCTGTCACAGCTGTTGCTTCACGCATCTTCTTGCCAAAAATAAAAGATGTTGGCGCTGTTGGCTTGGGATTTTTGGCTGGTTGGATTTATACACTGGCATTCGGTTTTTTGATGAAGAAAAAAGGTGAACTTAACGCTGTTTAGAGTTGGTTGTATATAATAAAGATAAACGACCTTAACAACACCAACACCCCTAACGCATAGGTTCACTGTGTACATAGAGTGTTTGCCATTTGTGCGGTAGCACTATCACTGCATTAGCCCAGACCGAGCGCGTTTAGCGCTCGTTCTGGGATTTAACGCCCAATATATTGCACTGCGGTTAGCAGTGCTACACGGACTCTGAATAGTTGCACTGCTAACCGCAGTGCTCATGAAATGGCTCTTTTTTCCCAGAACGAGCGCTAAACGCGCTCGGTCTGGGCTAATGCAGTGATAGTGCTACCGCACAAATGGCAAACAGTTTATGTACACAGTGAACCTATACAATCTATCGCTGCTAACCGCAGCTCAATTATTTTTTGCATCGCTAACCCCACGTTCCGCTACAGGCCTAACCGGCTTTTCGCTTCACGCGGGGCTACCTACTTTTGATCGCTACCGCGATTAGTAAAATCGTCCGAAGTTTAGTTTCCCCTCTGGGGAAGAGCTACAACGGCTATCAAGCAAAAGGTGTGTAGTAAAGACAAGATTTTAGTCTACGCTACCCCTTCATTAGAACGCATAAATGGCTTCGATTTCGAAGTCAGAATAACGATGCGGTCCTCCAATTCGGCGATCCTCTTCATGCGAAAACTCATAGATAAAATCGATAGAGAGATTATCTGTAATCGCATACAAAAATTCTGCCCGATATCCCACAAAGTTGGCGTTTCCACGACGAGGAAAATAAGCCACAATGTTAGAAGAAGGAATATAAGGTAAATCAGAATAAAAGGGCGATGAGCTCGTATAATTATCAAAAGACTCATCAATCATATCGAATAAATTCTCATCCAAAATATTGCCCCGTCCAATACTTCCGACATCCTGATCCGATACGGCTTGTGCTTGAACCACAATATATTCTAAGTCAACTGACCAATCACCTTTTTTATTCACTTCACCTATATAGACTCCCGCATACCAACCTAAATTTTTCTTTCTACCTTTAGTAAAGATTTTTTTCTTAGCTGCATGGTTAACTAAAAAGCCTCCATATAGCTCTACTGGTGTTTCCTTACAGAAAATTGTAGGCTTAAAAGTATACGTAATAGTGATTTGAGAGTTTTGAAAATCTGTACCTAATGGATTATCAATGAAGCAGCGGTTTTGACCACGCTTTTTCCAATCAATAAAGGAGTAGCGTAAATCTAAACCAGTATCATAGATATTGAGTAAACCGACTTCTGCCACCCATCCAAAATGATTCACGTTTTCATCAATAACAAAAGTACCAAAGTCAATGTACCAATCTGCTGTCTCTTCAATCGCGCTCGCATATTTTAATAAAACCCCGTCAAAACGACTGGTAAATTGAATTTCTGAATCAAAGACATCGTCTAACTTACGTCGACCAACTTCAATATCAAATCGATGCTTGCCATCTGCCCACACGTTATATCCAATGTAGGCTCTTTTAAGAGCAATGAAAGTGGCTAATCCGCTTCCTTTAATCGCAAAACGTGTGTCACGTGCAATTTTCTCTTCCACGACATTGCCATGTTTATTGAACAGAGGAAATTCTCCAAAACAATCATTGCGTCCTCTAATCCCTGCAGGATTATCAAATTGCAAATGCGCCATCGCCCATGCGCGTCCAAAGGAATACTTGAATTTCAGGTTGAATTCGACATCAAAGTCATTGACTGAAAGAGGCACTCCACGATTATCCACATGGCTGCCACCTCTTAAATTACGATAATCTTCATGAAAGCTAATATCCGCATCATCTCCTACAGGGCTAAATAAATAGCTATCTCCATAAGATTCATCCGTATATAGCACAATGCCTTTTTCTTGAATGGTACGCCACTCAAAACGGATATCACCACTAATCTGAAGATTTTGTGCTTTCTTTTTGACATCAATGTTTTCTTTAGACTCGACAAATTCTCTTAGCGGTTGATCATCTCGTTGTCTAAGTTCGCGATCAAAAGCTGTTTCTTGCCCAACAACTTGAGCATAAGCACTTGTCGCTATGAATCCTGCTGCCACCAAAAAAGGCATCAGATATTTTACAAGTTTCATGGTGACTCCATTTTATGTTTTGCAAATGAGAGAGTTAAAAATGCAATGTGATCTTCTATTAATGAAAAACGAGCGATAAAATTCAGATATTACAAATGGAAATTCGTCTTTTTTTGGAATTAATTCACAAAGTCGCTAATGTTTTTAATCTCTTTAAGACTTAAAGTCAAGAGACAGTTCATGTTAAAAGATAGGTTGTCACATAGGTGAGAAAAGTAACTGATTTGATATGAAGCATTTAAAATTAAGCATAAATAAATTCAAAAATTTTATTTATCAATTTTGGCCATATTCAAAAGGTTTTACATAAACTCCCCATTTTAAATCGGGCCGCGAGCCATCCATCCATTGTTTCCAACTAGACATGGGATAGCCTTGAGAACCTGTATAATCTACACGCCACAATTCTAATTTGCCTGTCCCAGGGTTCACCACAAAACCAAATTCATCTTTCACCCAATTTGTATCGGCAAAAATAAGGGGAGTAGGCATAGCAAATTCTAGTTTTTGCGCAGCTAAGCTTACCTGCAAATGATAATCATAAGCACCAGTCGTTTGAATTTGGCTCAAACACAGCAAAGCTTTGCAAATGTCTTGTAACTGTTGCGCTCCTATATACATGGCTCTTCCTTTAGAAAGAGGAATTTGCTCAAATAGCTGCAACAAATGCTCGATTTTTTGTGCATTTAAACCGGGTAAGAGCTGAAAAATTTTATGCAGTCTCTCTTTTAATTCATAAAGCGGAGAAAGAGGTAAGGAGGCATAAAGAAAGCTATCTAGCTCATCAAGCGAAAGCACTGCACGTGATCCATAGCGTAATCCACGGTCTTGTCCTAAAGCTTCAGCTAAATGCTCACGAAAAAAAAGTGGACTTAAGGGACCCCTAATTTGATTAGCAATCGCTTTAAATCTAGGTTGAAAATTCTCAGGAATTTTTTCTGTTAACTGCTGGACTAGCAAGCTGATCATCTCATCATTTAAGAGCATGCGTTCCACAAACATTTCAGCAGGACGTACAAAGCGATCCCGCACAAAAGTGTAGGTAAATTCATCATTTAACCACGTTTCTCTAAAAGGAAAGAGCATGGGTTTCAATAGAAAAGCGTGTGTAGGCGACTGCATGAGCATAGCCTGTCGCCTGCCTTTTACATAAGCATCTAAAAAACGAGGAGCAGTTTGTTTAAGAGCATCTGTGATATGTACTAATAGTTCCATCTCACTTTCTACCCATTTCTCGATCTCTTTGGGTTTATCTTCAATGCGATAATAGCAACTGACCAATGTATTCATTGTCCCCCCTGAAGTATAAGCCCAGGGTTTTTTTTCTATTTGATCTAAATGTTCAAGCGGATTTTGAACAAGCGGTGTTTTATGTGCCATCGCCATGCGATGAAAAGCGCTTTCTAAAAACTCTTTGGTTTTAATATGATTCACAATGGCTGTGACAACCTCTGCAAGATCTTTCTCTACTTTTTTCTCTTCAAGAACATGCGCAATTTGCGGCTCTGTCGCCACAAAGAAAGAGGTTAAAGCTTCAATAAAATCGTATTGATTTTGAATACGCGTCCATTGCGATGTATTGCTTCTTCCATGCTTATAAAGCAAACGAAAACCGGCTGGGCTATCATCAAAAGGGCCGGTTGTCACCTGTTGCATATCGGCATCATACACTTCTTGAAAGAAGTCTTTAAATAACTCCACATACAATTTATAAAGGGTATCATACAAATTAACTAAAGCTTGTGCATGAGCTTGAGCCGCATTGCGTTGCTCTTCTAAAAAATAAAATTCATTCGAACGGCTTTGATACTCTATTTTGAGCCATTGAACTTCTTTTTCAGTAGAAGCGTGACGCATACGCGATTCTAATGTTTTCACCTGCGTGTAAACCATTTCATATTCAGCCTGAATGTCTTCCGTTTGACGATTGGATTGCTCCACCTTATGCTGAATGGTTTGATAAATGCATTGGCCAATTCCACCGGGCTCGTCTGTTTTCAATCCCAAACTTGAATATAAATTCCAACGTGTAAACTCATATTTGGTTTCAGCAAAAGAAGCTAAAGTAAATTCCCATGTTTTTAACAAAGCGTTATCAGCTAAAGCTTTAAAGGCTAATTTAGCCGTATCAAAGAGAGTGAAAAAATGCGCACAACGCTCACCTATTCCTCCTGCACTTTTGGTCATTTGCGGCGTGTATCTCACTAACTCGGTTTGCATCATGGCGCGCGGCCGATTTTCATATTCTTTCAGCTGCTGTTCTGTCATGCCTAAACTCTGCAGCAGAACTTGACGTAAGATATCTTCCGCCGTTAAAACACAAAAAGCATAGGGATAGCTTTGTTGTTGGATCAAAGGCTTGATCCACCCTTCCATTAGCTCCATTTTTTGTTTAAGAGGATCTTGAGCATTTAAAAAACCAATTGCTTCAAACGCCATCAATAAACCAGGAGCATACCACACTTCCGGCTTGATTTCTTGTTGCGAAATCTTAATCAGCAAGGGTTTTTTGAGATCCCCACTTCCCCAACTCGTACTTAAAGGCACAGAATATTCAACTCCGCCAAAAGTACGTTTTAAACGACCTGTCGACAGCAAATCTAATAAATCCTGCAAAAAAAGTTCCGGTTGTTCATCGTGGACGATTTCAGCCGGAGCTGTCGCAAAACAAGATCCCACATTTTGCCTGAGATAGCATAACCAAGCAGACAAAACAGCTTGCTTAGTGTGTTGATCGGTAATTGCTACATGAGGAGGCAATTGTAAAGTATGGCGAATGACATCTTCTGCTCCCTTATTTGAAAGAGGGCGTGAAAACTTTTTCAGTAAGAGCCTTAAGTCTTTATTCGCATGGATCAACTGTAAAACTTTTAAAATATGCTCTTGACGTTTAGCATCATATTGACGAAAAGGGCCTAAAGAGTATAAATTATTTTTTAGATAAGAAATGATTTTGGGCAATAGATCAAGTTTAATTTCTCCCTTTTCATCTATAAGTTGTTGTGCTAATTGACGTGTACGCAAGACGTTACGTACCGCACAACTTTCTTGAATTTGCGAACGGTCTAAGCGTCGAGATAACTCCTCGTACTCTTCTGTGATAGAACGCAAAGTGTCTTCTTCTGTCGAATGCTCTTTTCGTTTAATTTTAACTGTAAGAGCAAAAACACGAGGATAAAAAAGAGGATGATCTAAAGGAGCTTTGACAGCTGCTAAAATGTGTTCGATATCTATCTGACGCACCAATAAACTCGTGTAACAAATGAAAATTAGAATTTAAGAGAGTGTTGATTTAATCCCTTTCTTCAACCGTTTAGAGCGTGTCCGAAAATCCATAATGGCTTAAATCGAACACACCCTAAAGCAGGATATAATTTTCGCTTTCTTTTATAAAGCTGAAAATTTACCTGTTTCTTCTGTTTATTATAGAAGTTTAAGGAAGATTCTATCTCATTCAAGGTGAATCTCTTTTCTTCATGAGATATTTTGATATTTATATACAAGCACTTACGTATAATTTCAGTTTGTATATAAATATTTAACTAGCTACAATCAGCTTGCGAAACCGCAGAGGAGATTATGAAAGATACAGTTCGATTAAGTTTTAACGTACCGGTACAGGAACATATTGTCATCAAAACTGAATGTGTGACAGCTAGAATTCCTATGAAAGATTTCCTGCACGAATTAGTTTTGTTAGGACTAAAAGAGTACCAAAAAAAGAAACACCAGGAAAAATTAAAAGAATCGGTTCAACGCGCTCAAGAAGAAAAAGAAGGCGAACAGCAGAGTAAAAGTAAGGACGAAGAATTAGAAAATTTGCTAGAAGGTCGCGAATAATCGCTTTTAAAATCTAAGAAAGCAGCAGTTTTCAAAGCCCACCTCAAACGATTGATCAAAATAAATGATACATTTTGTTTAAAGGGTAAAAATAATTTGATCTTTCTTGTTATTTGCTTCCCCACTCTAACAAATCCACACGAGAATTTTCAATTCATCACCTTCCACCCTTCATTTTTTTTTCGTTCTCAGGTAGACTGATTGTTCTTTAGGCAATTAGAAAAGGAACATGTCCATGCGTATTTATTTGAAAGATCAATCATCTGTCGAACTTCCAGAGGGAAGTACTGCTAAAGATTTAGCAGATCATTTAAATTTAAAAGGACCTCATGAAGCATTAGGCGCTTCCATTAACGGGAAAACGGTTGACCTTTCTCATCCTTTAACGTCCGAAGATCGCGTTATTCTCTGGAATTTTAATGATCCGGAAGGAAAAGAAGTCTTTTGGCATACGTCTGCGCACGTTTTAGCACAAGCTATTTTACGCATTTGGCCTGATGCACAGCCTACGATTGGCCCTCCCATTGAAAATGGATTTTATTACGATTTTGCCAATTTGCATATTTCCGATGCGGACTTTGAACGCATTGAAAAAGAAGTGCAAAGTATTTTAGCTTCTAACTTCGTGTCCCAAAGAGAGTTGATTGCTTCCAAAGCAGAAGCGCTGCGTTTATTTGCGCACAATCCTTATAAATGCGAACTTATTCATAGCTTTGAAGAGGGAAGCCCTTTGACAGCTTATCGTCAAGGCGAATTTTTTGATTTATGCCGAGGACCTCATCTATTCAATTTAGGCAAAATTAAAGCCTTTAAAGTCATGAAAACAGCCGGTGCTTATTGGCGTGGAGATGCAAAAAATGAGATGCTGACACGCATTTATGCGGTGTCTTTTCCTGATCGCAAACAATTAAAAGAATATTTGCACCAATTAGAAGAAGCCAAGAAACGGGATCACAAAATTTTGGGTCCTAAGTTAGATCTTTTTTCGCTGAAAGAAGAAGCTCCCGGTATGCCTTTTATTCATCCAAAAGGTCTCATCATTTGGAATCAACTCGTGGCCTATATTCGCGAATGCCTCAATCGCAATGACTATATTGAAATCAAAACACCCACCATGATGACCCGTGAGTTATGGGAAACATCCGGGCATTGGCATAATTACCGTCAAAATATGTTCACTTCACAAGTGGAAGAGCGCGATTTTGCCATTAAGCCGATGAATTGTCCCGGTTGTATGCTGTTTTATAAAGGACATACCCATAGCTATCGTGAACTACCTTTACGTGTTGCTGAAATTGGTAATGTGCATCGTTATGAGCCTTCTGGATCACTTTCAGGACTGTTTCGTGTACGCAGCTTCCATCAAGATGATGCGCATATCTTTATGAAGCCTAGCGATATTCAAAACGAAATTAAAGCCGTTTTAGCTCTAGCAGATGAAATTTACTCGACTTTTGGACTCACTTATCGCCTCGAACTATCGACTAAACCGGAAGCAAATACCATTGGAACAGATGAAGAGTGGGAAATTGCGACAGCCGGTTTGAAAGGCGCATTGGATGAAATGGGACGCGAATATCGCATCAATGAAGGAGATGGCGCCTTCTACGGTCCTAAGATCGATTTTCATATTCACGATGCGATTCATCGCAGTTGGCAATGCGGAACCATTCAATTGGATATGGCGCTCCCCGAAAAATTTGATTTGGAATACACCGACCACGATGGCACACGCAAACGCCCTGTCATGATTCACCGCGCGTTATTTGGATCCATTGAACGCTTTATGGGGATCCTCATTGAACACTATATGGGCAAATTTCCGCTGTGGTTGAGTCCTTTACAAGTACGCATTCTCAATGTGGCCGATCGCCATGAACCTTACGCACGCCAATTGGCTCAGCGCTTCTTCAATGCCGGTTTTCATGTGGAAGTGGATAGCTCTAATGAATCTGTCAGCAAAAAAGTGCGCAACGCACAACTTGCACAAGCTAATTACATCTTAACAATTGGCGATCAAGAAGTAGAACATCAAACGGCTAATCTGCGTACACGCGATAACGTGGTGCATGGCGAAGTGCAAATCGATGAATTTTTGCGTAACATCGAAAAAGAACGCAAAGAACGTGCCTTAACTTCACCCTATGTATCTCAGACAACAGCTTCAACCTAAAAGGATATGAAATGAAAACGATTGCCATTAGCAGCTTTAAAGGGGGGACAGCCAAAACATCCACAGCCCTTCATATCGGGGCTGCTTTGGCTAAATTTCATAAAAAAAAAGTGCTGCTCGTCGATTTTGATGCGCAGGCTAACCTCACCACGGGCTTAGGATTAGATCCGGATGAAAATGACAGCTTGGCTCCCGTTTTACAAGGACAAAAAGAAATACAAGAAGTCATTCGATCAACACATATTACGCGCTTAGATTTGATTCCAGCTGATACATGGCTAGAACGCGTCGAAGTCACCGGTCAATTAGCAGCAGATCGTTATTCACATGAAAAACTGCGCGATTTACTTTATTCTCTTCCTTATGACATTGCCATTATTGATACACCTCCTTCACTTTGTTGGTTAACAGAATCGGCTTTGATCGCAGCGCAGCATACACTCGTCTGCGCTACCCCTGAATTTTATAGTGTGAAAGGACTCGAACGCTTGGGACAATTCATGGAAAATATTAGCCAACGCCATCCCCTGCATATCTTAGGCGTCATTTTGTCCTTTTGGAATGCACGAGGAAAAAGCAATCAAGCCTTTTTAGACGTTATTGAACGCACTTTTCCTAAAAAAACATTTAAAAATAAAATTCGCCGCGACATTACAGTTTCTGAAGCTTCGATATACGGTAAACCCGTCTTTGAAACAGAACCCGATAGCCGTGCTGCAGAGGATTATCTCGCTATTACTAAGGAAATTCTGCAACGCTTATCTTAGATTGTGTCTTAAACATGTAAAGCGGCTTTACATTCACTCAACCCAAGGATCTTTTCATGGCCAATGTCAATTCTATGTTGAATCAACGCATGAAAAAACCAACGAATGTCTCTAAAATGGCAGCTATGGCTCAACAGTCAGCCACCGGTAATTTGACTAGTTTTTCAGGCATGTTCAGCGTAAGCGAACTCAATGCGAAAGAAAAAGAATCGCTTGAGCACATTTTGCATACCTATGGACATGAGCAGCAAGAGATTGATCAAGATTTAACGCTATTAATCTCTTTAACAGCGGAAGTGAAAGCGATCAATAACCAAGCGGCTCTTTTGCATGGCGAGCGCATTAAAAAAGCGCATCAAATTTTGATTCACTATCGTGATGGGGCTTTTACGGCGTGGCTCATGGCGGCCTATGGTAATCGTCAGACACCGTATAATCTCATGCAATACTATGAATTTTGTGAAGCGATGCCCAAGCATTTACGTCCTCAAATTGAATTGATGCCACGTCAAGCGGTGTATACATTGGCGACGCGCGAAGGGAATTTAAAGCAAAAGCAAACTCTTGTAGAGAATTATCAAGGGGAGACCAAAGCGGAGCTATTAGCCTTAATTCGACAGCTTTTTCCTTTAGATAAGGAAGATAAACGACAACAAAAGAGTGGACCGGCAGTGATACAAGGACTGCAACGCTTGTATCAGCAATTGAAACAAACGCCGCAAAAATTCAATTCTGTGCAAAAAAAGCAAATACAAGGGTTGTTACAGCAAATCCAACATTTAATAGGTGTCTCATGAGTCGCGCAACTTTTACTCCATTTATTTTAGAACCGAGTTGGCAGCACGCTTTGAAAGAAGAGCTCCAACAACCTTATGTGGCGGAGTTAGCAGCCTTTGTGGAGAAAGAATATGCCACGGCCCCTACGCCGGTTTATCCTCCACAAGAGCTCATTTTTAATGCTTTTTATCAAACGCCTTTCGATGAAGTCAAAATCTTGCTTGTGGGCCAAGATCCCTATCATGGACCGGGACAAGCGCATGGCTTGAGCTTTAGCGTGCCTAAGGGGATTAAACCGCCCCCTTCGCTGCAAAATATCTTCAAAGAACTGGAAACAGATATCCAACTTCCGCGTCCTTCTCATGGCTGCTTAATATCCTGGGCTCAGCAAGGTGTCATGCTGCTCAACGCAACCTTAACCGTGCGTCAAAGCGAGCCTTTATCGCATCATGGGCGTGGCTGGGAACAGTTTACAGATGCGGTGGTACGCAAATTAGAAGAGCGGCAAGATCCCGTGATTTTTATCTTATGGGGCAAGTCGGCACAAGATAAGTGTCGTTTTTTACGTGAAAAAGGCATTCCTTCTCGCCATTTTGTGTTAACCGCGGCGCATCCTTCCCCCTTTTCTGCCAACAATGGTTTTTTTGGTTGTCGTCATTTTTCTAAAGCGAATGAGCTCTTAGTGAAGCAAGGTAAAGCTCCGATTGATTGGTCGTTGAAGTAATTTTTGTTCTCTTACGCTTACACAAAGGACAAACGACACTAAGGACGCCGAGGACTTTAAGGACAAAGTGGATTTGTGGACAGCAATAATATTTTTTGTCCACAAGTCCACTTTGTCCTTAAGGTCCTTGGTGTCCTTAGTGTCGTTTGTCTTTTTGTCCATTATTTAAAAATTTTAAATTCTCCTTGAACGGAATTTGGAAAAGGCGCTAAAAATAATTTAAAAGACAGAGGAGACGTAACGTGGCGTATTCTGAATGTTGTCGAGAAAAATTATTGGCTTACAAGATTGAAGGACAATCAAAGCCTTTTGTCGACGATAAAGATTTACAGCTTCAATTACCAGGAACCGAATCCCCAGAACCCACAGAAACTCCCACTTCTCCCAGCCCTATCTATTCCCATTATGTGGGATCTTGTCCTTCTTCTTCTTATATCCCTTCCCCTATTAATGAAGAGGAACTCTACCAAGCCATTCATGATGCAGAGCAGTCTCATGAAGCGTGGAAACAAATGCAAGCACGTTTGAAAGAAGCAGCTAAAGCTTATGAGAAATGATAGATTAACTATCTAGGGGAGTATATTGAGCGGCATAGAAGAGATTATATTGACCTTGATAAAACTCTTGCATATAACCCTGGAATTCCCTTTTCATTTCATCAAGTGTTTCATACTGGTAAAAGCCTGTATTAACGTCCCAAAAACGGTAAATATCACGTGCTGGATCAATCTGCATGCCTATTGAGTGACCATTTTGCTTTGTTTGATTAGCTTGATTAAACTGATAAATTCCAATGTCAAAAATCCCCCCTCCTTCATAAGGTTGTAAAGTTTGTCTATGATTTTGAACGATATTTTCTATCAGAGCGCTAATAGTAGGTTGTGACTTACCAATTTTTTCAACTCTTAAGCGATCTCGTTTTAAAATAGAAGGACTTATCCAGTCTGTAGGATTTATTCCCAATTTGTTTTCTAATTCATAAGTCGCCTGATCTTTACGATCTCGGGAAAGTATCCCGGAGATTTCTTCTTCTAAATTGGCTTTGCCTATTTTTTGATACGCTTGGCTTTGCGTGAGTTCTTGAATGATTTGTTTTTCCTTTTCATTGTTGGTATAACCTAAA
>JASBUW010000039.1 GCA_030147755.1 Parachlamydiaceae bacterium
CACTATAACTGCATTAGCCCAGACCGAGCGCGTCTAGCGCTCGTTCTGGGATTTAACGCAAAACGCATTGCACTGCGGTTAGCAGTGCTATATAAACGCTGAATAGTTGCACTGCTAACCGCAGTGCACATGAAGGGTATCGTTTACCCAGAACGAGCGCTAGATGCGCTCGGTCTGGGCTAATGCAGTTATAGTGCTACCGCACAAATGGCAACAGACTTATGGGTAGGGTAATAGGATGAGAGGACTTGCGCACTCCAAACGCTTCGCGTCAGCCTAAAGAACTTTTACATGATTTATTCTTCGAAAGTTTCTTCTTCTTTTTGCCAATTCATAAGTTCTTCAAAAGAGCGTTGAGTAAAATAAGGCAAGAAAAGATCAGCCCCTGCTCGCTTCTTTCCTTGTTCTTTTAGAGATCTTATGTCTTCCGGAAATCCCTTCACAATCACAGAAGAATGAGTGGGTTTGAGCCAAAACGCAATGCCATAAGGTGCAGGATTTGCCACATATTCCAAGCGCGCAATGGACTCCATCGGAATGACCAATAAAAGACGATCCTTAGCATAAAATTCTAAATGATGAGGCTCTGCTAAACACAATTTGTTAGGATTCATTTGCAAGCGAGATAAACGTCGATAAGGCAGCAGACCCATTGCAATCAATCCTAAACTCACTATGAAAAGCGTAAATCCCCACATTTGCAAAGTCAAAAGATCGGCATAAATACTGCCATATAAAAGACCCAGAATGCCTATTAAAGCCAAACCAAATCCTTTTAACAGGGTTTGATGTAGCAAGTTAGGAGTAATAGTAGTACGTATTGTGAATTGATTTTTCATAGTCGAATAGATGTAAATGTTGCCTTGACGCTAGTCAATAAATTTGTTAACGTCAACGAAAATTCATTAACTAGATGAGGAATTCGTTATGGCTTGTCCTTTATGTATCATGGGAACATTGTGCGGCGGTGGAATTGGCGGTTATTTTGGAATTAATCCTCCGGAAGATGTCAAAGGGCGTATTGCGAGCACTTGGGCAACTGTCAATTTAGTCAGCATTACATTCATTGCGCTTAAAGCAATGTTTGATATTTCTTTGTGTAAATCGGGAGCAAGCACTTTAGAAAATGTTGCACGCGTTGTTGTGAAAACATTTATCGTAGGTGTCATTTATTCACTAGGTGTGAATTATGTATTAGGGCGTTGGATTTTTCCTCCCGCACCAAAAGAAAAACTGCAAGAGGAACTACCTCCACCTGCACCAAAACAAGGAGAAAAAGCGTGTTGTTGTCAAAATAATCCCATAGAGAATGTAACATGATGGGTAATCACGAACTATGATCAAAGCTTTGCAAACAATACCTTCGCCTTCATTAGAAACGATTTTGCAAGATATTTTAAAGCAATTAGATACTCAAGAATGGACCATTCAAGCTTTATTTCAAGCTTTAAAAGGGCGCGGCTATCCTTTTCTTCTTGTTTTGTTTGCTTTGCCTTTTTGTCAGCCCATTCAAATTCCCGGATCTTCTACTCCATTTGGTATCGTGATTATATTTATTGGTCTCCGCATGATATTTGGACGGCGCATTTGGTGGCCTCAGTGGATTTTAAAACAAAAAATATCGACAAAATTTTTGAGGCAAGTACTTCAAAAAAGTTTATGGCTGATTCAAAAGTTGAAACGCTTTGTCTATCCACGATGGACGTGGATATGCAATGATTCTTTCTTACACTATGCTCATGGATTTTTTGTCGTTTTAATGGGGTTTTATTTGGCACTTCCCTTACCCATTCCTTTTAGTAACATATTAGCCGCTTGGGCCTTACTATTGATAGGTTTAGGTTTGATAGAAGATGACGGTATATTTATATGTATAGGTTATATCGTGGGATTAAGTGGATTAGTCATACTAGGAGCTCTTTTTGTATGGATTGGAGATTGGATAAAGGCTTAAAATATTAGGATAAAAAATGGTTCCTTTTAATGTATATGAGTGGCTCATGATCTTTATTTTTATCATGGGCTATTTTCTCATTACCATTGAGCATGTTACGCACATTAGCAAAACATCTATTGCTCTTTTGATGGCTATTTTGTGTTGGGTAGTACAGTTTATCAGTTATGCAGATACCAAAGAAAATAATCTCTCTTATTTAACCGAACATATGGCTAACATTAGTCAAGTGGTCTTTTTCTTATTAGGGGCTTTAACAATAGTTGAAATCATTAATGTCCATAAAGGATTTCAACTCATTTCTCAGTGGGTGAACATTCAATCTAAGCGCCATTTGTTATGGTTTATAGGATTTATCACCTTCTTTTTGTCTGCCATTCTTGATAATTTGACTACGACGATTGTGATGGTGACGCTTTTGCGTAAACTCGTTCCAGAAGGTGAGGAGCGTTTGTTAATGGGAGGAGCCATTGTCATTGCTGCTAATGCGGGGGGAGCATGGACGCCAATTGGAGATGTAACGACAACCATGCTATGGATTGGAGGGCAAATTTCAACTATACAAATTATGTACGCTCTTTTTTTGCCTAGTTTTGCGTGTTTGATCACCGCTAATTTGATTTTGAGTTGGTCTTTAAAAGGCTCTTATCCTGCTCCAAAAGAAGTAGAAGCAGTGGAAGTAGAACCTATGGGGAAGGAAATTTTTTGGTTAGGTATCACTTCTCTTATTTTTGTTCCTATTTTTAAAATTGTGACAGGCTTGCCACCCTTTATGGGAATCATTTTTGGATTAGGTCTCATGTGGTTGATGACTGATTTGGTGCATAATCGCTATGAAGAGCGCGAGCACTTGCGTGTTCCGCAAGTGATCACGCAAATTGATGTGTCGAGCGTCTTATTTTTCTTAGGCATTTTGCTGGCAGTTGATGCGCTGCATACGGCAGGTTTATTAGATCGCTTGGCGAAATGGATGGATCATACAATGGGTAATCCAAATGTAATAGCGATTGCGATTGGATTAGTCTCTGCCATTGTGGATAATGTACCTTTAGTAGCTGCTACGATGAGGATGTATAGCCTGAACCAATATCCGCAAGACTCTAGTTTTTGGAATTTGATTGCTTATTGTGCAGGAACGGGAGGGAGTATTCTTGTCATAGGGTCTGCAGCCGGAGTGGCTTTTATGGGACTCGAACGAGTACAATTTTTCTGGTATTTACGTCGTGTAGGTATTGCGGCTTTTATTGCCTATTTTGCAGGTATTGGCGTCTATAAACTCTTTGAATAAATTTCTTGTTGCCATTTCTCTGTTTGGCATTCTTCTATGCTCTCTGCGTACTCTGTGGTAATTTATTGAATTTTACCATAGAGTACACAGAGAGCCAAGGGAAATGAATTTTATACAACAAATTTTTTATAGATAAAAACAGGCAAAAATTATAGTGTCACGTTTTTTAACATCATAGCTAAATGAGAGGGGATGTGAGTACAAAACGTGTGTTTAGAGTGTGGATAGTTATCTTGACTTTGCTAATGAGTGGAAGTCATTTAGCAGCATCAGCAAATTCAAGTGCAAAATCAGTCGAGTTGACCGGACGCATTGTAACAATCAATGATCCTGAATATCACACAGCTAGACTAAACTGGAATCTCTATTTTTCACGTTATCCATTAGCCATCGTATTTGTGCAAAACAAATATGATGTCGTCAATGCCATTAATTTTTGTCGTGAGAAAAAAATCCCATTTCGCATTCGCTCAGGAAGACATTCCTTTGAAGGATGGTCCAGTTTAGATGGGGGCATCATCATCGATGTCAGCGAAATGAAGCAAATTCAAGTAGACGTCAAAAAAAAATTGGCTCGTGTTCAAGCCGGAGCTAGGCAGGGGGATGTCGCCATAGCTTTAGGACAGCAGGGGCTTGCGATACCCACTGGGCTTGAAATACCACCCGGTATATCTGGAGTGACATTAGGTGGCGGAATTGGACTTTTGATTCGAGAATATGGCTTGGCTTGTGATCGATTGAAAGAAGTGGAGGTGGTGACAGCAAACGGGGAGATTATTCGTGCATCCAAGCATAAACATCGCGATCTCTTCTTTGCTTGTCAAGGAGGTGGTGGAGGCAATTTTGGCGTGGTGACGGAATTTGTTTATTCTGCTATTCCAGTAGGAAATGTGGTGATGTATCAAATTGAATATCCCTATGAAGTATTAGAAACATTGGTCGATACGTGGCAACGGTGGTTTCCTTTTCAAACAGAACGATTGAACAGCAGCTTGTCATTGAATCCCAAATCAAATAGCGGACCCAGTCACGTGATTTTTGGAATCTTTGATGGATCTCAAGAAGAATTATTGGAATTATTAGCGCCTTTGTTAGCTATTCCGGGAAGCGATCTAGATGTTTTTCAAACCGTTTCTTATCTTGAATCTTTTTTATTTTTCGCGAATTTTCCTAATCCTCCCACAAAAGTTAAAATTTCTTCTACATTTGTGAACAAACTCTTGCCTCCAGAAGCGATCCATGCCATCAAACTTGGTTTGGATACAGCTGTAAATGAAAAAGCCAATATTTACTTTTTGGCTTGTGGAGGATTCATGCGAAAGGTTCCGAGAAAATCAACACCATTTTGGAATCGAAAATCTTTGTTCTTCTTTGAATGGGAACAACCATGGGTAGATGATCAACAAGCGGATCAATCCATTGTGTGGGTAGAAAATTTAAGACTTGCTTTGCAACCTTTCCTCAAAGGATCTTATGTCAATGTCCCTGATTTCAACCTTGTGGATTGGCAAAAACAATATTATGGGGATAACTTCCAAAAATTAGAAAGGATCAAAGCTAAGTATGATCCAGACAATCTATTCACCTATGAACTTCAAGCGATTCCACCCGAATAAAGGTGAAGTACTTGTTTACGAGGACGATTGACAACAACTGCAAATAAGGTGTTCCACGCTAAATACAATAATATGAGAAAAAGATTCACTCGCTCATGAAAAGAATTTAATGACGTGACCAAAGGCTCTTGATGTAATAGCTGTAAACGAGCGACGGTGAAATTAAATTCGGCTTCCTCTAACACTTGTTCCTGTTTGGTGGACCAATTTTTGAGTAAATAACGGTGCCATCCTTTCTCTAATTGCTTTTTTTGTTCGAGTAGATGAGAAGATAAAGGTTCTGTCAAATACTCTTGGACAATAACCTGCTCGGAAGGAAATAACAATTGATCGGACGGAGTTTGAGGAAGATTACCTGTCAAATAATTATCATAAGCATAAGCCAATGCAAGCAGGGGGAGTAACCAAGCGGCTTGCTGTGCTCCTTCTATCTTTAATAACAGAAGGATGGCTATGACAACCGCGAAAAAAATCCAAGCTTGTTCAAAAGCTGGAATTTTTAGCAATAAAACGCGCATCCCGTCTTCTATTTTTTGAATGAAAGGACGAGCGGCATACTTTTGAAGACTTTGATAATCCTGAAGTACGAATAAACGTTCATCCTCAGATAATTTTTCAAAACGCCCCTTTTGCGTTTCTTGAGCAACCTGCGTTTTTAAAGCATCAGACGTTCCCATCACATACTCATATAAAAGCATGCGCGAACGTAAATTAAAATATTCTCCCATAAATGGCTGGGTCATATACCAAATCATCAGAGAAAAAGCCAAACACAGCTGGATAATCGCCACTAAACGTTGGGGAAAAGGAATAAAAGTTCCGGGGGAAAATACTTTTTTGACTCGTCTTGCCATCTTTACTCCTTTAAAAAGTTGCTTGGTATCATTCAGAAGCACAAGATTTTGGGCAACAATATTTGAAAGGTTTAAACACAAAGAAACAAGCAAGGTGCAAAGGCACAAAGAAAGGTAAAGAGACATAATTTTTTCTTGTTCTTCTTTGTGCCTTTGCACCTTGCTTGTTTCTTTGTGTTTAAAATTTTTTCATAAATCTCGAGTGAAAACTAATTATATTAATAAAATTTTAAAAAATAGTTGACAAAACTAATCCAATTTGTTATTCTAAAAATAGAGCGCAGGGTGGAGAGAAATAAAAAGCTCTTTCATCCCGCTCTTTAAAAAAAAAGAAAATAAAAAAATAATAAAAAATAGTTGACAAATAAAAACTAAAATTAGTATATTAAAAGAGTAGTAAGTAGTGGAAGTGAGGTGGAGCGACCTTCCTTCTGTGAGTGTTAATCAGCCAATCAAACTTAAAAAAATCCCGTCAAACACAACAATTTTAAAGAGCAAAGAAGAAGAGGTAAGATCTTCTACTGAGCGAGTGATTTGTTATCGCTAAGCTTTGCTTTTTGAGAAAAAGTATCTTGAAGATCGGAAAAATCGATCGAAAGATGCGAAAAATAGGAAAATGGATTGATATTTTGCTAAAAAGATGTGCATAAATTCGACCAATGGCAACTTTGAAGGATAAAAAAATAGAGCTGACAATGAGCCTAAAATGCGATTTGCAAAATATTGAAAAAAACCAGTTGTGTTAAATCGACGATATTTTGTATGTTTGTAACTTCTCACTTGCAAAATGCGTAATAAAAAAGCAGGCAAGTAAGAAAAGCAGATACCGATGAGTATGTGCAAGATGTTTTGACAGTATAAGAAAGACAATGTGCAAGCAAAATAAAGTAGAGCTTGTGTGTGATGGTTTACCATCGCATAGTAGAGGTCTAAATAATATTTAGACAAACTACACAAATTTTCGAGATATATTTTTCTGTGA